>JBARKP010000051.1:0-3039 GCA_049801475.1 Methyloceanibacter sp.
GCGTGGATTTGAAGAAAGTCTTTCCGGCGCCGCGGAAATGCGCGGGACAGGCCGAGCAATACGGCGACACGGAGGGTCCGGAATCGACCCACCGAGACCTTCTTGACTGGGTCGAGCAATGGCCGGAATGGGGCGATTGTGTTGAACAAGTCGGGAGTTGTCGGGGCGCGGCCGTGCTGATTCAATCCAGTCTGGGGACTGGGGGTGCGGCCGATGATGGGGGACCGTCGGATCGGGCAGGAAGCCCTATTCTACGAGTTTTCGCTTGAGCGGCATGTGCCTGAGACGCATCTGCTGCGCTCGATCGACCGGTTTGTCGAACTGGATGGTCTAAGGCGCGATCTGGCGCCGTTTTACAGCGAGGTGGGACGGCCTTCGATTGATCCAGAGCTGATGATCAGGATGCTGATCGTCGGCTACTGTTTCGGCATCCGCTCGGAGCGGCGGTTATGTGAGGAGGTTCATTTGAACCTCGCCTACCGCTGGTTTCTTTAGGCGGGCATGGATCGTCAACCCCATTCTTTAGGGCCTACGGCTTGGGAGGCGCTCAGAAGGGTTCAGGCTTCTTTGCGTGCTCGACGCCATGGCGTCGGCGGACAGGATGGGTTGAGAAGGATTCGAACGGCCTAGCTCTGCCTCGCGATCAGCCGGCATACGCCGATCCGTCGCAACCAACGATGCGGGCTCGCCCGACCCCCCGCACCCTTCCGGGCGCTCCTTCCGCCGCAGCGGCGGAACTGGTGAAGGGTGCTACTCGGTGCTGCCTGGCGTGCTAAGCTACGGCCATCGACGCCCTTGCGGCAGACCAGCGGAAATCGGTTCCGTCGATCCACATGCGATGCATGACCACGGCAAGCCGGCGTGCGAGAGCGACTTTCGCTGCCTTCACGCTACCCCTTTTCGCGATCCGCATGGCCCAAGACCTCAACGACGACCAGCGGCCGTGATGCAGCAGGACGTTGGCCGCCTGGTAAAGGGCGGTGCGCACCATCGCGTCACCACAGCGGCTGATACGGCCATCATAATCGGTCTGTCCGGAGCTGTACCGCCTCGGCGTCAGACCAAAGTGCGCTCCGACATCTCGCGATCTCGAGAAACGCTCCGGTGCGTCGACACCGGTTCGATAAGTGAGAGCCACGACCACGCCGACACCAGGAACAGTCATCAGCCTGCGGCAGACGGAATCCCGTCGCGCGAGTTGCCGACACAGGCAATCGAGCCGCTCGAATTCCTCGATCAGTGCTCGACGAACCCGCAGCATCGGTTCGGTGATCGCAAGCAGGCTGCGGTCTTCCGCAACGAGTTCCAGCACTCGCGCCTCGAATGTTCGCCGGGTGACCGTGCCGATCCGTAGCCCGAACACTTTTAGCGAGCCGCGCACCGAGTTCTCGAAGTCCAGGGTCTTGGTCAGAAGCTGCTGGCGGTTGACGAGCAGCATGCGGATCCGCTGCGCCTCTTCGCTTTTGACGTGGACTTGCCGGAACCAACCCAGCCGGACGAGCTGTGCGATGCCACGCGCATCATTGCGATCGGTCTTGTTCCGCATGGCGCTCAGTCCCGCCTTCACATGGCGGCACTCAAGGCAGATTGCTGGATAGCCCCTGCAGCGCAACTCGCTGTACAGCCAGGACGAGGTCGGTCCCGCTTCAAGTCCAATCCGCTTAAGCGGGCAGCCGAAGCTCTCCAGCAAAGCAATGATTGCCGCTGGCTCCGCGTCGATTTTTTTCTCGAGTAGGATGTCACCGGCATCGTTGACGATGCAAACGCTGACGGTTTCGAGAGACACATCGAGCCCAGCGAAGTAGTCCATGATCTTCCTCCGTGAAAGAACCTGCGGCAGACGCGAGGGATACTCGCCCTGGCGGGGTTGCCCGCCTACTCCATCTCTGC
Organism: Methyloceanibacter sp.; assembly: GCA_049801475.1. Classification (GTDB taxonomy): domain Bacteria; phylum Pseudomonadota; class Alphaproteobacteria; order Rhizobiales; family Methyloligellaceae; genus Methyloceanibacter. Next base: position 1,891 of record JBARKP010000051.1, read on the forward strand.
CGATTGGGGCTCGACGGCTCGGTGCCCGACCACTCGACTTTCTCGAAGAACCGGCATGGCCGCTTCCGTGAGAGTGACATGCTGCGCCGGCTGTTCGAGACCGTCCTGCAACGCTGCATCGACGAGGGTCTGGTCGGCGGCGAAGGTTTTGCCGTCGACGCCAGTTTGATCCAGGCCGACGCCAGTGACCGCACCCGGGTCGAGGGTGCCGCGGGCCCACCGCCTGATGCGGCCGGCCGTGCGGTCGAAGAATATCTGGCCGTGCTCGACGATGCGGCGTTCGGCGCGGCGAGCGAGGTGACGCCAAAGTTCATCGCTCCCGCCGACCCGGCTGCGCGGTGGACTGCCGCGCACCGTGGGCCCGTCTTCTTCGCCTATTCGACCAACTACCTAATCGATGTCGACAACGCGATCATCGTCGATGTCGAGACGACGACGGCAATCCGTCAGGCCGAAGTTCTGGCGGCAAAACGCATGGTCGAGCGCTCGATGGAGCGCTTCGATCTTTATCCCGAGCGGCTGATCGGCGACAGCGCCTACGGCTCAGCCGAAATGCTGAACTGGCTGGTGAACGATCAGGGCATCGAGCCGCACGTCCCGGTGTTCGACAAGTCCAAGCGCACCGACGACACCTTCTCGCGCGACGACTTCACCTACGACCATCGGGCTGATGCCTATGTCTGCCCAGCCGGCAAAAAGCTCGTCACAACGGGCAGGCTGGTCGATGACGGCACGACTTTGAAGTACCGGACGAGCAAATACGATTGCGAGCCCTGTCCTTTGAAGATGCGCTGCTGCCCAGGCCAGCCGGCCCGAAGGGTGCCGCGGTCGATCTACGAGGGCGCCCGCGACATGGCTCGCGACATCGCCAAAACCCAGGCCTATCAGACCTCACGCTGCCAGCGCAAAAAAGTCGAGATGCTATTCGCGCACCTCAAGCGCATCCTGAAGCTTGATAGGCTGCGACTGCGGGGGCCAAACGGTGCCCGCGACGAATTCCACCTCGCCGCCACCGTCCAAAACCTCCGAAAACTTGCCAAGCTGATCCCCGTTCCGACGCTGATCCCGGCAACGTGAGGTGACCGCCCTCATCAACGCCGCCGCGACCGGCGACCCTCGCCGTCGCGACCATTCAAAAAACCGACTTGT
>JBARKP010000052.1:0-1564 GCA_049801475.1 Methyloceanibacter sp.
AGACCATCTTGCCGAGGATCTTCTTCATTTCGTCGAACGAGAAGGCGCGCAGGGTCATGGAGCGGACGTTGCCGCGCGAGCAGACGCTCAATGAAAGCGCGGTCGCGGCCTCGTCGTCCGGCGCCTCACAAATGGCAATGACGTCGTATTGGCCGAGCGTCCAATACATGTCCTTGATGGTAACGCCGTTCTTCTTGGCCATCTCCTTGAAGGCTTCCGCCCGGCTGATCGTTTCCTTAACGTTGCGGATGCCCTGATCCGTGAAACCAGCGAGCACAATAAACGTAGCCATGGGAGTCCTCCTCTATGGCCACCCGCCCAGCCGTCGTCGCGCAAAGCCTACTATGGTTTGGCGCCGCTCGGCACGTGAATCATCGCGAGGCGCGAGGGCCATATTCAGTGGTCCTCCCTCCAGTCTCCTGGGAGCTTGCTCGCGCTTCGGAGGGGGACGCCTAGTCTGGGAGCTGGCACGGGCGGAAGCTCCGCCACCACGGAATGCAGCTTGCGCTGTGGGCTCATAGCTGCCGCGGTCTTGAGCAGCGGTCGGAGCCAGCCCGGTAACCGCGGCAGCGCATGCTGGTGGCGTCCCGGTCGACCCCGCAGGCTAGGCAGCTTGCAGCTTGTCGCCCTCCTCCCGCCACTCGCCGCCGGCATTGCCACGGCGCGCGGCGCGAACAAACGCCGAAAGCCGCGATCGCTCTGGCGGGCGACCAGCGTGGCGCCGGCCAGTTAGACGGCGAGCGAGCTGTGCCTTTGCGCTTCGTCCGTGGTGACACGCGGACCGGCTGGCAACTGCAGCACGGTCGCATGCTGACCTTCGCACAACTGTGTCAGCAGGACGATCTGCCCGTTGGGGAACTCCAGGGCATCATGATGGACGTTGGACTGGCCCTCGTTGACCTGTCGGAACTGAGCCACCTTGTGCCCTAGTTGGCGCCTTGAGCGGAAGACGTAGGCGGTCTCGCATTGCACCTCATTCTCGAAGGCAAGCTCTGTGCCGGGAAGCAAACATACGGCCACATTACGCTCGCCGACCGAAGCAAAACCACGCGTAATCGTTTGGGGGAACCTCGTCGATACCAGTTTGTCGCCGACCTTCGCGGGCCGGGACGCGACGAGATGCAGGCTATAGTCACACATCGAAGCTACTCCAATTGCTGCGAACAGGTTGAACGGTTGTCCCTTGCCTCCAACATCGCATCAGATCAAAGTGGCAATCTGTTGTCCGTCGCTCAAAACGGCCGTCACAGAAGAGAGAGTGGATTAGCGTTTTGTCGCGGGTAGCAGCGCTCTTGGGCGATTTATTGTCGCTGGCTTGGGGTTCTGAGCTAAGGGACGCGTTGTGGGCCCCTAGACGCACCGAGTTGGCTTTATCCGACTATGCCCTTGCACTTACCCTTTGGGAGCCCCTTTAGGGCTTTGGCGGCGTCCTCCTTGGAGGCATAGCCGCCCTTGTCGCCCATGATCTTCATGCCCGAGCTGGCGCTCGGCTTGGAATCGACCACGGAGCAATTGCCCACCGTATCCATCTCAACATAGTACTTGGCGCCGGCAGCAAGGGCCG
>JBARKP010000053.1:0-50158 GCA_049801475.1 Methyloceanibacter sp.
GGCTTCGGCTACCTCTGGCAATACACCAAGGCACAAGAATCCCTGATACGGACCCCGCCCCGCGAAGCCGATCTCTCCGAGATCGACAGCGCGGCAGCGCTGCAAGTGATGCAGGCGGCGGGGCGGAACGGACGCGCCTTGCTAACGGAGCCCGAGGCGAAGGCGGTGCTTACGGCCTACGGCATCCCCACAGTGCCAACTCGTGTGGCGACCTCGCCGCAAGAGGTGGAAGAGATCGCGCTCGACTTGCTCAAACAAGCGCCGTCGCTGGCGATCAAGGTGCTTTCCGAGGACATCTCCCACAAATCCGACGTGGGCGGCGTACGCCTCGGACTACGCTCGGCGGCCGAGGCCCGGGCTGCGGCAGAGGCGATCGGCAAGCGGGTCGCGAAGAGCCGCCCCGATGCGCGGCTTGAGGGCTTCACCGTGCAGCCCATGATCGTGCGGCCGAACGCCCATGAACTCCTGCTCGGCGTCTTCGACGATCGCCTGTTCGGCCCAGCGATCCTATTCGGGGCCGGCGGCACGGCTACGGAGGTCATTCAGGATACCGCCGTCGCCTTGCCGCCCTTGGATCTCGAGCTCGCGCGCGACCTCATGCAGCAGACGCGCATCTTCAATCTGCTCAAGGGATATCGCGATCAGCCGGCCGCCGATCTCCAGGCGATCGCCGACACACTGGTGCGGCTGTCGCAGCTCGTCGTGGATTGCCCTGCCATCAGGGAGCTCGACATCAACCCGCTGCTCGCCGACGAGAACGGCGTCATGGCGCTCGACGCCCGCATCCACATTGAGCCGGCTGAGCTTGCGATGCCCGGTCCCAATCCGCGGCTCGCGATACGCCCCTATCCGAACCATTGGGAGGCAGCTGCCGAAACTGCCGAGGGGATGGCCGTCTTGATCAGGCCGATCCGGCCCACCGACGAGCATCTCTATGGCGCCTTTCTCGCAAGGCTCTCTCCAGACGACGTGCGCTTCCGCTTGCTAAGCCCAAGGAAGGAGTTCTCCCACAAGTTCATCGCCCGCTTCACGCAGATCGATTATGCCCGCGCCATGGCTTTCGTGGCTTTGAGCCAGGACCAGCAGGAGCTGTTGGGCGTGGCAAGGCTTGCCGCCGACCCCGACTATACGAAAGCCGAATACGCCATCATCGTTCGCAGTGATCTCAAGGGCCACGGACTCGGCTGGGCGCTGATGCAGCACCTGATCCGTTATGCCGAAAGCGAGGGGCTTCGCGACCTGCATGGCGACGTGCTCGCCGCCAACGAGCGCATGCTCACGATGTGCCGGGCACTCGGCTTCGACGTCGCCCCCAATCCCGACGACTCCGGTCTGCGCAGGGTCCGGCTCAAATTGCCGCTGGACGCAAAGACAAAATCAGAAGCAGTTTCGGCCTAGATCGAATTGCGCCTCTGCAGTGATCCCTCCCCCCTTGCGGGGGAGCGGAAAAAGACCGGCGCGGGGGGACTTCTACCGCTCCGTCTCACTGCGACGGGGAGAGATGCCCCGTGAGCTCGTGGTCCGGGACCTTCGTGAGGTCCTTTTGCAGCTCCTTGACGACGACCTTGGCTGTCGGCTTGCTCAAGGAATCCTTGAGTTCCCGGAGCACGCCCGGGGGGGCCACGAGGACAAGCTCATCGAATTGCCCTTGGTTGAGCAGGGCAGCGAGCTCGGCTGCGACGGTGCGGACGAAATCCGCCTTGGCGGCCTCGTGCAAATCGCGGCGGGGCTCGACCGCGTGGCGCGAAGGCGACGCGCTCTCCTTGACGCGCGCCGGACGATCGAGCCCGAGCTCATGAGCGCTTTTGTGCAATTCCGTGGAGACGAAGCTCGACAGCGTCCGGAAGGCGCCTGCCTCGTCGCGCTCGACGAAACGCGCCCGCCCACCATCGGTGATGACGTACCACAGCTTGGGCTTCTTCATCTTTTCGCTCCAGTTCGAGCAGCGCCAGGTCGTTTGCGATAAAACACGGCGTAGCCATGGGCGGCGAGCGCCACACCCCACCCAACGAGCGGGAACAGGAACCAATAATGGGTGGGCGTGTACAGCAGGCTTACGATGATCAGCAGCGCATTCGCCGCCACATAGACGAAAAAATGGATGAAGAAGCCCCTTACCCTCGCATCGGTGAAGATCGCCTCGCTCCGCCCCGTGCGCTGAAGCAGCAGGATTAGGTCGTGGGCGGCAAGCCCAATGCCCCAGCCGGCAAGGACCCAAATGAACCAGATATGCTGCGGGCTCCTGTACAGGTTGAGAGCGGTTAAAGCGGCGACGACAACCACGAAGATGCCGAGGTGGATGACGAACCCCCTCACGGCGTGATCTTGACCTAACATCGGACAGCTCCTCCCTTTCCCGCTTCGGGGCTCTGGCGCCGCTCGGCTAGTGCATGCTGGTTGCCGCTCGCGTTGATGCAGATCAACACCCCCCCGCCAGCGACCGTATCATGCCCATGGTGCTTCTGGAGGAGTGCCGTCCTAGAGATCAGTCGAGGGTGAGCTAGGCCATGTCCAATTGGGTGAAATGCACCGACAGCAAGAGTAGCGAGTCGGTGTACGTCAATATCGAGAACGCCATGTCCTTGGTGCGCGGCAAGAGGGAGACACGATCATCGCCTTCCCCGGGGACAAGAACGATTATGTGGCCGTTAAGGAGTCGCCGGAGGAGTTGCTCGGGCCCAGACCCGCGGCGCCAAGTCCTGGCCATGCGACTCAGCTACTGCCGAGCACCATCACGCAAACTGAGAATGTAAGCGGAAAGATCGGCAAGCTCGCTCTTGGTGAGGGGGATTTGCGGCATAGGGTGCTTGGGTAGAATGATGTGCGCCATGATGGCGCCAGCAGTCTGTCCTTCCGCGTTTCCGATCTCGTGAAAGCTCGGAACGTCGGCATTCGCACGCTGTTGCTGAGCACTGCCGACGAGATGGCAATTGGTGCACAGCCTCTCGGCCAGTTTCTTACCCTGCACGGGGTCCGACTTCGATGTGGGCCCGGCGATGGCGAGGCCCGCAAACAGCAATGATAGCGGGAGGATGGCGAGGACCCATCCGAGGACGGCGGTCTTTTTTTGCATCGTGTGAGCTTTTGCCGATCGAGCTGCTTCGGGGCCCCGGTTAACCAGGGTACCGACCTATGGCGCATGGCGTGGGCCTCGCGCAAGCCCCTCGCATGACGCTACCCGGCGCGCCGCAACCCGGCGTCTCAAGCGCTCATGGAGGCAAGCTGCTTGGTATCGAGCAAATGCACACGCCGGGCGCTCTCAAGCTTGATCGCGCCCAGGTCCTTCAGCTCCCCGAACATGCGCGAGACCGTCTCCAGCGTCAGGCCGAGATAGTCCGCGATATCGTGCCTCGGCATGGCCAGCTCCAGGACGGAGCCCGCATTGGTGCGTTCCGCCATCTCGATAAGGAACGCCGCCACGCGCTCGAGCGCGTTCTTGCGCCCGAGCAGGAGAAGATGCTCCTGGGTGTGACGGAGGCCGATCATCGTCAGATTGAGGAGATGACGGACGAGACTCATCGAATACGCACCCGCCGTCAGCAGGCTTTGCCACTTGTAAGCGATAACTTTCACGGGCACGACCGCCTCCGCCGAAGCGTGATGCAAATCGTCGGCTTCGAAGCCGAACATGTCGCCCGCCGTATGGAACGCGCTGATTTGACGGCGACCGTCGGGAAGCAGCTTGCTGATCCTAATCACGCCCGAGACAACTTTGTAGACGTGACCTGCGGGCTCGCCTTCGGCGTAGATTTCCATGTTGCGGGCGAAGCCCATTGGAATGCCCACGGGGCCTAGGCCGGATGTTTCATCCGCGAGCGTGCCGCGCAGGGGAAAGACGACGTCGGGCTTGCGGGGTGGGCGGGAAGAGTGGGTGGCTGGCGTCAGCATCGTTGGTCCTCCCTAAGACTCGCTGTTTCTGTCGCCCTTCCTATGCCTATCGTCTTGGCTCCGAAATTCGTGCCAGCACCCTACGGGAAACTACGTAGGCGCGATGGCTGTCCTGCGACCCAGGATTTTCGCGGGATTTCAGATGACGTCGGCGGCCCCTTCGGGCCACAACAGCCAGTCGCGCGCGGCTTGCACCTCGCCGGGGGGGAAATACGAGACCTCGCAGTCAATGAACGGCTCGACGACGGCCGACCAGAGCGAGAGCCATTTCGCGTCCGAGACAATGGCGCAGCGGCTGAAGTCGTTAAGATGACGGAGGCTGAACTTCAAATCGTGCCAGAACGCCTTCGCATCCATGCCTTCAAAGTCATGGATAATCTCGAGCACGCGCACGCGGCCGTGACGCGCGATGAAAGCTTCAAGCTTGCGTGCTGTCTTGTCGAACTCCTCGGTGGAGACCCGGGCCGAGATTTCGATCTTGACCGCGGCGAGGTTGTCCATTTCCTTGTAAGAAAGCATCCACGCTCCGCCGCTTGCCGCCAGGATGGGGCGCCTACTCTTTGCCCAACGCGCCGTCCGCCTCAAGCACCATTCTTATGGTCTCGAACAGAACGCCTCCAAGCAGCGGCTTTTCGACGATGGAGGTGACCCCTGCCGCCTTGGCATGGTCCAAGAGACGCTCGGTCCGTTGGTTGACCATCAGCACGGTCGGCATGCCGAGCCGGCCTAGCGCCTTTCCATCGCCTCTCCCAATGAGCGTCGCGAACACGTCTTGATCGAGCAGCAGGCAAGCCCGCGGATCAGCATCCGCCACCGGCTCGAAGGGCGGTGCGCACAGCTTTGCAGCATACCCCTCGAGCTCCAAGGAGAAGCGCAAGGAGTCGGCCAAGACCGCGTCTCTGACCGCGATGAGGACCGTACCAGCCTCTGCCACCTATCATGTCCTCGCTTTGCACGGGCCCCACAGGGCAACACCTGTCCCGCAACCAGAGGTAGGGTATGGCCGCGTGACGCAGGCGGCTTTGAGCTACATCAAAGCTGGGGCGACGGTTGGGGGATTAGTTCAGGATCGGAGTTCCGGATGGCCGATCAATCCGGGGGGCGCACCGCCAGAGTCATGCGGATGAGCTCGGAGAGGTTTTTCGCCTGCATTTTCGTCATCACATTGGCGCGGTAGACCTCGACGGTGCGGGGGCTGATGCCGAGATCATAGGCGATGGTCTTGTTCGCGTTTCCCGCCACGAGCCCGTCAAGCACCTGCCGCTCGCGCTCCGACAAGGAAGCAAGCCTTGCAGCAAGGGCCGCTTCGTCTTGGGACCGGCTCCCCTGCTTCGTAGCGCGCATCTCGGCGGCGCGAACCGCCCTTAGGATCGCTTCCTCCGCGAAGGGCTTCTCGATGAAATCGATGGCGCCGGATTTCATCGCCTCCACGGCCAAGGGGATGTCGCCATGGCCCGTGATCACGATCACGGGAAGCTTGATCGATTTGGCCTTAAGGCGGTGCAACAGCTCGATGCCGGTCAGGTCCGGCATGCGCACGTCCGTGATCAGGCAGCCCTCCTGGAGCGATGGAAGGGCGTGCAGAAATGACGTTGCCGAATCGTAGACACGGACCGGTATGCCGGCGGTGCTCAAGAGAAAGGCGAGCGATCGGCGCACCACTTCGTCATCGTCCACGATATGGACTACGAAACTATCTTGCATCGCTGCCGCTCATCTCATCCGAGGGCTCCAGGGTGAACCGGAATAGCGTCCCGCCTTCGGGATTGGGTTCCGCCCACATCTCTCCGCCATGGGCTTCAATGATGCGCTTGGAGATGGACAAGCCTACGCCCATCCCAGTGGGTTTGGTGGTGACGAAGGGCTGGAATAGACGCGGCACAATCTCCTCGGCAAGACCGCACCCAGTGTCGGTCACGCTGACCTCGACGCTACCGTCCCCCGATAGCGCCGTCACGACCAGCAACTCCTTTCGCTCGGAGCCCTGCATGGCTTCGATGGCGTTGCGTATCAGATTCAAAAGAACCTGCTGAATTTGGACCTTCTCCACGAGGACTGGACCGACACGCGCATCGAAGCGGAAGATCGTTTTCACACCCTGCTCCTTGGCGCCCACAAGCGCCAGGGCACTCGCCTCCTCCACCAGCTTGTTGATGTTCTCGGGCCGCTTCTCCGTCTCTCCGCGCGCCACGAACTCGCGGAGCTGGCGGATAATCTGGCCAGCGCGCAGCGTCTGCTTGGTGGTTTCCGCCAGGGCGTCACGAATTTTCTGCGCGCTCGGATGCTCGATACCTTCGAGCAGGCGTCCGCATCCTTGGAGGTAATTGGCGATCGCCGAGAGGGGCTGGTTGATCTCATGGGCAAGCGTCGAAGCCATCTCGCCCATGGCGGTCAGCCGGGAGAGGCGGGCCAATTCGGACTGAAGCTCTTCCAACTGACGCTCGGTCGCCTGCCGCTCGGTCAGGTCGCGGATGAAGCCGGTAAAGAAGCGGCGCTCGCCCGACCGCACTTCGCCGACCACGAGCTTCATGGGGAAAGTCGAGCCCTCCTTGCGCTGGCCGGTAACGACGCGATCGATGCCAATAATGCGTTTCTCACCGGTCGCGAGGTAGCGGGCAATATAACCATCATGCCCTTCCCGAAACGGCGTGGGCATGAGCATGCTCACATTCTGCCCTACGACGGTATCCTCCCGACGCCCGAACAGACGTTCGGCAGCGGCGTTGAACGACTGGATGATGCCCCTCTCGTCGATCACGATTGTGGCGTCGGGCACGGTGTCGAGAACCAACCGCAAATGCGCCTCGCGCGCCCGAAGATTGCGCGCGGTCTCCTGATCGTGGATGCGGGTACGGCAGAGCTGCTCGCCGAACCAGGACATGCCGGCGCCGACGCTAGCGAAGATCGCGGCTTCGATGATCTCAGGTTTGTTCAGTCCCTCCCCGCCGCCAACGAAGACCACGCCCAAGATCAAACCAAGAGCCGTTGTGACAAGCCCCGGCCCCAATCCGCCAACGCCGGCAGCGAGCAGAATCGCCGGGATGAAGAGGAGGAAGGCCGCGTGATCGTGCAGCCATGGCTCGAGGCCAATCCGGAGCAGCAGCAAGACGCCAACCGCCGCCAGCGCGAGCCAATAGGGGCCTGCGGCAGACGAAGGATTGAGGATCGCCTTCTTCAGTCTTCCAAAGTTGCTGGCTTCCGATTGAAGTTTCACTCAATGCACCTGGCAACGCTGTAGGTTTGTCATGTTTTGCAACCGAAAACAGCGTTAGGCTAGCCGCATTTGGCAAGAAGGGAGGACGACAGATGGCCCCGAATGACGCCGAAATGCCCGCTGCGCAAGGGCTCGGTGACGACCTGCATCAGATCTCGGAGCGTATGGCGAGCCTTCGCCAAGACCTCCAAAGCCTGACAGGCGATGTGCGCCGCCTCGGAAGCCATCAGCTCGACCATCTGCAAAACACGGCAAGTGCCGCTGCTGCCGAAGTCGCGGGCGCCGTCCGCCGCAACCCGCTTGCCGCGATCGCCATCGCCGCAGGCGCGGGCTTCCTCTACGGGATTCTGACCCGGCGCTAGGGTATGATCCCGAAAAGTTGCAATCATGCGTCAAGACAAAGCATGATTCCGAAAAGTTGTAGACCTTTCGGATAAGATCATGCGTCAAAGACAAAGAGTCGCGATTCCAAGCGAAGCGATTTCGCTCTAGAGGCGCCGATCCACGCCGGTCAATGCGTCATCAAGACAGGCATCGTGGTGTGGCGGAGCACGTGCTCTGTGACGCCGCCAAATACCCATTCGCGCCAGCGCCAGTGGCCGTAGGCACCCATGACGAGCAGGGCACCCGCCTTGCTCGCGGCCTCCAGCAATAGCGCTTCACCCACATTGGCCGACTTGGGCACCACCTTCGAGGCTTCGACCTTAAGACCCGCCTGGGTGAGGTAGTCGGCCATGGCGGTCATGGACTGGTCCAGGTGCTCGCTCTCGTCGATGGTCAATAGGTAAATGCGTTGAGAGGTGGCGAAGAAGGGCGCTGCCGCCGTCACCGCTCGGACGGCCTCCACGCCGTCTTTCCAGGCCACGACCAGTGTTTCCCCGAAATGGAGCGGCGCTCCCTCAGGCACCGCGAGCATCGGCCTGGCGGATTGGAACAGGGCGCCGTCCCGCACGGCTCCCCAAAACACGTCGTCCTGGGCGCCGATGCTCGGCACGACGCTCACATCAGCGACGCGCGCGCGGCTTGCTACCATCGGGGCGGCGGGACCCTCGAGGCTGACGAAATCGGCGGCCACCCCGGGATGGGCTTGCGAGGCAAGGTCGAACCATTTCCTCGCCTCGCTCTGTTCGAGGGAAACCTGCTCGCGGCCGATATCGATCAGCTCCTGAGAGTAGAAGGGACTGAGCTCGGTCGAATAGGCCAGCCGTTGCCATGGCGCCGCGCAGAGATGCAAGGCTTCGAGCCGCACGCCGAAACGCTGCGCCAAGCCGAACGCGGTTTGGCGACAGGACTCGGTGGTTCCCTGCTGATTGATGGGCAATAAGATCCTGACAAGCTTCATGGCAGCACCGCCCCGATTGCCATCGGCTCCCATTCAAGCGCCGGCTCTCATCCCGCCGCCTTGACCCGCGTCAAGCGCTGCTTGGGTTTGCAAAGCTGCAACGGACGTCCGGTCACTCGCGTCCTTTGAGGCTCAGGATATAGGCGATGACGTTGCGCATGTCTTGGGGCTCGACAATGATGTTCGGCATGGTGGGATGCGAGGTTTGCAGCCAAACCGTCAGCGCTGTCGCCGTGATCCCAGGCTGGTCCGCCACGTCCCTGAAACGCGGCGCCTGCGGCAGGGGCGAGTCCTCCGCGGAGATGCCGTGGCATTTGGAACAATAATGTTGGGCGTAGACGAAGCCCGCTTGGGAATTGCCCAACTCGTCAGCCACGGCGTCGGCCGCGCCCGCCAAGACCATGCTTGCGCCCAGCACGCCCGGCAACAGATGCTTCATTGCGAGACCTCCTTGTTTCCTCGACGCTCTCCCGCGGTCCAGCGGCGGTCAAACGTGACGATATCAGAGCGCGAGATCGGCACGCCGGATTTGATAGGGATCAAACACTCCGCAGATCAGGCGATCACTAGCATCGTCAAGGCCAGGCACTCAGCGAGTTGGGAGCTCGCGCCGAGCACGTCGCCGGTCTGGCCCCCGAGCCGCGTAAGCGCCAAGCTGCCAATGGCAATGGCACTAAGACCCGCGGTCAACACCACGACCAGCGCCGAGCCGAAGGGCAGCGCGAGCCAGCAGATGGTGAAGGTCAGGCCGAGAGCGGCAGCCGCCAGACTTGCGCTCGGACTCCCGACCTCGACCGACAATCCGTCAGTCCGCGCATGCGGCAGCGCCGCCATGAGCAGGACCGCGCTTAAGCGGCTCGCGGCGCCAGCGGCCACCAGCGCAGACACCGCTGCCCCCGGTTTCGCGATGAGCGCGATGGCCGTGCCGCGCATGGCGAGTGAGAGGACAAGTGCGATGACGCCATAGGCGCCGATCTGGTGATCGCGCATGATGGCAAGACTTTGCTCGCGTGTGTCGCCGACGAGGCCGTCCGCCCAGTCGGCGAGGCCATCCTCATGCAAGGCTCCCGTGGCGAGGACCATGGCGGCGAGCGCCCAAAGCGCGGCAAGCGCGGGCGGGCAAGAAAGACCATGGGCGAGCCCATAGACGGCCCCGCCAAGCGCACCGACCGCGGCGCCGACAAGCGGATAGGCCCAAACCGCGTCGGAGCGCGTCCCGACCGCGGGGAGCAGCAGGCGGGGCACAGGCATGCGCGTCAACAACCCGAAGGCGGCCGCGAGCTCGGCAAGTTTCTCCTGCACCATCTCATTCGCGTTCATCGACGCCCGCCTCATCGAAGGTGGCCATGCCGAGATGACAGGCGAGAGCGGCTCTGAGCACCGATACCGAGAGCGCGGCGCCGGAGGCTTCGCCAAGCCGCATGTCGAGGTCGAGGATCGGCCGCATATTCAGCTCGGCACAAAGCCCGCGATGGCCGGCCTCAGCCGAGCAATGGGCAACATGGGCATGATCGAGTCCGCCTTGGCGCAACAGCCCAAGCGGCGCCGCTGCCGCCGTGGCAATAAAGCCGTCAAGCACCACGGGAATGGAGTGCCGCCTTGCGGCAAGTGCGGCCCCGAGGATGGCGGCGAGCTCGCGTCCTCCAAGCGCCATGGCTGCCATTAATGGATCGGAAAGGTGGGCCTTGTGGCGCTGAAGCCCCGCGTTGATCACCTCTCGCTTCCGCGCTAACCCCACATCGTCGAGGCCCGTGCCGCGCCCGGCCCAACGCTCGCCATCACCGCCAAGCAGTGCTGCCGCCAAAGCCGACGCCGTCGTGGTGTTGCCGATCCCCATCTCGCCGAGGCAGACGAGATCGGCATCGGGCGGGACCGCATCGAAGCCGGTCGCCGTTGCTTCAATGAAATCGGTTTCGGTCATGGCCTGGTCCTCGGTGAAATCTGCCGTGGGTGTGTCGAGCTTCAGTGGGATAACCCGGAGCGAGGCGCCCACGACGTCGCAGATCTGATTGATGGCGGCGCCGCCCTGCTCAAAATTCGCGACCATCTGAGCGGTCACCGATGCTGGATAGGCGGAGACGCCGCGCGAAGCCACGCCGTGATTCCCGGCGAAGACCAGCACCTCGACGGCGTCGAGGCGCGGTGTCTCGCGGCCCTGCCAGCGCCCAAGCCAGACGGCAAGCTCCTCGAGCCGCCCCAGGCTCCCTTGCGGCTTGGTCAGGCGCGACTGCCGACGGGCGATTGCCACTGCGGCCTCCTCGTCGCCCCCGGGCAGACCCTCAAGCGATGCGCGCAAGTCCGCGAGACTGGCAATGCCGCTCATACCAGCGCCGCCATTTCCCGCTGCGGGCGTTGGGCAAGACTGTCCGCGCAAGCGATGGCATGAAAGAAGGTTCCGGTGACATGCCCTCGCCATCCGCCGGCTGCCCCGAGCGCCTTGCCCTCGGCATCGAAGAGCTCGGCTACGCGCTCGTCCCAGCCCGGCTCCGTCACCGAGGCGTAATGGAACTCATGCCCACGCAGGCTCGCGCCCATTTGCCCGAGGGGGCAATCCTGAAGCAGCCTCGCCGTCCGGTAACCGAGATGCAGACGCCGTTCGGCGAAGCTCGTCGCATGGCTGAGCAGGCCAGTCATGGCGTGACGCACGCCGTCGGCATCCACCATCCCTTCGCCAAGCACCATGTAGCCCCCGCATTCTCCATGCACGGGCCGCGTCGCAGCAAAGCGCGCGAGCCCCGCTTTGAACTGTTCGGCGTTGGCGAGCGCCGCGGCGTGCAGCTCCGGATAGCCCCCCGGCAGCCAGCATGCGTCGCAATCTTGCTGCGGCTGCTCGTCGGCAAGCGGCGAGAAAGGCACGATCTCGGCCCCGGCGCGCCGCCACCCGCTCAGGAGATGCGGATAGATGAAGGCGAAGGCCGCGTCCTTAGCCAGCGCGATGCGTTGGCCTGGCGGGGCCAAGGCGGCGACAGGGTGTGGCTTGGCTTCAAGTCCTGCCGCCAGCGCCTGGATGAGCGCGAGATCGCAATGTCGCGCGGCGAGATCGGCCAGGCGGTCGAGCCGCTCTGCTAGGTTATCATGCTCCAGCGCCTGCACCAGCCCGAGATGGCGCTCGGGCAGATGCGCGGTCGCGTCGCGCGGAATGGCACCAACGACGGGGATGTTGAGCGTGGCAATCGCCCGTTCGATCATGCCGTGATGGCGGTCGCTGCCGACGTGGTTCAACACAACGCCGGCAATGCGGACACGCGGATCGATGCTGGCAAAGCCGTGCACCACCGCAGCCGCCGACTGTGCTTGTCCCGCCACGTCGAGCACGAGCAGAACCGGCAGATGAAAACGGATCGCAAGCTCGGCGGCGGCGCCCTCACCCATGGCAGCACCAGACACGCCGTCGAACAACCCCATGACCGATTCGATGATCAGGAGATCGGCGTCCGCCGCCGCCTCATGGGCGATGCTCTCCAGCAGCGCGGGGCCCATGGCCCAGCTGTCGAGGTTGAGACATGGCGCGCCAGAGGCAGCTTGATGGAAGGCCGGGTCGATATAGTCGGGGCCGCATTTGGCGGCGCGCACGCGTAAGCCGCGGCGCCGGAAGGCCGCCAGGAGAGCCAGCGTGACCGTGGTCTTGCCGGCGCCGGAGCGCGGGGCGGCGACGAGAATCGCCTTCGTCTTCATCCGCATCTCACGCCACCATTTCCGGTACGCGAGCCGCGAGCGCGAGAAGTTTCGCCGTGACCCCGACGATGGCGCCTATGACGATGATGGCCGGCGCCTCAAACGCAAGCTCACGCGTTTCGGCGGCGACACGATTGAGCTCGGAAAGAAGGATGCGCTGCTCGGGCTGAGTGGCCGAGGCTATCACGGCGACGGGCTCATGGGGGTCAAGACCCGCCTCCATAAGGGTGGCAGCGATATGGCCGAGATTGCGCAGGCCCATATAGAGGACGATCGGCTGGCGGGTGCGCGCCAACGCGCCCCAGTCGATCGCGTCCTCGCCGTCGCCACAATGGCCGGTGACGAGGATCAGGGCCTGGTTCAACCCACGCATGGTGGCGGGGATCGAAGCGACGGTGAGCGCCGCGAGCCCCGACGTGATGCCTGGGATGATGCGGAACGGGATGCCGGCTGCGGCCAGCGCCAGCGCCTCTTCGCCGCCGCGGCCGAACACGCAAGGATCGCCTCCTTTCAGGCGCAGGACTCGATGACCCGCGCGTGCGAGCGCAATAAGGCGGTCGGTGATCTTGGCCTGAGACGGCGACGGCTTGCCGCCGCGCTTGCCGGCGAATTCGAAGGTGGCGCCAGGATGAGCAAGCGCCAGCACCCGAGGATCGACAAGCGCGTCATGCACGATACCGTCCGCCTGGGCGAGGCCGGCCAGCGCCTGAAGGGTGAGCAGACCCGGATCGCCGGGTCCGGCGCCGGCAAGCCACACATGGCCGGGCTCGAGTACCGGCATTCCCGCGAAGGCGTTTCGCAATGCGTCTGTCATGGCTGCGATGCCTCGCGGTGACAGGCTCGCCCCAAAAGTCTATTGCCTGTGCCATGGACAAGGCACGCTCCCTTCGCCGCGGCTGGACCACCGGCGCTTGTGCGACGGCCGCGAGCAAGGCTGCCTTCACCGCGTTCCTGACCGGGGAGTTTCCCGATCCCGTCGAGATCACGCTTCCTAACGGTAAAAGCGTCGCCTTCGCGCTTGCCGTCAACCGCAGAGATGCAAGTTCGACCACCGCTGGCGTGATCAAGGATGCCGGGGACGATCCCGACGTGACCCATGGCGCGCTCGTGCTGGCCACGGTGCGAATGGGCGCGCCCGGAAGCGGGGTGAGTTTCAAGGCGGGGCCCGGAGTGGGGACCGTGACCTTGCCCGGACTTCCCATACCACCGGGGGAACCGGCGATCAATCCCGTGCCCCGCAAGATGATGCGGGGGGCGATCGCCGAGGTGGCGAGCGCGCTCGGCCGCGCGGGCGATGTCGAGATCGATATCTCCATTCCCCATGGGAAGGAGATGGCGGCGAAGACGCTCAATGCGCGGCTCGGCATTCTTGGTGGGTTGTCGATCCTCGGCACCACCGGCGTGGTCGTGCCATATTCTTGCGCGGCCTGGATCGCATCGATCCATCGCGGCATCGACGTGGCCCGGGCCACCGGGCTCGACCACGTGGCAGCCGCGACGGGGCGTACGTCCGAAGCCGCCGTCACGAAACTCTATAGCCTCCCGGAAACGGCGCTGCTCGACATGGGCGATTTCGTCGGCGGCACGCTGAAATATCTGCGCAGCCACCCCCTCCCCCGCGTGACCATCGCTGGAGGCGCCGCCAAGATGACGAAGCTCGCGCAAGGTCTGCTCGACCTGCATTCCGCGCGGGGACGCGTCGAGCCCGGCGCGCTCGCCGAAGTCGCGCGGGAAGCAGGTGGATCGGACGAGTTCGCCTCCCGCATCACGCGTTGCAACACCACGGCCGAGGCGTTCGGTCTTGCCGCCGAGGAACGCGTCGCTCTCGGCGATGCCGTGGCGCGCGGCGCGTGGGACATCGCCGCCGAGATGCTGGCTGGAACGGGCATCACGCTCGACATCGTGATCTTCGACCGCGAGGGGCGGCTCGTCGGACGGTCTCCGCTTCAGGAGGTTCATGCGGCGCCTCCCAAGCGGTAACGGCGCCGGTAGCTCGCGTTGTAAAGGGCGCTGTCGCGGAAGTCTTCCGCCCCGAGCACCGGACCGACCAGGATCAGGGCGGTGCGCTCCGGCGGATCCTTGGCGACCTCAGCTATCAACGTGCCTAGGGTTGCCCTGATGATGCGTTCGTCGGGCCAGCTCGCGCGGATAACGACAGCTGCAGGGCAATCGGCGCCATAGAAGGGCATCAGCTCCTCGACCACGCGAGCAAGCGCCTGGACCGAGAGATGCAGCACGAGTGTAGCGCCGGTGGCGGCGAAGGCGGGTAGCGTCTCGCGCGGCGGCATGGCGGAAGCCCGCCCACTGATGCGCGTGAGCACGAGGGACTGGGCGACCTCGGGCAGCGTAAGCTCGCGCTTCAGTGCGGCGGCCGCCGCAGCGAAAGCGGGAACCCCGGGAGTCAGCGTATAGGGAATGCCGAGCGCGTCGAGGCGGCGAAGCTGCTCGCCCACGGCGCTCCACACCGAGAGATCGCCGGAATGCAGCCGGGCCACGTCATGGCCAGCGCGATGGGCCGCCTCGAATTCGGCGGCGATCTCGTCGAGGCTCATGGGCGCCGTGTCGACGATGCGCGCGCCGGGAGGACAATGGGCGAGGATCTCTTGATTGACGAGCGAGCCCGCATAGAGACAGACGAGGCAGCGCGAAAGGAGGTCACGCCCGCGGAGCGTGAGGAGGTCGGCCGCGCCCGGACCCGCGCCAATGAAATGCACGGTCATGACTCGACCCCTTTCGCCAGCGCGCAGGTGGCGCTCGGTCCCTTGATGCGCGGCAGAAGCAGCGTGGCTCCCTCGCCTGCCGCGGCAAGGGCAGCTGACTCCGCGACCGATGCGTGGCCCGTGGCCTTCAATGCCGCGGCGGACGGCGTGACCGAGCGCGGCTCAGCGGCTTTCAGCGCGTCATCACTAATCAGCAGGAGCGGCAGGCCGAGAGCCTTGGCGGCTTCGCGCGGGCCCGCTGCCTCGGCCTTGAAGGCAGGCGCAGCGAGTGCTGAGAGCGCGGAGCGGGGTTGCGCGGTCTGCGCCAGCGCCTGCTCGACAAGGCGCAGGATCTCACCGGCGTCACAATCCTTGCGGCAGCCGAGCCCCGCGACGATCATCATGGCTGCACCACGCGTGGTTTTACCGCGCTCCATTGGGTCACGGTCATGGCAGGGCGGAAGGCCTGCTTGCCGCCGACCGTGTCGAGGCGCTCGATGGCGAGCCGGGTCAGCGCGCCGCCGTATTGCGCCTGCGCGGCCAGCAGCGCCCGCTCGGTATCGAGCGTGATGGCGTTGGCAACGAGGCGACCGCCCGTCTTGAGCGCGACCCAGCTTTTCTCGATCACCTCAGAGCGCCCTCCCCCGCCAATGAAGATTGCGTCAGGCGGGGGGAGTGCATCCAGCACCGCCGGCGCCTCGCCGGTCACCACCTCGAGGCGCGACACGCCGAGCTCCGCAGAATTGCCGGCGGCGCGGGCCGCGCGGGCCGGCTCACGCTCGATGGCGATGGCGCGATTGGCAGGATGGTGCAGTAGCCACTCGATGGAGATGGAGCCCGAGCCGCAGCCGATATCCCAAAGCAGCTCGCCGGCGCGCGGAGCGAGGGAGGAGAGCGTGACGGCCCTGATCTCGCGCTTGGTGATCTGCCCGTCATGCTCGAACATCTCATCGGGTAGGCCAGCCGCAAGCGGAATAATCTTGGCGCCGGGGCTCGCCTCAACCTCGATGCCCACGAGGTTCAGGGCCTCAACATCATTGAAACCGAAGCGGTCGGCGCACGTGATGCGGATACGCTCGCGCGGACCACCCAAGGCTTCGAGTACATGCAGCACCGAGCGTTCGAAGCCGCGGGCTGCAAGATAGCGCGCCACGTCAGCGGGCGTCGTCGCGTCGGCGGAGAGCGCGAGCACGCGGCGCTTCGGCTGCAATACGGGCGCGAGCGAATGGATGGGCCTGCCGCACAGCGAGATCGTTGCCAAATCATCGAGCGCCCAGCCGAGTCGCGCGCAGGCAAGCGACAGCGATGACGGCGCCGGCACGCAAATCGTCTCTTCCGGCGGCACATGGGCGGACAGTATGGCGCCAACGCCGAAGCAATAAGGATCGCCGGATGCGAGCACCGTCACGGGCTCACCGCGATAGGCGAGGATGGTCGGCAGAGACTCCGCGATCGGGCTCAGCCAGGGCATACAGTCTCCGCGGGGCAAACCGTCGGCCAGCGCGAGATGGCGGCGGCCGCCGATCACAAGTTTTGCATTGGCGATGAGCGCCTTGGCCGCCGGGCTAAGACCCTCGACACCGTCCTCGCCGAGCCCCACGATGGCAAGCCAACGGCCTGGCTGATGCTGATGCTGTGCATCCGTCATGGCGCAACCCTTGAGCTTGGATGCCGCAAACGAAGCTTCTCATTCTCGGCGGCAGCAGCGAGGGCGCAATTCTTGCGCGGGCGCTCGCGTCCGACCCGCGATTCGAAGCAACGATTTCGCTCGCTGGGCGCACCGAGCACCCTGCCGAAAGTCCAATCCCTGTGCGGAGTGGTGGGTTCGGTGGCGTGGAAGGGCTGGCGCGATATCTCACCGAGAATCGCATCGGCGTTCTCGTGGATGCCACGCATCCGTTCGCGGCAGAGATGAAGGGCAACGCGGGCAACGCCGCGAGGCTCACAGGGACGAATTTCCTCGCCATCCGCCGGCTGGCCTGGACGCCCCAGCCCGGCGACAACTGGATCATGGTGGAAGGCGTCGAGGAAGCGGCTGCCGCCCTGGGCGATACGCCGAAGCGCGTTTTGCTGACCACTGGCCGCAAGGAACTCGCGCCTTTCAACGCGGCCGCCCAGCACTTCTATTTGCTGCGCAGCGTCGAGACCCCGGCGCCGGACGCCTTGCCGCCCCGCGTCAAGGTGATCAGCGCACGCGGGCCCTTCACCTTTGCCGATGAATTCAAGCTCTTGAAAGCACACGCGATCGAAGTCCTGGTCACCAAGAATTCCGGCGGGACGGCGACGGCGCCCAAACTCGCCGCGGCTCGCGCACTCAATCTTCCCATCATCATGGTGCGCCGGCCCGAGATCCCGGACGCGCCGAGTGTCGAGACCGTTGCGGAGGCGCTTGCTTGGCTGGAGCGCGGTCATGGCTCCGCCAGCTCCGCGTGACGGGGCGTGTAGACCAGGGGGCCCCGCGATCCGTGGACCAACCTCGTCGCGCTCGATCCCACAATCACCAGCGTCCTCATGTCAGCGTGGGACGGATCAGCCTCACCAAGCGTCGTGATCTCAATGCTTTCATCGGCTCGGCTCACCGCGTGGGCGAAGATCACCGGAGTGGCGCCTGCGCGATGCCGCGCGATCAGCCCCAAGGCTTCGCCGAGCTGCCAGGGGCGCGCCTTGGATGCAGGGTTGTAGAGCACGATAATAAAGTCACCCGCCGCCGCCGCCTCCAGGCGCTTCAGCACCAGGTCCCAGGGCTTAAGATTGTCGGAAAGCGAGATCACGCAGAAATCATGGCCGAGCGGGGCCCCGACCCGGGCCGCCGCGGCAAGCATGGCCGACACTCCGGGCACCACGGTCACTTCGATGCTGGCCCAAGCAGGCTTACCGGTCTCGATCGCCTCGAACACGGCGCTCGCCATGGCAAACACGCCGGGATCTCCGGACGAGACCACTGCGACGGACCTCCCCTCCTCAGCCAGGGCGAGAGCCTGCCTTGCGCGGGCAAGCTCCTCACGATTGTCGGAGGCGTGCCGCACTTGACCCGCGCGCTCCGGCACGCGGGCAAGATAAGGCGAATAGCCGACGAAGTCCGTCGCGGCGCGAAGCGTCTCGGACGCAAGCGGCGTCATCAGCTCGGGCGCGCCGGGGCCAAGGCCGACAATGGCGAGGCGCCCGGTCATAGCGGCTTCCGTAAGCCGGGCACGAGCACGATGCCGAAATAGGCCGCCTCGTCGTCGGGCTTGTCGGCAAGCCGGAGAATGCGCTCCTCTGGCATGGTGCCGCGCTCGACATAGATGGCGCGGTCGAGCATTCCGGCGCGGGCGAGCGCTCGGCGGATCTTGGTAAGGTTGCGGCCGACCTTCATGATCACCACGGCGTCGCAAGCTGCGAGCCGCTCGGCGAGCCTGCCCGCCTCCATGGTGCCGGAGAGCACGGCGAGCATCTCGTCGCCGCAGGTCATGGGCATGGAAGCCCTGGTCCAGCATCCGCTCATGGCGGTGATGCCGGGAACCACCTCGCACCGATGGCTTTCGGCGAGCCGCTCATGCAGATGCGCATAGGAGCCGTAGAAGAAGGGATCGCCGGCGCAGAGCACGACGACGTCCTGGCCGCCGTCAAGCTTCTCGGCGAGCACTGTGGCGCTCGCATCGTAAAAGGCTGCGAGAGCCGAGCGATAGTGAGGGTCGGTCTCTGGCAGCTCGGTGGTGAGTGGATAGTCGAGCCTGACGAGTTCGGCCTCGGGGTTGAGGTGTCCGTCGACGATGCGGCGCGCATGGCCGGGGCTCCCCTTCTTGGCGAAGAAGGCGATGACCGGCGCGGATTTCAGGAGGCGCGCGGCCTTGAGCGACATGAGCTCGGGATCGCCAGGACCAACGCCTACGCCATAAAGGGTGCCGCGCGTCGCCATCACTCCGCCTCGCTCGCGAGCGCATTGACGGCGGCAACAGCCATGGCGCTGCCGCCTTTGCGATTCTTCACGATCAGGAAGGGCAAGGAGCCATGGCTCTGAAGCGCCTGCTTGGCTTCGGCCGCGCCAACAAAGCCCACCGGCATGCCGATCACGGCGGCGGGTTTCGGCGCCCCCGCATTGATGAGCTCCAGCAGCCGGAAGAGCGCGGTCGGCGCATTGCCGATGGCGACCAGCGCGCCGTCCAGCCTGTCGAGCCAAAGATCGAGCGCCGCCGCCGAGCGCGTGGTCTCTTGCCGCGTAGCTCGTTCGGCGATGCCGTGCGCCTCGAGCGTGCAGATCACCTCATTGTCCGCTGGGAGCCGCGAGCGGGTGATGCCGTTCGCCACCATCTTCGAGTCGCAGAAAACCGGTTTGCCAGCGAGCAGCGCGCCGCGCGCAGCGGCAACGAAGTCGGAAGAGAAGACGAGGTCGCGGGCGATCTCCACCATGCCGCAAGCATGGATGACGCGCACCGCGACGCGGGCCTCGTCCTTGTTGAAATGGGCGAGGTCCGCCTCCTCGCGAATGATAGCGAAGGAGCGGCGATAGATCTCGGCCCCGTCGCGGGCATAGTCGTACTCGGCGCTCATGGACGCTGCCCTTTCACGGATCCAATCAGGGCGATGGCCTGGTCGATGGGGAGACCGGTCAAACTCGGTTTGTCCCCGGCGCCGCCATTGCGGACGAGATCGTAGCGACCATCGCGCCCCACGAGAGTGAGGGCGGTGGGCCCACGATGCGCGCAAGATTTGACGCAGCCCGAGATGTGAATGGTGAGTGCCGGGGTCTTCGCGATGGTCGCGGCAAGGCGGCCTGCGTCGGCGCGCGCATCGACGCTTGCACTTTGGCAGGAGGGAGCGCCGACGCAGGCAAAGATGTGGAGGCGCGGATCGGCGCTCTCGGCGATGAGAACAAGCGCGCGGACGTCGTCCACAAGCTCCTCGACATCTGCGGCCCCGATGCCGGGAAGCAGCAGCGTGCGCCAAGGCGTGGTCCTCAAGCTGCCGTCGCCGAAGCGCTCGCAAAGCTCTGCAAGGTTGGACAACGCTTCCGCTTCGATACGGCCGAAGGGCAGCCCAACGCCAAAGGCGCCGTTGGTTTGACCCGGATAGGGAACGAAGCCGATCGGCGACGGCGCTCGGGACGACGGCGCTGAAAGCATGGGCACCGGTGCCAGACCTGCGGAGCGGAAGATCCGCTCCTCGCCCACGGCCATGATCAGCGCACGCATGCCGCGCGGCGGCTCGCGCCGTCCAGCTGAGAGCCGAAGGAACGCAAGCGCCAAGGCCCTAACCGTTCCTGCGAGGGTTGACGGGGAGGCTTGCGCGGCAAGCGTCCCACCATCGAGCTGCACCGCAAGCCCGCCCCCATGGGCGCGGACCATGATGTCAGCCGTGACGTCGGCGAGCGGCAACACCCCGCCGGCATCGACCAGGACGCCGAATTTGGACGGGAGCGCCTCAAGCGCGCGCTCCTCGTCGAGTATGGTTTCGACGTCGCGAGCGACCGCGTGGGAGTCGAGCTTAGCCGACGGGTCGTCGGGCCCGAGCGGGCTCGCCATCACGTTGCGGACGCTCTCCAAGGACGGGTTCGCGCTGGCGAGACCATGGCCGATGATGATCTCCGCCAGCAGCTCCGCCGAGCGAGGCGTCAAACCCCGGATCTGGAAATTGGAGCGGCTGGTGAGGTCGATATGGCCATTGCCGTGACGGCTCGCCGCTTCGGCGATGATGCGCGCCGCGGCAGCGCTTACCCTGCCTGCTGTGGGCTTGACCCGAGCGAGCCAGCCGTCGCCCGACTGCATGGGCGACAGTAGCGTCGGGCACCAGCCCTTACGTGTGGGTGCCGCAATCATGATGCGTCATCATGCATGCGACTGACGCTGTTCCGCCGTGGGCGCCAGAGATCGCGGCGAATTGCCTCGTCGAAACGCGCGGCCATGGCGTCGCGCGCCGAGGGGTTCTCCTTGCACAAGAAACCATCGACACGCTCATTGCCGAGGGTGGCATCGAACAGCACATCGAATTGTGGGTCGAGACGGGCGGGGAGCGTGGCGGCAAAGGCGAACAGACCTTCGACGCTCCGCGTCACCTCGGCGGCGCCGCGATAGCCGTGGCGCATCATGCCTTCGATCCAGACGGGGTTCGCCGCCCGGCCGCGCACAATGCGGGCAATCTCCTCGACGAGAGTGCGCACCCGCGGCGCCTCGGGACGCGAGATGTCGCTGTGGTACAGCGCAGGCGCATTGCCGAGGCGGTCGGCGGCGGCGGCAAACCCGCCCTCATAGGCTGCATAGTCGAGGCTATCGAGGAGATCGATCTCGGCGTGATCCTGCTGATGCAGAAAGGCATCGGCGCCCTTGACCCGCGCCGTGAAGCCGTCGGCGTGCGCCAAGCCGTCGATCCCCTTGCCATAGGCGGTGGCAGAAGCCGCGAGATAGTCGAGCCCGAGGTCATCGCGCGCCTCCCAGGCGCCGCGCTCGACCCTCGTCGCCACCCCTGCCCCGTAATCGCCCGGAGCCGCTCCATAGATGCGCGCGGTCCCTCGCCGCCAAGCCTCGCCCTCAAGCCCGCGCACGGAGGCGGCAAGCGGATTCCAATTGTCCGGCTCGTCGCGGGCGGCAATGGCGCGGACGGCCTCATCGAACAGCGCGATCTGCGTCTCGAAGGCATCGCGGAACAGACCAGAAATGCGCAACGTCACATCCACGCGCGGGTGATCGAGCTCGGCAACGGCCAGTATCTCGATGCCGGTAACGCGGGCGGAGCCCTGGTCCCATAATGGTCGCGCGCCCATGAGCAGCAGTGCCATCGCCAAGTCCTCGCCGCCGGTTCGCATGGTGGCGCTGCCCCAAACGTCCATCACCAGCGCACGCGGCCATTCGCCCTGATCCTGCAAATGACGGCGGAGCAGCTCCTCCGCGGCCTTCTCGGCAAGCACGAGCGCGGAGCGCGTCGGCACCGCGCGCGGATCGATGGCATAGAGATTGCGCCCCGTAGGCAGCACATCGGCTCGTCCGCGGGTGGGAGCCCCGGAGGGGCCCGGGGGCACGAATTTGGCGTCGAGCGCCGTGATCAGCGCGTCCCGCTCGCATTTGGCCACGGCATCGAAGCGCACGGCAAGAGTCTCGGCCGGCACATTAGGGTTGGACCGCGCCAGCGCCGCCAGGAATTCATCGCGCCGGTCGGCATCCGGCGCCCGGCCGAAGACATGCAAGCCGTCCCTGATCTGCAAGTCCTTCACGTCGCAGAGATAGGTGTCGAGGCGCGCCAGCTGATCGTCCTCAGTCAGTGTGCGATCCGCGCCGCTTTCGGCAAGCAGTCCCGCGGCGGCGGCGCGGTCGAGGATCTCCTGGCGCAACAACGCGGTGCGGCGGCGATCGAGACCGTCGGCCGCGGCAAATTCATCGATGAGGCGCTCGAGCTCCAAACTGTCGTCGCTATGGCCTGCCGGCTTCAAGGGCGGCGTCAGATGGCCGATGGTCACGGCGCCGAGCCTTCGCTTGGCGGCCGCGGCCTCGCCCGGATTGTTGACGATGAAGGGGTAGATCATGGGTAGACCGCCGAGCAGCGCCGCCGGCAGGCAGGAGCGCGACAAGGCCATCGCCTTCCCGGGCAGCCATTCCAACGTGCCGTGGGTGCCGAGATGGATCAGGGCATGGGTGCAAGCGACCTCTCGCAGCCAGAGATAGAAGGCCGCATAGGCGTGGCGGGGCGGAAGGTCCGGATCGTGATAGCTCGCCTTGCGGTCGAGCGCATTGCCGCGGTCGGGCTGGATAGCCGCCATAAGCTTGCCGTGAGCCGCGAAGCGCAACGTGAAATGTCCGTTGCGGATGGCGGGGTCCTCCTCCGGCGCCCCCCACGCGGCCATGATCCTGGCAGAGGCGTCCGGGTCGAGGGCAGCGAGTAGACGCTCATAGTCGCCGACCGACAGAAATGGAGCTGGCTCCGCGTCGCAAAGCTCTGCGACGAGACCTTCGTTCGCGGGGAGCGTCTCGCCAACGTCGAAACCCTCCCGCTTGAGGAGCTGCAAGATTTCTACAGTGCTTGCGATGGCGTCGAGGCCAACAGCGTGCGCCGCCTGCCCAGCCGCACCCGGATAGTCCGACAACACGAGCGCGAGCTTGCGCTCGGCGCGCGGGGTGGTGGCGAGCCGTGCCCAAAGCGATGCGCTTCGCGCGGCCGCGGCAATGCCGTCTTCTGCCGGCTGGTGCGCGACGCGGGCGAACTCAAGCCCCGCGACCGCGCTCTGCTCGGTCTTGAAAGAGATCGCCGTGGTCAGGAGGCGGCCATCGAGTTCGGGCAAGACCACCTGCATGGCGAAATCTGATTGCGATAGGCCTCGCGACGAGCTTTGCCAGGCTTCCCGGTCAGAGCCCGCAAGCACGAGCTGCAGCACCGGGACGCCGGCGGCCTCCAAGGGCGAGGCCGCATCATCGAGGCTCGCGGAGAAGGCGGTGGCGTTGAGGAGGATCTGGGGACGCCATTCACGCAACTTCGCTGCGACGAAGGCGGAGGTGTCGCGATCTTTCAGGCTGCCCACATACAGCGCGCGGACATTGAGGCCCTCCCAGTCGAGCGCGCGCGCCAGCTCCTCGATCGGCGCGAGATCGGCTGCGAGCAGATAGGCGCGATAGAACACAATAACCGCGAGCGGCCGGCCTGGAATCTCCGTCACGCCGAGTGCATGGGCGCCATGCATGGCGACCGGCGCGGGTGCCAGGCCATGGTCGGGAGCAAGCCCCGCCAGATGCGCCATGAGATCAAGCGCGCGGCGCATATTTTCGGGCCCGCCGGACGCGAAATGGCGGTCGAGCCGGGCCAGCGTCGCGTCCGTCACGGTCGAGAGTTTTGCGAGCCGCGCATCGTCGCGGCCATCGCCCGGCAAAAGCGCCAAGGAAATGCCGGCGGCACGGGCGGCGTGGGCCACTTCCTCGGCGCCGTAGCGCCAATAGTCGAGCCCGCCGAGCAGCCGGATCACCACGCAGCGGGCGTGTCCTATCACCCGCTCGACATAGAGGTCGACCGACATGGGGTGGCGGAGCCTGGCGAGATTGGCGAGCCGCAAGGTCGGGAATTCGCCGCTGTTCGCCGCCCAAACCGCGGCGATGGCGCCAAGGTCGCTGTCGGAAAAGGAGAGAAAGACTACGTCGGCCTGCGATTGGCCGAGATCGTTGGCGGTCTCCGCCTCGTCCAACGCCCTCGTCTCGCGAACCAACAGGTGCATGTCTAGCCCAGAATTTGAGCTTCGATGGAGGCGCGGTCGAGCCCAGTCTGGCCGATCACCACGATATGGCCTTGTCGAGCGCCGCCGTTCGGCCAAGGCCGATCAAAACTTGAGCGGAAGCGCGTGCCCACCCCCTGCACCGCGAGACGCAAGGGCTTGCCGGCGATGGCCACGAAGCCTTTGATGCGCAGCACGTCGTGGGTTTCGGCGACGGCCATAAGGCGCGCGAGCAACAAATCCGGATCGTCGGTCTCGGGCAGCACCACCACGAAGCTCTCGAAGTCATCATGTTCGTGCGTGCCGTCGAGCGCGTCGTGATGGGAGGGCCGCGCGGCGAGATCGTCCTCGGCGGCGGCGCCAATCCCAAGCAGCACACCTGCATCAACCCTGCCTTCGTGCGCAGCAATCACCTTCACCGCGCGAGGCACGATGGCTGCCACCTCACGCTTGAGCTGCTCGCTGGTCTCGGAGTCGATTAAATCGGTCTTGTTGAGCACGATGAGGTCGGCGGCCATGAGCTGGTCCTCGTAGACCTCGGCCAGCGGGTTGTCGTGATCGACGGAGGGGTCTTCTGCGCGCTGGCGCGCAACGGCTTCGGGGTCTGCGGCAAAACTGCCCGCAGCGACGGCCGGCGCATCCACCACGGCGATCACGCCGTCCACCGTAAGCCGGGAGCGGATGCTCGGCCAATCGAAAGCCTTCACCAGCGGCTTCGGCAGCGCGAGCCCCGAGGTTTCAATGAGGATGTGCTGGGGTGCCACGGCGCGGTCGAGGAGAGCCTGCATGGTGGGCACGAAATCCTCGGCCACGGTGCAACAGAGGCAGCCATTGGCGAGCTCGACGATATTCTCTTCCGGGCAACTCTCGATGCCGCAGCCGCGTAAAGTGTCGCCGTCGATGCCGACGCTGCCGAACTCATTCACGATGATGGCAAGCCGCAGCCCGTTGGCGTTTTCCAAAAGATGGCGCACGAGCGTCGTCTTGCCGGCCCCGAGGAAGCCCGTGATGATGGTGGCGGGAATGCGCTCGACGGTGGTCATTCGGCGGCATCCTTGGCTTGCTCGAGGGGGGCGGGAAAACGGGCGATCACGGTCTTTTGCATGGATGCCGGACGCCCGGAAGGCAGCACGACGCCAGTCTTCGTCTTGGCATAGGCGGTACTATAGGTCAGGAGATCGGCGGCGTGCTCCGGGCCGAGCTCGCCCATGACATAAGACCATTTTCCAGCTGCTGCGATTCCTGCCGTGCAGCCCCGCTCGCAACTGGCGAAGCAGAGCGTGGGAAGAACATGGACCGGCGTGGATGCGCCCATCTCCGCGACCAGCGACCGGACCGCGTCATAGAGCCGGCGGCCATCCGTTGGCTCGTCCTCAGGTACTGCTTCCGCGCCGCCGCGGCGGCAGGAGATGCAGATAAAGAGCTGTGGACGATTTTCCTGCGGCACGTCGACCCCGTCAGACACTTCTAGACGTATCCTCAGGGGTGCAAGCGCCATCACGAGCGGCGCGCGGCAAACACCCCGCGCCTGGGCCGGTCAGCCGGCCTCCGCGCTGCCAGGGCACCCCGCCCGGCATCTCGGGTCGAACAGGCGACGGCAGGTCTCCTGGCTCGCGGATCTTTCGCTTGCCGTCGCCTTCCCAGGGCTCACCCCAGTGGTCATTTAGCGACAAGCTTTCCGCTTACAGTTGCGGGGGCAGTTGCGGAATTCGGGCGAAAAGCCCGTCACCGCATTCCCTTTTCACTCCTCATCGACGAGGAGACCGTCACTTCCGCATAAAACGGCCGGTGGTGGTGCTTGTCAATGATGGGTTCGGAAAGCGCGCCGGGCGGGCTATGTTCCCGCTTGCGATTGGCGCTCAGGACACTTCATAGAGCATGGCGACACAGGGAATCGTGCAAAACCCGCTTCTGACCTTCGTAATTGGAGGCGCCCGCTCAGGGAAAAGCCGCCATGCGCAGAGCTTGGCGCGGGCCACGCCGGCGCCTTGGGTCATGATCGCGACGGCCGAGGCGCTCGACGAGGAAATGCGGGAGCGTATCGCCGAGCATAAGCGTATGCGCGGAGAAGGCTGGATCACAATGGAGGCGCCGATCGATCTCACCGGCGCGATTGCGCTAGCCCCGGTGGAGGCGCCGGTGGTGATCGACTGCCTCACGCTCTGGCTCAGCAATCTGATGCTTGGCGATCATGACCACGATCTGGCTGTCAATGGCCTCGAGACAGCGCTGCGGGCGCGAACCGCGCCCACCATCGTGGTCGCGAACGAGGTGGGGCTCGGCATCGTGCCGGAGATGCCGCTTGGCCGCGCCTTTCGCGATAGAGCTGGCTCCCTCAATCAGCGCCTCGCCGCGCGTGCAGGACATGTCGTTTTCATGGTGGCGGGGTTACCAATGACGGTAAAACGCTCGCCATGACGGAAGAGAAAAGATGAACAAGGACGAGCAGGAGCGTCATCGCGGCAAGATGGCGAACCGCAAGGCCGCCCAGGACGCCGAGGTCGCATCCAAGACCATCGAGAACAAGGGCCTCCTCATCGTCCATACCGGGACGGGCAAGGGAAAATCGACCGCTGCCTTCGGCCTCGTGTTGCGCATGGTCGGCAATGGCGGACGATGCGCCGTGGTGCAATTCATCAAGGGCGCCTGGAGCACGGGCGAGCGAAGCGTGCTCGAAGGCTTCGGCGATATGGTGCGCTGGCACACGCTCGGCGAAGGCTTCACCTGGGAGACACAAGACAAGGCGCGCGACATGGCTGCCGCCGCCAAGGCCTGGGAGACGGCGAAGGCGCTAATGCAGGACCCGGCCCTGAAGCTCATCGTGCTGGACGAGCTGAACATCGCGCTCCGCTACGACTATCTGCCGCTTGCCGAGGTGGTCGAAACCTTGAAGAACCGCAGGCCCGATCTGCACGTGGTGGTCACGGGACGGAACGCCAAGCGCGAGCTGATCGAGGCGGCCGACCTCGTCACCGAGATGACGCTGGTGAAGCACCACTTCGCCCAAGGGGTAAAGGCGCAAGCCGGAATCGAGTTTTAATGGGTGCCCGCGCCATCATGCTGCAGGGAACGGCTTCCAATGTGGGGAAGTCGTTACTGGTCGCGGGGCTCGCCCGCGCGCTTACGACGCGGGGCCTGACGGTTAGACCCTTCAAGCCGCAGAACATGTCGAACAACGCGGCGGTGACCGCCGATGGAGGCGAGATCGGCCGGGCCCAGGCGCTGCAGGCGCGCGCGGCGCGCGTTGTCCCTTCCGTGCATATGAACCCTGTGCTGCTGAAGCCGCAAAGCGAGACCGGCGCGCAATTGATCGTGCAGGGGAAAGTCTTCGGCCAAGCGAGGGCGCGGGCGTTTCAGGAGATCAAACCGAAGCTTCTGCCGAGCGTGCTTGCGAGCTTCGCCCTGCTCAAGCGGGAGGCCGAATTCGTTCTCGTGGAAGGCGCAGGGAGCGCATCGGAGATCAATCTTCGCAAGCAGGATATCGCCAATATGGGCTTTGCGCGCGCGGCCGACGTGCCTGTGGTGGTGATCGGCGATATCGACCGGGGCGGCGTGATCGCGAGCCTGGTTGGCACCAAGGCCGTGCTCGAGGCCGAGGACGCCAAACTCGTCGCGGGCTTCATCGTCAATCGCATTCGTGGCGACCTCTCGCTGTTTGAGGACGGCATGGAGTCGATTGCGCGGCTTACCGGCTGGCCGGCGCTTGGCCTTGTGCCCTTCTTCGAAGGCGCGCGCCGGCTGCCTGCGGAAGATGCCCACGATCTCGCCGAGACGAGCGGCGCACGCGGAAACGGCCGGATCAGAGTCGCGGTACCCCTCATTCCGTGCATCGCCAATTTTGATGATCTCGATCCGCTTGGCGCCGAGCCCGACGTCGAGCTCATCATGGTGAGACGAGGCACGCCGCTTCCCCTTTGCGACCTCATCGTGCTGCCTGGGTCGAAAGCGACCATCGCCGACCTTGCCGCGCTCCGCGCCGAGGGCTGGGATATCGACATTGCCGCGCACGTGCGGCAGGGCGGCCGCGTACTTGGACTGTGCGGCGGGTATCAGATGCTTGGCCGCACCATCGCCGACCCGCAAGGGATCGAGGGCCCACCCATAACCGTATCGGGCCTCGGCCTGCTCGATATGGACACCGAGATCGCAAGTGAGAAAACCCTCACCGAGGTTGCGGGCGAGACGATTGGCGACGGCGTTCCGGTCAAAGGCTACGAGATGCATATGGGGCGCAGCACGGGACCCGCCACCGCGACACCGCTGCTGCGCTTCCGCGACGGCCGCGCCGACGGCGCCGTCTCTCCCGACGGGCGCGTGGCCGGGACCTATGTGCACGGCTTTTTCGGCGAGGACGGGCAGCGGCGCGCCTGGGTCGCGCGTCTCGGTGGGACGCCTTCGCAGCACAGCCACGATGCCGAAGTTGAAAGCACGCTCAACGCGCTCGCCGCGCATCTGGAGGCGCATATCGATATCGATCGCCTGCTTAAGGTAGCGCGATGAAGAGAGCGAGCAGCCCAAGCATGCCGATCTGCACGGCGCAGGCGGTTCGATACAGTCCGAGGGCGCGGCGGATATCGGCCGCCGTGGCCTCGCTGCACCATTCCCCGATCCATGCATCCGCGGTTGGCGTCCCATGATAAGAGCGTGGACCGGTAAGCTTCAGCTGAAGGGCGCCGGCCATGGCAGCTTCAGGCCATCCGGCATTGGGCGAGCGGTGGAGCTTTGCGTCTCTCCACATTGTCGTCAGCGCGTCCTTGAAGTTGGCATCGCGATGAAACAATGCCGCGAGGGCAATCCAGAGCGCGGCGAGACGCGAGGCCGGGAGATTAAGCGCATCGTCGAGCTTGGCCGCGGCCCAGCCAATGGCGGCATAGCGTGGGGTCAGCTGCCCGATCATGCTGTCGGCGGTATTGACCGCCTTGTAGGCGGCCATCCCTGGCAGCCCGAGCAGCGCACCCCAGACACACGGCGCCACCACGCCGTCGGAGAAGTTCTCGGCGAGGCTTTCTATGCCCGCGCGGGCGACGCCGGCCGCATCGAGAGCTTCGGTGTCGCGGCCAACGATCTGCGCCACCGCCGCGCGTCCGCCTTCGAGGCCGTGCCGGTCGAGGGCATCGGCGACGGCCGCGACGTGATCATAAAGGCTCCGCTGCGCGATGAGCGTGCTTGCCAGCAAAGCGAGGAGCGCAAGAGCAACGATGCTCGGCAGCAACCACACCACCAGATATTGCAGTACCAAAACGGGCAGGATACTCGCCACCAGCAGCGCGGCAAGCGCGAGCAGCCCGTTGAGCCGCCGCCTGCCCTCGGGCATGCTCGACCGATTGAGGCGGCTTTCCAGGCGGCTCAGCAGCGCGCCCATCCATATGACGGGATGCTGGACGCGGCGGAAGAGAGCGACCGGATAGCCGAAAGCTACCTCGATCAGCAGTGCGCAAAGAATGATGATGACGTTGAACGAAATGCCCATGGATCAGCTTACGCCTAGCATAGTGCGCGAGCTTGAGGGCGACCTCCTCCATGGCGGATGCCTGCAGGAGGCGCGGCGTCTCTTTCCCGGCGCGCCCGAACCTTTCATCGATCTTTCGACGGGCATCAATCCCCTGCCCTATCCCATTTCCCCGCTCGAGACCAAGGCTTGGACGCGGCTGCCGGAACCGGAGGCGGTCGCGACGCTCGAGGCGGTGGCGGCTAACGCTTATGGGGTGCCAGACCCCGCCACGGTTGTCGCCGCCCCCGGCACGCAGATGCTGATCTCCGTCCTCCCCCGCCTGTTCCCGCAAGCGTCACTCGCGATCCTCGCGCCGACCTATGGCGAATATGCCCGCGCCTTTGCCGCGGCGGGAAGCCGGGTCGTGGAAGTGGACGACATCCGGCAAATCGGAGCCTCGAACGGCATCGTCATCTGCAACCCGAACAATCCGGACGGGCGGCGCTTCGACGCGTCGACCATTCTGAGGCAGTTGCGCGGCAAGAGGGCGACCGGATTGGTCCTGGTCGATGAGGCCTTCGCCGACCTCGATGATGAAGCAAGCCTCGCGCCCCACCTTCCCCAGCCCGGCCTCGTGGTGCTGCGTTCGCTCTCCAAGGCTTACGGTCTCGCAGGCCTCCGGCTCGGCTTCGCTCTCGCGAGCCCCGAACGCGCCGCCTCGATCCGCGCGGCCCTCGGCCCGTGGCCAGTGTCGGGGCCGGCCATCAATATCGGCCTCCGAGCGCTGCCGGATCGGCCCTGGCTGCGCGCCACAAAGCAGCGCCTTGGCCAGGACGTGACGCGCCTCGACGCGATATTGCAGCAGGCAGCACTGGAAATCATTGGCGGTACGCTGCTGTTCCGCCTCGCGGAAAGCGAGGCGGCGCCGAAGCTGTTTTTCCGCCTCGGTAAGGCCGGCATCCTGGTCCGCCGGTTCGGCAATCGTCCCGGCTGGCTGCGCTTCGGGATACCCGGCAGCGATGAGGAGTGGCAGCGGCTGGCGGACGCGCTCACTTGAGCCTTGGCGCCGCAGCGCGCAGCCCTCGCCTTGACATCGCAAGCCAAGCGCTCCTACGGTGGATGCAAATGCGAAGCGGGGAAGCCGGTGTGAGTCCGGCACGGTCGCGCCACTGTGATCGGCTCGTGCTTCCGGCACGGGATCGAGAGTCAGATCTTCCTTCGTGGTTTGAGCACTCAAACGGGACGCTTGATCCCAAGGAGGATGCCATGGCTAAGGCCGTCACTGCACCCGTCTCTCCACCCATTGCCATTCCAGTCCGCGAGATTCTCCCCTGGATGATTTTCGCAGGCCTCTTGCTGATGCTGATCTATTTCGTCGGCGTCGAGGAAGGCGCCACCTCGATCATCCCCGGCATGTATGTGCATGAATTCACGCATGACGGCCGGCACCTGCTCGGCTTTCCCTGCCACTAAGCCCGCCGGGAGACATCCATGGTCAGAGATCTTCTCATCCGCGGCATGATCGCGGGGGTGGTTGCCGGATCGCTTGCTTTCGGCGTCGCCAAGGTGTTCGGCGAGCCGCAAGTCGACCGCGCCATCGCTTTCGAGGAACAGCGTGCAGAAGCCGAGGCCCACGCTACGCATCAGCACGAGCAGGCTGCCGCCGATCGGCAGGAGACAAGCGCAGCGCATGAGCACCAGCATGGGGACGAAGAGCTGGTCAGCCGCAAGGTGCAGAGCACCATTGGCTTGCTGACCGCCGTGGTCGTCTATGGGGCCGCGATGGGCGGCCTTTTCGCGCTCGCCTTCGCTTTCCTCTATGGCCGTGTCGGCGATGTGAGCCCGCGCCTGCTCGTATTGTTGCTCGCGGGCGCCGCCTTCGCCGCGCTCTATTATGTGCCGAGCCTGAAATATCCGGCAAACCCGCCTGCCGTGGGCGACGGCGCGACGATCGGCTACCGCACCGGCCTGTATTTCTTGATGATCCTGATCTCGCTCGGCGCTCTGATTTTTGCCGTGGGCACGGGCAGACGGCTTGTCGAGCGGCTGGGCGGCTTTAAGGCGACGCTGGCCGGGGCCGGTCTCTTCATTGCCATCATCGTCATCGCGCAGCTGGCGCTTCCCGACATCCATGAGGTTCCGGCACAGTTCCCCGCGCAGGTCTTGTGGAAGTTCCGCATGGCGTCGCTTGGGCTGCAGTCGCTGATGTGGACGACGCTTGGCTTGCTGTTCGGGGTGCTCGCCGAGCGGGTGCTCGCTGCGCCATCCCGAATTGCCAGGACGGCATCCGCGCCGGCCTGACCCTCGTGCGGACGCGCTTGGCGCACACCTCGCGTCGCGCGAAGTCATTTTGCGCTGGCGTGGCCAGCTCATAGAGGCGAGCAAGGGGGGCAAAATGCTGCTTGGCGGACTTCTCGTCGCGGTTGACCTCCTCGTCGCGACCGGAGTCGATAAACCGCTAGAGGCGCTCCTGGTCGACGCATCGCCCGCATGGCTAACGCCGCTGACGACCCAATTCTGACGAAGCAGCCTCTCTATGGCTCTTGGCAGCACTCGGGAGAGGCATATGACTAGGACGATCTTCCCTGGGATCGTGCAACGCAGCGCCAATAAGCGCATGACCGGTTTGGCATGATCCGCGTTGACGTTGCGCTGAAGCTCGGCGGCTTCGATCTGGATATAGCGTTCGAGAACGACGCCGGGGTCACCGCCTTGTTCGGCCGCTCCGGCGCGGGCAAGTCGATGACCATCAATCTGATCGCCGGACTTGCCCGTCCAGATCGTGGCAGCATCGTGCTTGAAGGCCGCGCTTTGGTGGACACCGAAACCTACGTCTTCGTACCCAAGCATCGGCGCCGCGTCGGGCTCGTATTCCAGGATGCTCAGCTCTTTCCGCATCTGAGCATCAGGCAGAACCTCCTATTCGGGCGCTGGTTCGCTCCGAAGGCCGAGCGTCCCACCGCATTCGAGCCCGTGGTCGATACGCTTGGGATCGGTCATCTCCTCGAGCGCAAGCCGGCGCTACTGTCGGGCGGCGAAAAGCAACGGGTGGCGATTGGCCGGGCGCTGCTTGCCTCGCCGAGGATTCTGCTCATGGACGAACCGCTGGCTTCACTCGATACCGAGCGCAAGCTCGAGATCCTGCCGTTGATCGAATCCCTGCGCCACGAGTTCAGGATCCCGATCGTGTACGTGTCGCATGCCGTCGAAGAGGTCGCTCGATTGGCGGCCCGGGTGGTGGTGCTGGAAAACGGCCGCGTCGTCGCGATTGGCGCGGTCGAGGACGTCTTAGGACCTGGCCTGAGCCGCGCCGGCGTTAGCCGTTTTGCCCGGTCCTCCGTCGTCACCGGGCGGCTTTCCGGCATCGATGCCCGGTACGGCCTGACCGAGATTTCGCACCCAGCAGGCACGATCTGGCTCACAGGTCGCTCAGGCCCGGTGGGACGCGAGGCGCGCGTCGTCATCAAGGCGACGGACATTACGCTCTCCACGACCCCTGCCCGCGACCTCAGCGCCAGGACCACTCTTGCCGGTACCGTGGCAAGCATCGAGACCGACGATGGCCCGCTCGCGGCGGTCAACATCGACCTCGATGGCCACGGCCAACTCCTCGCGCTCGCTACGCGCAAGGCAATCGATGAGCTCGGGCTTGGCCGGGGCGATCGGGTGTTCGCATTGGTGAAAACGGTCGCGCTCGATGAACGGGCCGTGGCAGCGATCGAGCCGTAGTGCCCTCCAAGTTCGGCTGTGGGAGATTGATGAGCGCTTGCGGAGCGACGACGAGGCTCGCGACACTGCAACGCTAGCCATCGAAATCGAATCGGCGAAGGGCCTGTTCAGGCGGACTCGCGCCGACGTCATCACCGCATCTGCTGGCAACGAGTTACCCTTTGAGATGATATAGCCGACCATCAGACCGCCTGACAGCGACATCAGGAAGTAAAACGTGATGCAACTCAGGCGGATAGCTGGGAGGGATTAGACTATCCAAATAAGCGTCCTTGAGGTAAGTCAGGCGCCCCAGCTCGAATGTGAGAGGAATCGTATCGAGCTGCCTCGATTTTGCTCCGCGGACGTGGTTCTCGTGGCTCTAGGCTGGGTTCAGTCCTAGCCGCCGCCTTCCGATCCCGCCAGGCTCATCGAGATGGCAGCAAAGTAGCCAATCGCGCAGCACTGATTTCAGGCAAGCACAGCAAGGGCGTCGGCTTCGGGCCGGCGCCCCTAGCTCTTCGCGTCTAGGGGTGTTGGGTAATCTACTGAACCAGCTTGGCGCGAAGGCGCGCGAATTCCTCACTAGTGATCGATCCTGATTTTTTAAGCTGATCAAGCTTCTCGATCTCGTCGGCGGCACTGAAGCCAACGACACGACGGAGCTCATCGCGAGTCTGCTGAACTTGCTGGCTGTTGCGCTCCGCCATGCCCCTTCCTTGGGAGATCAGGTATGCAAACACGCCAATGTAGGGAGCCACGAGCACGACAATCACCCAGAGCGCCTTACCCCAGCCGGAAATGTCATGACGTCGGAATAGGTCGGCATAAACTGTAATGAGCAGCCAGAACCATACGACGAACACGAACACCGCGAGGACGTCCGTTAGGAAATTTGCAAAACTGAAATCTCCTCCGAAGAGCATCGGAATCCTCCTTGTGGTTCTCGGGGCGCTACCCGTTTCATTGGTGGTGGAACAGAGGTGCTCAGTGCCGCTTTCGGGGCGCGTCAGGATGCATATGATAGGTGATCATGAGCATTGCCATAAGGATACTTGAAAACGGTCCGGCCAAAGTACCAATCAACGCTGACGAACCCATCTTACTCACCTCGGCGCCTTCCAGTGCTGCCGCGCTTCCGGCAAGCGAGGCGATAGCGGAATAGACGATCACGAGAACCGGGATGCCTGGATGATCCGGCTCCGCGCCGACGCGAGTCATGATCCTGTTGCGAACAATTCCTGCGACGGTCGTGGCGAGAAAACCCGCGAGTATTGCCAGATATAGATCATTCACCCAACCTCCGAGCCCCAAAGCCCATCAGGGCCGCCGACAACAATTCCGACGACAAGGACGATCAACAAGCTTGCAGATGTCATTTCTCCACGCCCCTAAGCCAACACCCCCGGGAGCGGACTCGAACCAGCGACCCAGGGTCACACACACCAGCACTTGCTCGAGGTCACGCTTAGTGGTTCGTGTATGTCACCAGGCCTTTGGCGCAGGCTGCCTCGAATTCCTCCCTATCGACGGTCCCGTCATTGTCGGGATCAGCCATCTTGAAGTTAACGATGTAAGGCTTGGCATCTTTTTCTGCCAAGACATCGCCCGTCGGTACAGCTTTCTTCCAAACTTCCTGGCACTGCTCAGGTGTCAGAACTGCCGATGGACGGCCGGATGTCATCGGCTCGGCGAGAGCAATTCCTGTAGTGATCAACAATGCCAAGCCTGTCGTGATTGCTAATTTGCTCATCGAGGTTCTCCTCCATTTAAGACGCCTAACCATTCGGCACAAAAGCCGTCGAACGAGGAAACACGATGATTTCAGCGGCCGAGTGCTTGCCTCCTACGGTTCACTTCGGCTTGCGAGACTTCACCCGCTTGAACCAACGCCGCGATACATGCGTTGGTCAGTTTGTCGCCATGCCTGTGCATGCAGTTTTCCAGACCTCGGGTTTCGAGCCCCCACTGGTGGCAGAACCTACGATAATCGTCCGCGCAATGCCGTATTTGGTTACGATTAGCCTGCGCCGAGCCGGCAGTACAAACGATCAGAGCAAAGGCGATAAGCAGTCTCACGCGATAGCTCGTCATGGACGAGTCCTCCCTTTTTTCCTTGGTTAGCCCGATTGCCGGGATTGGCTAGAGCTGAAGTGTTGGGCCGGCTAGCGCCAGACACATACGCGACGTCCCCTGCGCCACCAGCAATGGCGATGGCGACGGCGCGGATGCACGACTTGAGCCTTCTCGACCATGGTCCCGGTCTTCACAACACCACCCTTGGCAATCGCCAACGGCGTAGCTTCCGCTGCATTCGGCAATACGGCGAAGCCAACGGTGGCGACCAGAGCGCCACACAAAACGCCAGCTAGCATGCTGCGGCGACCAATTGCTTTCATTGGCTTGCTCCCCCGTTTAATAGAAAATGTTCTGGCGCATCTCTTTTTTTGATAGCCGCACGCCGCGTGGAGACAAAGACTACCTCATCCTGGCCCGAAGGCAAACGCTACCTGAGGCCTGTTGTATGTCTACATCAACTGCCAGTTCGAGCTCGCGCAACTCGAGTTCGTGAAAAACCGGATGAGTTTCGTCACCCTCTTGCTCGTCAGTCATCCCGCTCTAGGCCTGCCCGCCATCAGCACGCGCTCATTCACTGTCTCGACGGCGTTTCTGATGGGAAGCTGAAGTGATGATCAAGCTCGTCGCCCTTGATCGCAAACCATGGCTGCTCACCGACGCGGGGTCGAGACCTCACTGCCATCCCGCTCGGACAAGGGTGGGCGTGGAGTTCGGTCAAAGTTGAGCACATTCGTGGATCAGGTCGAACGTCCGCTGATGGCGTGGTAAGCCCAGAGCACGACGACCGCACCCACAATGGCGACGAACATGCTGTAGAGATTGAAGCCCGTGATGCCCGTTGCACCTAGAGCGGTAAATAGGAAGCCGCCGAGGACCGCACCGACGATGCCGAGCACGATGTCGAGCAGAAAGCCCTGACCCGTGCGGTTGACGATCTTGCTGCCGATGAAACCCGCGATCAGCCCCAATAGAACCCAACCCAGCACCGACATTTCGTGACTCCTCCCGATTGATGCGGTCAAACCTAATCTGCAGCCGTCGCTTCTGCCTCAGCCAATCAGCCGCGCCAACTCCTGTTGCGACGGCAGCCGCCCTTGTGGCGTGAACTGGTCGACCGCGTTGGGAAGGACTTGGGACAGAATCTGCAAGACCTGATCCTTGGAGAGGCCGGTGCGCTGGGAAAGGGTGTCGATAACGTCTGGACCAAGTGCATCCGAAATCTGACCGGGGGCGACAGCCTTGTTCGGCCCGGTTTTGATCCAGGAATCGGCCACTTCGCCTAGACCCTTTTGCTGGAACTGTTTGAGTAAGCCCCCCAAGCCGCCAAGGATGGTGCCGGGTGAGGGATCGGGCATCGAGTCGGGTAACGTTGGTGCGGTGTCAGGACGAGCCGAAGCTGGAGCCTCCTTTGATCCTCCGCTCATATAGCGCGAAGCGAGCAGCGCAAGGAGCGCGATCATAAGCGGCTTTGTGACGTTGCCGCCTGGAACGGCGGAGCTCGAGCCGGAACCGAAGACGTTGTCGAGCAATCCCATTGTGACCTCCTACTGAACGAACCTACCGAGCACTATACCCTGTGGGCTAATGTTTCAGCTCGGTGATTCCCTTACGGTAAACCAAATTCACCATCTCGGCGAATCGCCCTCATTGAATTCTACGCGAGGCGTTGCCTGCCGGCTTGTCCGGAGGCTCATCCCGGCCCATCGACTTTCATCCAGGTTTATCGGGCGCAAAAGGTGGCGTGCACGGAGCAAAGCCGCGGATTCCTATGACATTGCAGGTCAACGAGCCAAGAGTGTGAGAGACCGCGAGAACACAAGACTCATTGGCTGTGCTGGCAGTCTGCAGCGAACCGCTCTCCGTCGGCAAAATTCCCTGATCAACGGGAAAATAGAGGGAATTTCACCGATTTGGGCCCATCGCGCACGCTGGGCCCCGGAAAAACCGACCGATTGGGGGCCGAATTCCCTAATGAGCAGAACCGGGAACTTCTCTGAGAAAACAGAGACCCCTATGGAAACAAGAGGGAACCTTGCGTTCTGAATCATTGCACTAGCTCGCCTTGAGCCTACTGCGCGCCCCAGGGCTCACAAATCGTCGGTGCAGAGCGGGGGTAGGACTGCCGCTCCTTTGCGGCCGATCCACACTCCGATGGACTGCCCCACTTTCGATGAGGTGGCCCGTCAGGGCCTTGAAGCAACAGCCAACGCAGCGCCCGGACTTCTCACGAACTTGCGCTGGCCGCCGGTGCTCAGCCTTCGCCGTCGAGACCAACCGCCCCGGCCTTCAGACGTCGCTCGTAGATGGCCCGGACGGTTTCGATGGTATCGGCGTCCTCAACCCGCTTGTCTGGCCGGTAGCGTTTTATGCGCGCGAATCTCAATGCGAGCCCGCCAAGGTAGTGCGGGCTTGACTGGATGTCGTTGAAGGCGATCTCGACGACGAGCTGCGGCTGGACATAGACCGTGTATGCATTGTGGCCGATGGCAAGCTTTGGCAGCTCAGTGGTCTGCCATGCCAGCATCTCATCGGTCATGCCCTTGAAGGTCTTTCCCAGCATTACGAATCCACCAGTCGCGGCATCGCGTGCGCCCAAATGCAGATTGCTCAGCCAACCGCGCCGCCTGCCATGGCCCCACTCGGCCGCGAGCACCACCAGATCAAGCGTGACAGCAGGCTTGATCTTAAACCACAAGCTTCCACGCGCGCCGGCCTCGTAAGGGGCGCTTACGGCCTTTGCCATTACCCCCTCATGGCCGCATGCGAGCGCCTCATTGAGAAACGCTTCAGCATCGGCTGGCTCGCCGGTCAAGCAGCGTCGGATGACCAGGGGCTCGGGTAGCGCCCCGGCGAGCGCCGCGAAGCGCTCCTCTCCAGGCTGATCGATGATGGCGTTGCCCTCGAAGTAGAGGCAATCGAAGAAGAAAGATCGCAGTGGAACGCTGTCGCGCATACGCGCTACATCCAACTTGCGGCCGAAGCGGCGCATGGTGACTTGAAACGGCTCCGGCGTGCCGTTGCGGCGGAAGGCCAGCGCCTCGCCGTCGAGGATTATGGCGTGCACCGGCAGGTCGCGCACCGCCTCGACGATCTCGGGCACCGCCGCTGTCACGTCATTGAGCGAGCGCGTGAAGACGCGCACCTCGCGTTCCAGCTTGTGGACCTGGATGCGCGCTCCATCGAGCTTGTACTCAAGCGCCATCGGGCCGAGCCGCGCCAGCGCATCGGCGGTGTCCCGGGCGGTCTGTGCAAGCATGGGCTTAACGGGGCGAAACAACTGGATGGCCAAGCGCCCCAAGGCCGGCCGCCCCTCTGTTAGCGCCACCCGCGCGACGGCGGTGATATCGCCCTGCACCATGAGAGCGCGCCGGATTTCGGCGACTGAAAGCTTGGCAGCCAGCGCTACGGCCCCGACCATCAGCCCCTCAAGCGCGCCCTGCCGCAGTTCGCCCAGCACCGCGCGCAATAGAAAGTCTTGCTCCTCGCGCGTGGCGCGAGCTAACAACTCGCCCATCAAGCGTGCCCGCTCCTTTGGGGAGCCGGCCCCGCTCGTCCGCGCGATGCGATCGAGCGCGGCGTCGACCTCGAGTAGCATGAGCGCAGGCGTCCGCGCCGCGGTTTGCGGGACGGCGGCTTCCATGGTCGCCCAGCCGATTCCAATACGGCCTTGCCGCGGCCTGCCCAACAGTAACGCGACGGCCGTCTCGATGGCGTCAGGCTCGGCGCGCTGCAAGTAGGCGGTGAGGTGCCGAACCTTATCCGAGCGGCCGCTCGTCTCGCTGACGCGCCGTGAGGTCTCAACTATCTCGTGCAGCCGCATGTCCGCGCGCCTCGCCTGGCGCCTATCTCGTGCGAGAATCGCAAGCCTCTCACCGGCGGCCAAGATACCTGAGGCGCGACAGCGGCAGAGCCTGACGGCGCTATTCGGGTCGTAGCACGCCGTCTCGCACGGGTTTCAGCCATATCTCTATCGCGCCCGCAATCACATCGAGCGGTTCTTCAAACGGATCAAGTACTGCCGCCGGATCGCGACCCGGTACGACAAGCTGGCCGTCCTGGTGGACGGGGGAGCATCCGTAGATTGAGACACCACGATAGAGTTTGATCGCATTCATGCTCAATTAAGACCACAGTTGGTAGTTATGCATCGGTCACAAAGAAGGGGATGAAGGAATGCATCAACAGGAAAATCCGAGCGGTATTCTACTGCGCAAGACGCTTTGCTACGTGATGCTGCTCGTCAGTTTGACCCTCTATGCGTTCGCATGGATGCATCAGGTCAGTAGCTGACAACAAAGGTATAAAGCGTGGTTTTACAAGGGTCCCACAGGGTTGGCAATTGTTCAGTGCTGGACAGCCAGCCGAGCAAAGCCAGCGGGTTGAAGATCTTGGGCGATAGAAGCGGCTACAAGAGCGAAGCTGATGCCCAGAGAGCCCTAGGCTCGGGTGGCAAGAGTGTAATAAGCCTGTCGGCCTGCACACATCCCAACACATGCTGGCCCCACAGTTCGAGCGTGGCCGCTTTCTAGACAGCGCGGTTGTAGCCATCACGCTGCTGCTCGGCTGAGCTTAATGCCAGTCCGCGTTCTCTTTGCCTGTCGTGCTCTGACCGGCCTTGTCATGGGCTCGTCGCGAGGTGTCGGGCCGCGCCCAACGAGAATATCGACCAGTCTTGGTAAGCGGTGCGAGAGTCGTGCTCTTTCGTTTGGCCTGGCAATAGCGAGTTACTTTACAACCAGTACCGGACATGGCCGAGATGCACGATGCGGCCGCTTCGAGAGCACGTTCGTTTTCCCATGACGGCGCTTGACCGAGGCGTGGGGCTTGTCACCCTCCGAACCGAGGTGGAGCTTCACCTTTGACATCGGCTTGGCGGTCTTCTTGATCTGCTCCTCCGGTCCAAGTCGGTGTCTCTCGGACGCCGCCAGGCTCAGCGCTTATTTTTGGCTCGCGTCAATGCGGCCTTGCGTGCCGTTTCACGTCGCTTGCGCGTGGTTGCGGCCTTGCGACCCGCCGCGCGCCGTTTTCGAGTCAATGCGGCCTTCTGGCCGGGTGTGAGTGTAGCCTTAGGTTTGGTTTTCATGGTTTCCCTTTCTTTCTGAGCGGCCAGAAGAAGCCAGACCGCTGTGTCAGACCCCTAGCCCTCCCTCAAAGAGTGGAGGAGTGGGGAGCGGAAAGCGGAACTATGCTTGACGAGCTTCATATAGCTCGCTCAACCCGGCTACACGGAGAGGTCACGCGCAGCAAGTGCGCGACTCACTCGCGCCGCTTGCTCGAACTCTACCTTGCTAGACTGCCGTTCTGTAGGGGGAAATTGCATTTGGCACAAGAAACGCAGCATGAGCGACAAGCGCGGCCCCGACGCCCAACACGAGCATGAGGAAGATTGAGAGGCCGTTTTCCTCTCTGATCGAAACATGATTCAGAGCCGCTACCACGTCTGCACTTGCGCGGGAGAACCCCTCTGCGGCGAGCCGACCCTGCATGGCGGGCTTCCACCGCGCCCGACGCTGCGCGTAACATCAATACGCACATTTTCAATTCCGAGCCCGCGAAGGAAGGAAACGGTCTTGTCAACGCGACCCTTGCTAATGTCCATCGCGATCAGGCCGATCCGCACATCTAGTCCGGCTACCACCATACGCTGCAGATTGCAGATGGTCCGCCGATGCGAGCCGATTCGACCCGTCACGGCGTCATGCACATCCGGATCATCGGCATAGACCGACACCGCCATGCTGACCCCGTTATCGACAAAACAAGAGAGAAGCGTATCGGGTAGGACTGTTCCGTTCGTGTACACTTCCACATGCTCGTATCTGAGGGCCCGCGCCCGCGTGATCAACTCTGGAAGCCCGCGATGCAGGGTCGGCTCGCCGCCAATGAATTGGACCGCGCGGCAACCCAAAGCTGCCGCCTCTTCGAGCAGTCTTTTGTAATCAGCGGTGGTTAGAACGTCCTTCCGCAATGGACGCGGGCCTGACTCCGCGTAGCAATGCGCACAAGTAAGATTGCATCTATTGGTCAGCTCCAGCCAAAGAAAACGGAGTTCGTCCAAAGCACGGAGGTCCTCGTCGGCTGTGAGCTTGGCAGCGGCTGCTGGTAGCAT
Organism: Methyloceanibacter sp.; assembly: GCA_049801475.1. Lineage (GTDB taxonomy): Bacteria > Pseudomonadota > Alphaproteobacteria > Rhizobiales > Methyloligellaceae > Methyloceanibacter. Next base: position 41,309 of record JBARKP010000053.1, read on the forward strand.
ACTTTTCCTCCGTCCCGACTCATTCAAACTCAACGGGGAGACTCGCGCCGGCGACGATAGTGGAGTCGGCACTCCTCGATGGAACCGATAAAAGCATTTCCTCGAGAACGCGGGTTCTATCCGCGAAGCTTTTGCCACGAGTCGGTTTAGCTCGGTATCGAGCTGGACGATCCGCGCTGTTGCTTCCTTCAATCAACTGGGCGACGCTCCCGCCAGAGCCCGTAGGAACCGAGCAAGCCAGACTCGCGGAAGAAATTGGTGTTGGGACAGAAATCCGGAGGCAATGGCAGCGCCTCAGATGACTCCAGCCAGTTTCGGCACTCGCTCTCGTGCAGGCAATTACGACACCTCTCGCGCGCCTCAATGAATGCTTGCCCGTGATCCGAGCAAATGGCTGTAAGTAGGTCAACTCCAAGCCTCTGCACCATGTGGTCCATCAGCTCTTGTCGACGACGTACCTGATTGAACATCGGCCACCACATTGAAATTGGCATCGTTTCCTCCCCTTCTTGCTCGCCACTGCCCTGTGGGGCACCCTCTGCTCGCTCGAAGTCGCCTCTCGCGATCGGCTTAGCGCGCCCCTGGCTAGCCGTTATTGACCCAGATCAATTTGGCTCGCGCGAATCGCCGCAGAAGCTGCCGACCGATTTTCACCTGCTCCCTAGACGCGGCCCAAGCAGGATTGGCGCATATTCGAGCAGGAACAGCGCGAAGGCGGCAGTCCACGCCATGCCCGCAGTCTCGAACATGACCGTGTAACCTCGCGGGAATAAGCTGAAATCCCTGCATGAGCTCTTGGACAGCGAAGTAAACCGCCAGCGCCGAGTGTGACCCCCGAAAAGGCCCATTAGAGAAAGCCCACCGCAAAACGACTGATTTGAGTCTCAGAGAACCTCTCCTGCCCACGAGCCGGTGGCGTGCACGTAGCAAAGCCGCGGGTTTCCTATGACTTTGCAGGTCAACGAGCCACCGCGCGAACACAAGACTCAGTGGCTGTGCTGGCAGTCCGAAGCCAACCTGTCTCCCTGCAAATTTGGGGGGAAAATGCAGGGTGATTTTGCCAAATTGCAGGGACAGCGCCGTCTTATCCCAGCAGAAGGCCCTCGCATCTCAATAGGTTGGATAGGTCTCTCCCTAATCCAAGGAGCAGGGAGACCATCATTCCATAGCAGGGAAGGTCGATTTAGAAACACCACGCCGGTGTTCTTCGGCGACATTCATGCAGCTCAATTCAATGTCCGCTTCCGGGCTCCTTTCGGACATCGACGTATGGCCCGCTGACGTCGCCGACTGACCCAAAGCGGACGTCGGCTGGCACCCAGCGGCCGATGGAGCGCGGGTTTGATTCGGCGGCGCTGACTGCCCTTTCACCTTAACGCTTTGCAATCTTTGCTCCCCTCGTCTTTGGTGCTGGGCCTCCTATATCTCGCCCAAAGCATAAGAGTCGGCGAGGTGATTATGAGCAAGGACATTCAGCGCATCCAAGCCCGGGCTCGCGAGTTGGCGAGGTCCGGCACGTTCATTGGATGGCGCCCGATTGCGTTTGAGCTCCAGTTCGAACCAGGTTTTACGGAAGCGTATGAATGGATTCACAGCGCATCCGCGCAAGAAGAGTTAGACAGCATTTGCCTGGAAGCGAGGATGCTGCGCTATCGCTATGTTGACCGTCATGGGCCTAAGGCGGCCTAGACGCCGGAGATGCTGGCCACGATCATGGAAATCATTCGAGACCTGCTTATCTTTGTCGCCGTAATGTTCGCGCTGTGCATCGTGCTCATCCTGGTCATTTCTAAGATGCCCGACGACAATCCTCTGAAGCGAATACTGACCGCGTTGAGCTATCGCCTTGGCGCGACGCTCGCGGCGGGAGCGGTCGCCGTTCCCGTCGAGCCGATTCCGGGACTCGACGTTCTCTATGATATAGCGGTTCCGATCGCACTTATCTGGTATTGGTTCACATTCTTCCGGGACGCTCTGCGCTCCTCGGGCGGAGGAGCTGCAGCCCCCCGAACATCGTCAAGCCAAATGAGGAACGGCGCCGACGGTCGATAATGGAATGCCTTGCCAGTCGAACGTCCGATGCGACCGAACCCAGCTTCCATTCAGAACCTGTTATTGAGAGGCGCTCATTCACTCAGCCGCCCTTCGGGTAATTTTATGTCCCCCACTTCCTTCCTACTTAACCTGCTGTGGACCGTATTCGGCGGCCTATGGATGGCGGTTGGTTGGGTGATCGCTGGCATCGTCATGGCGATCACCATAATCGGCCTTCCGTGGACACGGGCGGCATTCAGCATTGCCTCCTATACGCTTCTCCCCTTCGGCCAGAAGGCAGTGTCACGCGCCGAATATACTGGCCGCCAAGACATCGGCACTGGACCGCTTGGTGTTCTCGGCAATGTCCTGTGGTTAGTCCTCGCCGGCTGGTGGCTTGCGCTCGCGCACGTAGTCACTGCGATCCTGCTCGCCATAACCATTGTCGGCATCCCCTTCGCCTGGGCGCATTTGAAGCTTGCTGGGCTCGCGCTTTGGCCAATCGGTAAGATGATTGTCCCGGCCTAGGGTTCCACTGCTGCGGCATGGGACACACACTCGTCCATCGTCGCGACGTAGATTAGAAGTTGCTCAAGCAACTCGGCCATCGCGCCTGGCTCGCTACTGACCTCTGAAGTGGCTTTGCGCTATAAGGTACAGGCGTCTCGGGCAAGCCCTTCCTGAGCCCCCCCAACACGTCTCCCCGCCAGCGCACCGCGATGCACGGCTCTTCGTTGGTGTCTGCTATTCACCCAAAGCGGACGTCGCGCTGCGCGCCTGTGTGTATCGGAGACGGCCACCGTCTGCTATGTCTGCGCCTCTCCAGAGTTGATTGGAGGCAGCCATGAAATTCATCGGCAGTCAGTTCTCGATGCTGGCGATTTATCCTCGCCGCCAGTGTCTCCACAGAGGGAAATGAAAGCGCCCCCCAGACGGCAATCTCTTCGGCGATCACCACGCCGGACAAGGTCGACTCGCGCCTAGCGGCAACCTTGCGTCGTCAGATCTCTCGATAGCGCGGTCCTACGACCGGCCAATACAGGAGACGGTGTTTGACGAGATCCTGGTCGTCGTACTCGTACAGGATTTGTACCGCACCCATCATCTTGCACGAAGCTGAGGCTCAAGGGCAGCTGCACTATGCGAAGGGCGTCCCTCTGGTGAGGAGCGCCCCACTTTCAAACCGTGGACGACGAAGCTATGCCGCCTTGCTGTCGATGACCTTGGGTTTCTCGCTCTTGGTCTCGACGCCCTTGGTCGTCGGGATGGCGCGGGGCTTCATGGCCTCGGGCAGCTCGCGCACGAGCTCGACATGCAGCAAGCCGTTTTCCAGGCCGGCTCCTTTCACCACCACATGGTCGGCGAGCTGGAATTTCCGCTCGAAACTGCGGGCGGCGATGCCGCGATGGAGGAAGGTGCTCTCCTCCTTCTCGCTTTGCTTCTCGCCGCGAATGGTGAGCGTGTTCTCCTTCGCCTCGAGGTTCAGGTCGTCTGTGCCGAACCCCGCGACCGCCATGCTGATGCGGTACGTGTTCTCGTCGACAAGCTCGATATTGTAGGGCGGATAGCCTCGGCGCATCGTTGTCGAGCGAGCCGAGTGTGTCGAACAGCGAGCCGAGACGGTCGAAGCCGACGGTGATTCGGTAAAGCGGAGTAAGATCGAAGTTTACCATGACACATCCTCCTTGAAGCGATGTTAGGGGTGCCCGCTCTTGGTGAGCCGGGCAGGGATCGAATGCGCAATCCAAGTGGCCTTGCGTCACCCTTGATAGGGGAATTGCCCGAGCGACCATCAAGGACAACGAGGTGGCTGAGCGCATCGGATTCAAACTCAGCATCTCACCATGATGGTAGCTCAATCGGTGGAAGATCTGCGTGATTGGCTAGTGTGACCCCCAAAACTGGCCTCGAGAGTGTGGCGGAACTTCGGAAATGACCCCGATGCGCACACGCAGGTCGCGGATGTTCCATGAGCAGCCAATCGCACCTAGTTTGACTTGGCATCATCGTTTGCCGTCGATTTTTCAACCCACCGGGTGCCTACGGAGCTCTTGTCAGGATAAGCGTTTCGCTTCGAGGTGGCGGAAGAAGGCCCCCGTATCGAGCCCCTTGCCAGTGGCTTTGTCCATGATTTCCTCTGCCGAGAAACGCTGGCCGACCCGATGAATATTGGTGCGCAGCCAGGCCAGCAAGCCGCCAAACTCGCCGCGTCGGATTTCGTCCTCCAATGGATGCTCGCGCGCATAGGTCTCCGCGAGCTGCGCCGCGTAGAGGCTGCCCAACGTATAGGTCGGAAAATATCCGAACATGCCGAGCGACCAGTGCACATCCTGGAGCACCCCTTCGCGGTCTGATGTCGGCGTTGCCCCGATCAGTGACGCGCTGCGCTCGTTCCAAGCCTCTGAGAGATCGCGAACGCCTAGCGAACCGGAGATAAGTGCGACCTCCAGCTCGTATCGCAACACGATGTGCAGATGATAGGAGATCTCGTCGGCCGCCACCCGGATTAACCCCGGCCGCACCAGATTGACACTACGGTAGAAAGTCTCGGCATCGAGCTCCCTTACCGCGTCGGGGAATAGTCTCTGCAAACTCGGGAACACATAGTCCCAGAACGCGCGGCTGCGGCCGACATGGTTTTCCCACAGGCGCGACTGGGATTCTTGCAATCCCATGCTGGGGGCTTCGGCGAGCAGCGTGTCGCGATCATTGGGATCGAAGCCTTGATCGTAGAGGCCGTGTCCGCCCTCATGCAGGGCAGCCAGCACCGCCGTGGACAGATCGCTCTCGTCGACGCGAATCGTAAGGCGCACGTCGTTGGCGCCAGCCAAAAGCGAGAACGGATGGGTCGAGCGGTCGAGCCGCCCGCGCTCGAAGGCGAAACCCATGGCGGCGAGCAATTGCCGGCATAATTCCCATTGGCCCGCTTCCACGAATCTATGTCCGCGCAGCAATCGGGCGGGGGATGCCTTGGCCTCCCGAACCGATGGCACGAGAGCATTGCGCACCTCGTCCAATACGGGATCGAGACGCGAGCGGCCCATGCCAGGTTCGTGTTCGTCGAGCAAAGCGTCGTAAGGCTCGCCCGCGCCGGCAAGCGCCTGGGCGCGTTGGCGAACGAGCGCGAGGAGCCGATCGAACGAGGGCGCGAACAGCTCATACGCGTCCTTCGCGCGCGCCTCTTCCCATGCGCCCAGCGATTGCGATTTCGCATTGGCAAACTGACGCACCAAATCCTGGGACAGCGCCAGCGCATGGCGCCTCAAACGCCGGAGCAGCGCAAGCTCGCGCGACAGGCGCTCGTTTCCTTCGGACTGCGCGGCGACCTCCTCCACCAGATCGCCAAGCCGGTCCGATACCAGCATCGCATGGCGAATGCCTTCGAGGGTCGCGAGCTGTTCTCCGCGTTCCGCGCGTCCCGCGGGCGGCAGCACCGTTTCCTCATCCCAGCCGAGCAGCGCGATCGTCTGGTCGAGGTGGCGCAATTCGGAGATCTGCGCGCGCAGCGACTGCTCCAACTCCTCGGAGCGGGCTATTGGACGTTTCGGGATGCGCAACTCGGTCGGCGCTTCCGCCTCCAGCACCGCGGCAAGGCCACCGCGTTGTGCGACATTGACGACTTGTTTTTGAGAAACCCGACACATGGTGCCGAGGCCATTCTCGGTCGCCGCAAATCCCATCACTGCATAAAAGGGCTCGCCAAACACGCGCCCGTCTGGACCGACAACCGGAAATTCATGCACCGGAAGACGTGTCGCACTCTGCACCACCCATGAGTGCTCGGGATCGCCCAAGCGCAAAACCGCCTCTTGCAGAGCCAGTTCCCACTCCGCCTGTTCGGTCGCCGCGCCCAGCAGGACGCCGGTACCGCCATGGCCACGGTTGGGTTTCAGGACCAATAGCTCGCGGTTTCGGCGTGCATATTCGAGCAGGTCGACTTCCTTGTCGTGGGGAAGTCTTGTGCGGCGATCGGCCACAACGCGCGTCCACAACACGTGGCGCCGGAATAACCTGCGGTCGTCCGCACTGAAATACTGTTCGGATAGCACCGGATCGGTCAGAACCTCAAAACAGCTCTTGTGATCGAAGTCGCCGACTACCGAGGAGACCACACGGTTCTGCCGAAATAGAAGGCGCATCGCATCGAGCGGGCGGCCGATCTCCTTCTCGAGGGCGACGAGTTCGCGCATTTCGTAATCGCGATACGCGACGTCGATCCGCACGTCTTCGTAGAAGACCTCATCCCCCTTCGCGCGCAATTCGCGCGGGTCAGCATGAGCGATGGTCAGATCGTAGTGGCGAGACAGAAAATCGCTTAACACCGATTGTTCGGCGGGTCCGTCATGGACATATTTCGGTTCGACGAAACAGAGCCTGCACGAATCTTGCCCGATGGTTCGAGCGTGATCGATCAACACCTGAACAAACAAGTCGCGCTGATCCCTAGGCATCTTGACGACTAGCCCGGGATCTTGCGCGAGCAGGGTCGGCAGGACATCGCGCATAACAAGCTGCTCAGCAACCGGCGCGAAATGAATGCCGCCGACACCCGAGAGGTTTGGCTCCATGAAATGAAGTGAATCCTGCCAGCCGGCGCCGGTGAAATCGCACACCGCATCCAGCCGGCCATAGACCGAATTGAAGCGCTGGTGATCCGTCGTCCAGGTGTCACGAAACCAACGCTCTTCGTCGGGCGTTATCGCCAGGATAACCCTGACCCGCTCGTCTTCGAGATAGAGGTCGGGTAGCCGTTTGAGTGCTTCGATAAGCTGAAGGCAGACGTGATGGACGTAACTGAGCTGCTCTTGCATGACGAGCAGCGGGCGTAGCATGAGGCGGATCGGCTCTTCGACGCCTTCATGTTCGTAGACCATCCGGTTGGTCCGCGCGTCCGCACGCAGGCGTTCGTCAATCCGCGCGAAGGTCGCGTCGGTGACATGATTCGCGGCGCGCCGAATCCGCGCTTCGAGCGTGGCGCCGGAAAGCCCTAGAGCTTCAGCGGGACTGAGGACTGGCCGCATGTCTTAGAACACCAGTAGGGAGGTTGCCGTTAAAGGGGATTACCCTGCTCGGAGCCCTTATGCACTATCGCTTTTGGTGATCAGCAGGGCGCTTGTTGCTTGACGAAGACTCTTTCTGAATCGTCTACTTGGGCACGCCAGGACAAACGTCAAAGGGTCCTTCGGATCCGTTTACGCAGAATCGTATCTACCGGCGAGTGCAGCTCGGCCAGTGGTGAGTATCACCTCACGCGCACCGCGCCCACCTGGAAACTCAACGACGGTTCGAGTCAATCTGAGAAGTCTCCGCGGCCGCCGGTGAGCCACTTCCGATGCCATTCCGGACGTTTCCAGGTGATAATTCGCATCATCGCGGGCGCTCGCGCACAGGATCTCACCAATGATCTAACTCCATCGGCGCAAGATTTGCGCAATCAGCTAGTGTGACCCCCAAAACTGGCCAGTAGAGATAAAGGACGAGAAATCGCGCGCTCGCGCACCGGGACGGCGTCTCTCCACTCTCTTCCCGCAGGAGCATAGCCATTCAGTGGCGGATTTCCGGGCTTCTTCCGGACTGATTGCCGAAGGCTTGGAGAGAGCTGGAAAACGCGCGACTTGGTGGCTGGGGCGCCAGGATTCGAACCTGGGATCACGGGACCAAAGCCCGTTGCCTTACCGCTTGGCCACGCCCCAATTTACTCGGTCGATGTTCCTAATCTTTCATGCCGCCGCAAGCATCATCTCCGGCTCGGGACTTAGGGGCCCGCGCCTCCGGCAGCAAGTCTCAACGCTGGAAGCGGCGCAGTCCGTAGCAAGATCGAGCGGGCTTGGCGAGACTTGGCCACCGAGGAAGACTTGGGCAACGAGGATCAACCCGTCTTCCTTGCGGGGTCTCGGCCCTCCGTCTATATGTCGTCGCCCAAAAGGACCAGCCGGAGTGTAGCGCAGCCTGGTAGCGCACCTCGTTCGGGACGAGGGGGTCGGGAGTTCAAATCTCCCCACTCCGACCAACATCTCCCGCAATAGTGTCAGAGACTTAGAGAATTCTGGGCCAAGTGCGGAAGCTACTACCGCCCCAGATACCGCCCCAGAAACGAGCGTTGATCCCCCGCCAAAAAACGAAACCGCCGCCCCCGTGGCGAGCAGGGGCAGCGGCGCTAATCAGAATAACAAAGTCAACACCGAAACCTACACCCCCATCTCGTTGCTAGACAAATGGCGTTTGTCGCAAGCGATATTTATGGATCAGAATTTGTCGCCGACCGCGAAGGTGGTCGCCGGCGTCCTCCTCAACTGCCTAAACTGCAGAACAGGTAAGTGCTGCCCCCGCCTTGCTTACCTTGCGGGCTGCATTGGCAGAGAGCGTCGCGTCATTTCGGCCGCTATCACCCAGCTCCGCCAAAGCGGTTGGATTATCCGCCGCGGTCGACGTGGGCCTTCGAGTTACCACTTCGCCTTTCACCGTCTGCAGGAGCCCGGTGTGCAGGAAACCGCACCCCAGGCGTCTGAAGGTTTGCGGAAAACCGCATACTTAGGTGCGCAGGATTCCGCACATGAAGCCGCGCAGGAAATTGCGCATCTGAATACCGAGAATGTTGAAACCGGTAATGGAAACCGGGATGTGGTCTCCGCTAGTGAGCCATCCAGTGTTAAAAATGCGAAGCGCGACACAAGACAGCCGAGAACTCGAAAAACACGCCTGTCACAGGACTGGCGGCTGTCGGAGCCCAATCTCTCGTTCGCAATCCAATGTGGTCTGAGCGCGGACGCTGTCCCTCGCGAGGCTATCAAGTTCAAGAACTACTACATCGGCAAA
>JBARKP010000054.1:0-8067 GCA_049801475.1 Methyloceanibacter sp.
GCGCCTCCAGCCGCATCGGCTCCCGCCGCGGCACCTAAAGCCGCATCAGCCCCCGCCGCGGGACCGGACGAGGTTGCCGGCGCGGTCCATGTCTGCTCGTCCTGTCACGGGCCGGGCGGGCGCAGCATATCGTCGACCTTCCCGCGCCTCGCGGGCCAGCAGAAGGATTACCTCGAGGCGCAGCTCCAGGCGTTTCGCGACAAGACGCGCGCCGATCCCCACGCCAAGACCTATATGTGGGGCATGGCCGCGCGCCTCACCGACCCGCTGATCGCCGGCATCGCGCAGTATTATTCGAGCCAACCGCCGGTCCCGGGCAGCCCCGACAACTCACCCGATGCGGTGGCCGGCCGCACGATCTATACCACGGGCATCCCCGCCGAGAGCGTCCCGGCCTGCATGGCCTGTCACGGCGACCATGCCGAGGGAAACGCCGTCATCCCGCGACTGGCCGGCCAGCATCGCGCCTATATCGAAAACCAGCTCGAGGCCTTCGCGTCGATGGCGCGGGCCAACGAGATCATGCACGAAAACTCCAAGGGCCTCACCGCCGACGAGATCCGCGCCGTCGCCGCCTTTGTAAGTACCCAATAGCCACGGCGCGCCGCGGTGATCGGCCAGTGATCCAACCGGCCGGCTGACTTTCTTCCGCTCTCGGCGCAAGGCTGACCATCGGGAAGCATCCTTGCGCGCCATTCCGCGATGGTCCACCGTCGCCCGCCAATTCGCGCCAGGGGTTTATCGGGATTTCTTGATGGACGGTTCGCTCTATTTCCCGGTGGCGACGCCGCCCTCGCCGGGCGAGGTCATCAGGGTCGCGCCGGGCGTGTTGTGGCTGCGCATGCCACTCCCGTTCGCGCTCAACCATATCAATTTGTGGCTCCTTGACGACGGGCCGACTTGGACCGCGGTCGATACCGGGTTTGCCCTCCCCGAAACCCGGGCGGCCTGGCAGCGGATTTTCGCCGCCGAGCTCGGCGGGCGGCGCATCGGCCGGGTCATCGTCACCCATTTCCACCCCGACCATATCGGGCTTGCCGGCTGGCTCACCGAGCACTGGCAGGCCCCCTTATGGATCACCGAAAAAGAATGGCTGCATGCGCGTATGCTGTCGCGCGAGGGCAGCGACGATTCGGCCCGGCTGCGCCACGATTTCGCTCACCGCGCCGGGCTCGACGACGAGGCCGCGACGAATTTCGCCGAGCGCCAGGGCGGCTACCGCCGCGGCGTGCCCACGGTGCCGCCTTCCTATCACCGGATCGGCGAGGGAACGGCGATTGAAATCGGCGGGCGCGAGTGGCGCGTCATCATCGGCGAAGGCCACGCGCCGGAGCACGCCTGCCTCTATTGCGCCGACGAGGGCGTGTTGATCGCCGGCGACCAGATCCTGCCGCGGATCTCGCCCAATATCAGCGTCCAGGCGCACGAGCCGGACGGCGACCCGCTGGCCCGCTACCTGTCGTCGCTCGACAAATTGCGCCGCGCCTTGCCGCCCGACATATTGGTGCTGCCCTCGCACAATCTGCCGTTTCGCGGCGTCCACCAGCGGATCGACGAACTGGCCGCGCACCACCACGCGCGCTGCGCCGAGGTCATTACCGCCTGCGCCCGCCCGCATAGCGCGGCGGAACTCATGCCGATCCTCTTCAAGCGCCGGCTCGACCGCCACCAGACCGGCTTCGCGCTCGGCGAAGCGCTGGCGCATTTGCATTACCTGGTCGGAGAGGGCGAAGTCGAACGCGCGACCGGGGATGATCGCGTCGATCGCTTCCTCAGGAAGGCGGCGTAACCAGCTCAGAACGCGACGGCGTCGCCGCCTTTGAGCTGAAGGAGGGAGCGCGCCTCGTCGGGGGTGGCGATCTCCAAGGAGAGGTTTTCGAGGATCGTGCGGATCCGGCTGACCTGATCGGCGTTGCCGGTGGCGAGCTGGCCGCGCCCGAGCCACAGCGAATCTTCGAGGCCGACCCGGACATTGCCGCCCATGATCGCGCCCATCGTGATGAGCGGCATCTGGTGGCGTCCGGCGGCGAGGATCGACCAGGCGTAGCTGTCGCCGAACAGCTTGTCGGCGATGCGCTTCATGTGCGCGAGGTTTTCCGGGTCGGCGCCGATCCCGCCGAGGATCCCGAAGATCGTCTGGACGAACAAGGGCGGCTTGACGAGGCCGCGGTCGAGGAAATGCGCCAGATTATAGAGGTGCCCGACATCGTAGCACTCAAACTCGAACTTTGTGCCGCAACCTTCACCTAATTCCTTAAGAGAGCGCTCTATATCATTGAATGTATTACGAAAGATGAAATCCCGCGTCATTTCGAGGAACTGCGGTTCCCACTCGTATTTCCATTCCTTGTAGCGCTCCAGCATCGGGTAGAGCCCGAAATTCATCGAGCCCATGTTGAGGGAGCACATCTCCGGCTTGGCGCGCAACGGCGCCGCCAGGCGCTCGTCGAGGGTCATGCCGTGCCCGCCGCCCGTCGTGATGTTGACGACGGCGTTGGTTGCCTGCTTGATGCGCGGCAGGAACTCCATGAAAACGTTGGGGTCGGGGGTCGGGCGGCCGTCCTTGGGGTCGCGCGCGTGGAGATGCAGGATCGCGGCGCCGGCCTCGGCCGCGGCGATCGCGTCCTTCGCCACCTCATCCGGGGTCAGCGGCAGATAGGGGCTCATCGTCGGGGTATGGATCGACCCCGTGACGGCGCAGGTGATGACGACTTTGCCCCGAACAGTAGCCGGTTGTGTCCCGCCTTGCATCATCGTGCCTCATAAGCCATTGCCAGCGCTTGAAAAATCACCTGCGCGGGCTTGATTAGGTGAGAACAGGTGGCGCACGGTAGCACGGGGCATATCAGCCCATCCACGCCCTTAATCTGCCCCTAATCGCCATCGAGGAACGAAAGGAGTACGCCGTGAAGCTCACGGATCAAGGCATCAAGAGCCTGCCATTCACCGAGACCGGCCAGCGGGAATACCACGACGACGCGGTACGAGGATTGACTGTCCGCGTCGGCATCCGCACCAAGACCTTTGTCCTTCGAGGCGCAGGACGCAAACGGCATACGCTGGGCCAGTATCCGGCCCTCACGCTCGCGGCAGCACGGGAAGAAGCGCGGGACATCCTTGCCGCCGAGCGCCTGCGCAAGACGGACATGCCAAGCTTGACATTCAAAGAGGCACTTGAGACCTACGACCGCGTGCATATCTCGGTGCTTCGCAAGGCAAGTCAACGGGCTATCCGGCAAACCTTCGAGCGACACTTCCGCATCTTCGATGGAAAAACGCTCGCGGCCATCAAAGCGGCCCACATCGCGCCGGTGCTCGATACGATGCTCTCTACCCCGACCGAGCGGCACAATTCGTTCGTCTACCTTGCGATGTTCTTTAACTGGGCAATGAGGCGGGGCTACATCGACACCGCGCCCACCGCGAGAATGACGACGCCCAAAAAGCCCCCAAGCCGCGAGCGCGTCCTATCATCGGCCGAGCTAGTAGCCATCTGGCAGGCCGCGCCCGACGATGACTACGGCCGTATCGTGAGGCTCTGCATGCTCTCAGGCCAGCGGATCGGCCAATGGGCCGGCATCCGCCGAGAGTACATCCAGGGCGACCTTATCATCTGGCCCTCCGAGGTGATGAAAGGCAAACGCACACACACGCTCCCGCTCACAGACGACATCAAAGCCCTCTTGCCCGAGCGCATTGGTTTGCTTTTTCCCACGATCAACACGCGCGGGTTTTCCAACTGGTCACGGAGTAAGGAGCGGCTCGACGGCGCGAGCGGATTAAGTGGCTGGACGCACCATGACCTTCGCCGCACATGGGCAACCGTTTGTGCCGAGGAGTTGGGTATTGAACCTCACATCATCGAATCGGTACTCGCGCATGCTATCGGCACGCAGATCGCACGGACGTACAACCGTGCACGGTACCTTGAACCTATGCGAAAAGCGTTGCTAGCCTTTGAGGAATGGCTACAACTCCAACTATCGAAATCGGAGGGTACAGATGCAGAGCAACGTACTAGAGGAAACGCAGGCATTCATCACCAAACAGCGTCAAGCCCTCGTTGAGCAGCGTGAGGCGATTTTCACGCAACAACACGAGCTTCAGCGGCAACTCGACGATGTGAACGCGATGCTCGCGAAGTTCGACGTGTTCGAGGGCAAGCGTACTGCGCCCGCGACCACACGCACCCGCCGCGCTTCGACTGGCCGTCGCGGCTCCAAGCGCGAGCAGCTCCTACAGCTCATCAAGGACGGCAACGGCCTCACGCGCGGCGAGATCCTCGAAAAGATGGGGCTCAAGGGCGACAAGACAGGCGAGATGTCGGTATCGAACGCCCTCACCGCGCTGACCAAAGCCAACCAGGTCGCGCGGAGAGACGGCAAATACGTCGCCGCCTGAGGCACGCTGAGGCATTGACGCGTTGATGCACGGCGCGCAACCTTAGCGCGCCGGTAACTTCCGGCCGTTGCAACGGCCCTCATTTCGAGGAGTCGGTGCGATGTATCTCAACACGAAGCAGATGCAACAGCGGTATGGGGTCGCTCGCGAAACCTTACGGCGCTGGGAGAGGAACGGACGGATACCTCAGCGGAAAAATCCATCGGGTTTACCCAAGGGTCGCCGATTCTGGCTCAGAGCCGAGGTTGAGAACTTCGACCGCCGCTTCTGACAGGTGGAACACGCCAACTGCTTCCGAAAGGGAGCCCACTGAGCCCCGCCGCATGGCGGGGCATTTTTTTGTTGACCGATTCCGAACTTTTACCGCGGAATCCCTCCCAACGTGGGAATCGCTATGGGGGACAAACGCCATGGAGGCCAATATCGAGATCAAAGAGAACGAGTATGACGATGTGCGATTTGAATATCGCAAGACATTTTTTGGCGGCACCAAAACAGTAAAAGTCCCCCTCGGGAAAAAGAAAAGCTATAACGTGCATCTGACGATCAATCCGACCGAGGAAGAGCGCGCGATTATTCTCAAATACAAGATTGACGAATTGGCCGTCGAAACCGCGCCAAAATTTACCCCGGAACAACTAGAGCAGATGGAGATCGATCAACGCGCTATGCACGGACGCTCTTCCGAGATCATAGATAATATCGTCTCAGGGGCGATGGCCGATTTGCGTGCCATGAAAGAACAAACTTTACTGGGACAGTATTTCGATAACCCATACATCAAGTCCTTCGATGTTCGGCAAGACGCCCATACCTATATGGACAAGCTCGAAAAGGAAATCCTACCGCTGATAAAGACGCAGATCGACTATTACCGGCTCGAAGCGGTACGCCGCGACAAGCGTACCATCAACCTCTAGGGAGAAATCGTATTGGAAAACTTCATCATCTTCTTTTTCAAGCTCATTTTCTATTGGCCATTTCGCATACTCTTTTGGATCGTCCGCGAAATAATCGAACTGATCCAAGACATCAAGTCTCGGCAATATCAGCGCGAGTCTGAGGCTCGTTCGGCCGATTATGCGGCCAAACAAGAACAAGAACGCCGCAACCGGAGCACCCTCTATGGCGGATCGCCACAGTCCGACAAGTGAACTGGAGGCGGCCGTAGAGGAATGGTATAAAACCTTTCCCTACCCCGAAGCTCCCGATTTTGCCGTTGAGTGTATCGACGCCTTCGATTCTCATTGTGCCCATAAGCTGAGAAAAGTCGCGCCGGGGATTCTTTCGGAGGAGATAGGTGGCATTGTAGCTACGCTATACCAATACGAATGCCCCGCGCGCTCATTTGAACGCGGCCACTATGACGACCCGATTGACCACGCTCGCTACCGCGACCGGCTCCTCGCTTATCTTAAGTTCTCCCAGCTCGATCACCCGCAACGGATCACGCAATTCCGCGTGCTCATGTATGCCTTATTCGAACCGATTGTCGCGGCCCTGCCGCCTGAGCTTTGCATCACAGCAAACGACCCGCTGGAATTTGCTACGACAGCGCCACTCGGGACGCTCCTCGATAACCCGAACGCAATCATCGATGCAATGCTCGCTCCCCTCAATGACCTCTTAAGCCGGGAACAACTTTGGGGTCATGGGGAAATGGGCGGCCTTTTCACCAAGCTCGTTGCGGATAACGTGACAAACCGCAAACCGCCGTTTGACGGTACGCCCATCTCGAAACTTTTTGACCTCCAAATCCCTGTTCCGATCGAGCTACCCGAAGAAGAGCCCGAACCAGGTGAGCCGCAGATTGCAGAGCGCACGTGGTTTCAGCACTGCCTCTTGCTCGCGCAGACGGGCGCGGGCAAGACCAACGCCATCCGCTGGCGTCTCGCCCAGCTCTTGCCACAGATTGCCGCCGGCAAGGCCTCCGTCATCCTCATGGAGCCCAAGGGCGACCTCATCGCCGAGCTGCTCCACTACGCGCCCCTTTGGGATATGCGGGACAGAGTTGTCATCCTCGACCCCACCGAGCCGTCGGTCTCCGTCAACCTCTTCGAGCCGCCCGCCGACGGATCGCCTGCTGCCCTCAGCGACACCATCGACCGCGTAACCCGCGTCCTCAACACCATCACCCTCAACATGACCGAGCTGCAGAAGCAGGCGCTCACCCTTGCCATGCGGGCTATGTACGCGAGCGGCAACCCCTCTATGCGGCAGCTCATGACCATCCTACGGCAGGGCAAGGACGCGCTCGACCTCAGTGCTCTCCCCTTACCCGTGGCTGATTTCTTCGAGCACGACTTCCGGGATACGGACGGACGCCTCATCATCTCCCGCCTCAATGGGCTGCTGTCCAATCCTATCTTCGAGACGCTGTTTGCGAGCGAGCGCACCACCTTCGACATGCTCGCCGAGATTAACGCCGGCAAGCTCATTGTCGTCAATTCAGGCAGAGCACCCGAGGTATACGGCCAGTTTTGGATACAAGAGATCGACCGCTGCCTCCGGCCACGCATGGCGATACCCGAATATAAGCGTACGCCGACCTTTCTCGTTATCGACGAGGCCCCCACCTACATTGCGGATGACCTCCACTTCGCTCGTATGCTCGACCAGGCGCGGGGAGCCCAAATAGGGATGCTCATAGCCGGTCAGCACATGGCTCAAGTGAAGGACGATCATGTCAGAAACTCCATCTATGGCGTTGCGCTCAAGTTCGTTGCCCGCACCAATGCCGACATCCACAATCTCTGTCGCTCTATGGGCACGACCGAGCCGGATTTCTTGGGCACTGTTCCCCAGTACCAATTCGCCTTCTTCGACCCCAACATGAGAGAAGCTGAGCTGGTAAAACTCCCGCTCGTCGAATTCCGCCAGCGGATGAGCGAGGAACGATATCACCAGCTTCGTGTCATCAACCGCACGCGTTACGGTACTGCTTCACCTCCGTCCGACCGCAGCACCGCTGAGAAACTCGCCACACTCTCGCCGAGAGCCGCGATCTTGGAGACGCGCTGGAATCTTGAAGATGCCATACGTGATGCCGTATTTGCTCTATCCCTACCGGACATGCCGCTCGATATGACGACGTTCGCCATGATCCGACTATTGCAAGAGCGTCAGATCATCGATCGCCACTGCGCCGACGCGCTGCACGACTTGCGAAAGTTCGGGAACGATGCCGCCCATAATACCGATGCGACTGATCTGACCACAGACGCCGCGTTGCAATTCCAGCATGCTGCCGAAGCAATCATCGGCACACTTCGTTCTCAAATCTCAGGCAGGCAGGCTCCGACGCCCCCGCCCGAGTCTCAAGGCAAGAGCGATTTCGATACCGATTGGAAAGGATAACGCTTCTGGCAAGCTAGTACGAAGCGGTCCGCGGAATCGCTATCAAGATCCTGTTTCATTCAAATCGCGGTCTGCCCACCCGCATGCCTCCTCGGCACGCTCAAAATCTCCGGCCATAAGGACTGCACGCGCTCGGACTCTGTGCGCGGCCAACGAGATTACTGCGAAGCCATGCTCCTTAAGCGCCGATGGACCCGGTGCTCGTGTCGTTCCGGCCGCTGACCGCCAGTCAACGCAAGGTCGGCAAGTATTTTCTCGTCGTCGCGGCAGTGTTTTTGTTGCAGATTCTCGTCGGTGCGATCATGGCCC
>JBARKP010000055.1:0-2045 GCA_049801475.1 Methyloceanibacter sp.
GCATAGCTGAACGCATTGGTGAAGAACATTTCAACATCGCCGCGATCGGGCTCGAACAGCACAACGTCGGCGTCGGGATATTCCGTGCGATAGCGGCCCATCCCGACTTGCATCCGCGAATGGATAAGCGTTCGCAGTGCCTGCGACATGATCGCCGGAAGCCCGCTTCCGCCGATCGAGGGATGCTTGACGTGCCCGTGGCGGGTCGCCTCGCGGGCATCGAACGGCACCAGCGGATTGACGCACAGCACGAGCTTGGCGCCGGCGCTGAGAGCGAGTGAGGCGTGCAACGTCTTGGTCAGCACCCCATCGACGTAAAGCCGCCGGCCGACCTCGACGGGGGGAAAAAGGCCGGGCAGTGCGGCGCTCGCCGCGACGGCGCGCGCTATGGGCACGTGTTCCCAGCCGGGAGAGCCGAACGCCACCGCCGCGCCGGTGTCCAGATCGGTTGCGACCAGAAACAGCTTGTGCGGCAGCATGCGGAAGTCGTTGGTCCGCGGTGGCGTCAGGAACAGCCGGGTGAGGTAGTTGGCGATGCCCGTATTGTCGAACAGACCGGTCGGCAGCGCTCGCGCCAGGCGGCCAAAAGATTCGAAGAACCCACGCGATCCCGAGTGCTCCAGATATTGCCGCGCGGCGGAGACTAAGAGCTGCGGCACTGCCGCGAGCCGGTTGGCATATTCGCCAAGCGCCGGACGCAAGAGCAAGCCGGGCTCGAACGGATCGTCGGCCGCGTCGCTCTCGATGAACATCGCGTGCATCTCGGACGCCGTGATGCCGTTCACCAGCCCGGCCGCGATGAAGCTGCCGGAGCTGACGCCGACATAGAGGTCGCAGTCCGTCAGATTGAGCCCATCAAGCGCCTCACCAATCGCGACGAGGGCGCCGATCTCGTAGATGGCGCCCAGCGGCCCGCCACCCGCGAGCGCCAGCGCTCGGCACGGATGCGTCACGTTCTCTCCTCTTCAGAGATCGGTAACGGCCCATAGCAGAGCCAGCGTCGCACCGTTAGTCAATGCAACGCCGGCGCGATCGTACGACCGCCGTTGGCATAGCCGCGGCCGAAGCTTCCGATCAAGAATTCGTAGCCACGCTTCAGTGTTCGGAATGCCGTGACTGCTCTTTCGTCGCCGAAAGCTTTTTAGTCACCGCCGTCAGTTCGGCCACCCGATGCGACAGCGTGTCGATGTCCTTCTTGGTTGGCACGTTCAGCATGTGGAGCGCCCGAGCGACGCGGTCCTCGAAGACGTGCTCCAACTGATCCCATGACTTGGAGGCCGAGGCCCTCACTTCCGCCAGCGCATCGTCGGCGGACTTCTTGGCCTGCTTTTGAACGGCCTCGCCTTCCTTCACCAGCGTCTCGAAGAACTTGCCGCCTTCCTTCTGAGCCTTTGCGAAGGCGCCAAGACCGGCCAGCCAGATCTGCGTGGCGGAGTCCCGGATTGCAGTCACTAGCTGTTGGCTCTTGTCGCCCCCCTGAGCGAGCGCGCTTAATTTCTTTGGCATAATACATCTCCGTCTCTAGGTTGCGATTGTCCGGTGTCCCCCGGCGGTTACGACTATCGCCCAGTGGCTGCTCGCTTGCGTTGATCAAGATCAAAGCAGCACGTGCGCTAGTGATTAGCATGAAGTCGTATGATGTCAGGGACTTCGTCCCACGCCGTCCAATATAGCCTATCGAGCAGGCGTGGTCGCGATCCGGGACGCCGAACATGATGTATTTTGTCACCGGGGCGTCGGGTTTTATCGGCAAACGCTTGGTGCGTGCGCTGCTGCAAAGGCCCGACGCCCGGGTCTATTTTCTGATCCGGGACCCATCGCCCGAACGCATGGCTACGTTGCGGGAATTCTGGGGAGCCGATGAAAGTCGCGCGATTGCCGTCAAGGGCGATCTCACAAGCGCCGGACTGGGGTTGAGCGACGATACTGTGGCGGCGCTGACCGACAGGGTCGATCATCTCTTTCATCTCGGGGCGGTCTATTCGCTTGAAGCCGATCCTGAGACGGAGATGACCACGAACGTCGAGGGCACGCGCAACACGATA
>JBARKP010000056.1:0-6121 GCA_049801475.1 Methyloceanibacter sp.
GGCCGGGCTCGGGCGCAATCGAAACACTCTCCGCCCAAACCGAAACGGCGACCCTAGCATCAGCTAAGATCGCCGTTTCAATTTCCGAGGATGAGCGGGGACGGATTAAGCGCGATCCAGCTCCGCCGGCAGGTAGCTCGTCACCTCCATGCCGGACTCCGTCTCCTCAACCGTCGGCTTGTGCCACTCACGCATTATAGGTTCTCCTCAGTTTGAGGCTTGAAGCTCAAGCTCTTCGCCCGCGCGACCGAAAACTCTCAGCGTACCAGTCTCAGCCACGCGGGCTCTGCACTTCAATATGGTTGGCGCCTAATATGGTTAGCGCCTATGATAAATACAAATCGTATTTCCTTATACGGAACATAAGCAGGCCTTATGGTCACCCTTCGCCAGTTGCGCTACCTCGAGGCCCTGGCCGAGACCCTCCACTTCGGGAGGGCGGCCGAGGCTTGCACGGTCACCCAACCCGCGCTCAGCATGCAGATCAAGGAGCTCGAGGATGAGCTTCAAGTCAGCCTCGTCGAGAGGCGGAAGTCGGGCATCGAGCTGACCGAGCAGGGGGAGGAGATCGTCCGTCGCGGGCGAACGATCCTCGCGTCGGTGCGCGACTTGCTCGATTACGCCAAGCAACGGGAGCGGGTGTTGTCGGGGTCGCTGAAGCTCGGAGCGATCCCGTCGATCGCGCCCTATTTGCTGCCGGCGGCGCTGCCCGAGCTGCAACGGCGCTTCCCCGAGCTCCACCTGCAGCTCCGCGAGACCATCACCGAAACGCTGGTGCGGGAGCTCGTGAGCGGCGAGCTCGACCTGATCCTGGTCGCGCTTCCCATCGAGGATCCGGAGGTCGAGACCCTGCATCTATTCGACGATATGTTCGTTCTCGCGGCCCCCGCCACCAGGGACAAGCGCACCAGAACCGCCACTCCCACCATGCTCGCCCATGAGCGGCTTCTGCTGCTGGAGGAGGGCCATTGCCTGCGCGATCAGGCACTCTCCTTTTGCCGCATGGTGACACCGGAGGCGCGCGAGAGCTTCGGCTCAAGCAGCCTCGCCACCATCGTGCAGATGGTCGCCCATGGCTATGGCATCACGCTTCTGCCGGAGTTGGCGGTCGCGAGTGAGGTGCACCACCGCAGCGACATCCGTCTGTTGCGCTTCGCCGTGCCGGAGCCCAAGCGGGAGATCGGGCTCGCCTGGCGCAAGACCTCACCCCGCAAGGCGGACTTCAACGCCTTCGCGGAACTTCTCAAGGACGTGGCGCCGCCACCAGCAAAACTCTGATCGCGCCCTTCGAGGCTCGCTAAGCTCGCACCCCAAAGTGACGCTAATGGCTCAAGGAGAGGGGGCGGCGGGACTGGCGGCAGATGGCGACGGGTCTCCGGTGAGGCGGAAGGAGTCGCGAAAGTGCTCGGCGTCGTCGCTCGTGGCATGGCCGCGTGGCCCCGCCGAGATCAGCATGTAGACGCGGTGGCCTGTGGGCACGATATCGATGAGGTGATTGACCTTTCCTTTGCCGTCGTCGGTGATCGCCTCGAACCCTTCGCGGCCGGCGATGGTCGCAGGCCCCCTCTTGCGCACCTTCGATTGACTATCCTTGGCGTAGGCCGACACCATCTTGACGTAGAGGTCCGGTTCCGGCGGGTTCGGCGCCCTACCGGCCGGATATTCGAGCACCACCACGGTGTAGACCGTGTCGTCTCCTTCACTCGCCTGGAAGCTGTAGCGAATAAGCGGATTTTGTCCCGCCACGGCCGCGCTCGCCGTGTGCGGCGTGCCTGGGAAGGAGATCGCAAAACCCCGCTCGGGCGATTGGAATTCGGACCATTGCACCTGTTCCTGCGGCGGCGTCTGCGGATCTTCGGCCGCCGCGCTCGTCGCCGCGGCGAGGAGCAACAGCGAAGCTTTCAGTGCGCTCCGAATTGGCATTTGGCGATCCCTTCCGTCTTGGCTCCGCGCGCCCCGAATCGAAATCTTAGCCGATCGCGGCGCCTCGATCACCCCGGCTAGCACGCCCCGGCGACCCGGGCCGCTATCCCTCCGGCCAGGAGGCGGCCTTAAAGGCGCGGTCGTACATCCCCTTGATGTCCTGCTTCAGCGCCTCGCGCGATTCCGGCCTAAGGTAGAGCATGTGGCCGCCGGCGTAGGTCTCGATCCGGATCGGCGCCGCGCTCGGAAACGACGGTAACTGGTTCACGAGATAAATGGAGGCGAGATAGGGGGTGATCAGATCCGTATAACCGCCCGCGATCAGGACTTGCAACGATGGGTTCGCGGCCCGCGCGTCCTGCAGGTCCTTGACGACGCCCGCATAGCCCTGATGCGTCGGGCTCGTGCCGAAGTCCCATTTGTTGCGCGCGTCGCGGTTGAGCAGCCGGTAGGGCGCGTCAGTCTTGTAGCCAAGCTCGCTCCCGGCATATTGCACGAAGGCCGCGGTCCAAAGCGGCACGGTCGCATCGAGCACGGGGTCTGGCCCGGTTGGCCATGAGCTCGCCGGATTGGGATCGGGCCCGCTCACGCTCCCATCGTAACGGCTCAACACCTGGGCTTGAGCGCGGTCGAACTCCTTGATGAAAAGCGAGGGGGAGATGCGGGCCTGATGGCGCTCCACCACGTCCGCCGGCAGACCGGTGAGACGCGCCACCGTTCCGCTCGCGGCCTTGCCGCCAGCCTCGGCGCCGGAGGCAAGCTCCACGAGGTAATCCGACAGCGCGTAATGCTCGGCGTTCTTTAGCCCCGCGCGAAGCTCTGCGCGTCCGGTGACGCCCTTGCTTTCGAGATTGACGGCGGCAAGCGATGGAAGCCCAAGCGCCCAGGTGAGCGGATCGTAGTCCTCGCCATTGAGCAGGGAGAATTCAAGCACGGGCGAGATCATCACGATCCCGCTCGGCGAGTTGGCGCCGCTCTTTTGCAGCCCGCGGGCAAGGGCCGCGGCGCGGAAGCCGCCATAGCTCTCGCCCATGAGGAACACCGGCGAGAGCATGCGGGCGGACTTGATCAGATAGAGCCGCACGAAGTCGCCGAGCGCGTCGGTGTCCGGCTCCACGCCCCAGAACTTCTCCTCATCCTTCGTCTCGCCGGCGTGGCTGTAGCCGGTGCCGACCGGATCGACAAAGACGAGGTCGGTGATGTCGAGCCAGGTGCTCGGATTGTCGACGAGGTGAGGAGGAGGGCCTTGCGGTTCGCCCTTGTCGTTGACTTCGATCGCGCGCGGGCCGATGCCGCCAAGATGCAGATAGGCCGCGGCGGCGCCCGGGCCGCCGTTGAAGACGAAGGTGATGGGGCGCTTGGTATTGAGCGGGTCGCGCGTATAGGCGACGTAGAAGATTTCCGCTGCGGGCCTGCCGCCTGCCGCGGGGAGGGCAACGGTGGCGGCTTCCGCCGTGTAGTTCAGCGGCTCGCCAGCGATGGTGACGGCGTGATGGGTCGTGGAAGCGGGCGGCAGAGGCGAGGTCGCTGATTTCGCATCCGCTGGCTGCGCGTCCGCGGGTTTCGCATCGGCGGGTTTGGCATCGCCGGCTGGCGCGGCAGGGGCTGCGGTGCTCGTGACGGGCGGGTGCTCTGACGGCAGCTCTTGAGCGAGGACGGGGCAGGCGAGCAGTGCAAGAACGGCTGCAAGCTGCACGGTGCGCGCGAAGGAAGAGGGACTTTGGGTCACGCCGTTGGGCTCCATTGGGAAGAGGGCCGGGGAGGGAGCTTAGTCGCGGTTGCTTTCGGCAGAGACTTAAGCAGCGGAGGCGCGCAGCTCAAGGCTAACGGAGCCACCAAAGCCGCTCGGTGATTTGCGCGCGAGGAGGCAGCTCGGCGCCAGCGTTAGTTCAACGGCAAGTGACTGCACTCGTGTCGCAAGACCGCTGATCAAGGCACGCTTTAAACCGGTTACAACATTGGGTCGAACAAATGGCTGCATTCTGGGTGACAGCGGACGGGATCGCGGCCGCGGCCGCGCATGCCCATTGCAGGACTGAAAGTCATCGTTGCACACACGTTGATCACCCGAACGGCACGTCGCGGGTACGTCCCGGCAAAACTCTATCCCGCATCTGTTGACGCAGGCGCTTAACACGATTCGCGTTCGTTTCTTTCCGGCAATGATCTACACAAGAGCTGCGGACTGAGGCGCAATCGGAAAGCGCTACGCCAGAACTCCAGACCACGGCAGCGGTAAAGAGCATGATGCAAGCCGTCGCAAGAAGGTTGGTGCGCATGAATTAACTTCAAGCACGCCCTATGGCTGATCCGCAATCATAGCGATGCTAGCGCGTTCTGTCGTCGGGGTGCGAGCAGACGCCGGCCGGAGGCCTGAAGTGTGGCGGCTTAAACGGTCCGGCTGTTGGATTTGACGTGCGGGACGTATCGCGCCAAGTGTGAACGGCCACCTATAAGCGTTACGGCGAGACAACACACTCGCAGGTCGCACGCCGCCTCGGAGCCGAGGCGCTCGGCATAGCTGCTCCAGCAATGAGCGGATAGCAGCGCTTTGATAGTCGCGGTTCAGGCGCGCTTTATCAGGCGCACGAGCAAGAGAAGGATGACCGCGCCGAGGGTCGCCGCGATAATCGCGGAGATCATGCCTCCGCCAAGATGGAGACCAAGAGTGGGGAACAGGGCAGCGGCGATCAACGCACCGACAATGCCGATCAGAATATCGCCAAGTAGGCCGAACCCGGTTCCTCGCACCAATTGACCGGCGAGCCAACCAGCTACCGCACCTATAATCACAGCGATCAGTAGAGCGCGAATGTCCATATTTCCCCCCCCATCAACGACCCTTCCGACAGCCCCCCGCGGTTGATGTGTGGAGCGCTAAAGAGACCCCGGCCAGACGGTCGAGGCTATCGGATATCGAGTTCTACGCCGATTCTCGGCTTGCGGAAGGCGGCTCTCAGCCTATGTCCACAGAATCAAGCTCCTGAATCTCCGCCGAGTTGGCCGGTGACGCGAACGGTCCCGGCGAATTGCAAACGAACAATTTAGCCGCAACTATGTTCCAGCCTCAGCGTGCGCTGGGGGCGGTTGTGAGCTAGTGGCTAAGGGATCAACACGGATGAGTGTTTCGATGGTACGAGGCTCGATACAGCTGAGCGGGAGGGCAGTTCGCCTAAGTCTCGTAGTGCTGCTGATGCAGTGGTGCCTCCAGGGGTGCGCGAGCACCGGGCAGGTCCGAGAGGGACATGCCACGGCGCAGGCGACGACGGATCAGCAGGATGATGCCCAATGCCGTGCCAATGGTGCCGCGCCAGGAAGTCCTGCCTATCAGGAATGCCGCAGCAAATTGATTGAGACGCGCGCTGAGAATGAAGCTGTCCAAGAGAAAAGGCGGGAGGCTTTTCAACGGACGACCGGCGAAGGCACGTCAGCACTGAGCGGCCATTGAATGCCGCGCTTCAGGTAGCGGCTGGCCATGCGGCCAAGGGTCGGCCGAGCCGATCAAGGCGCAATTGACTCGCGGCATGGAGGATCTCCACAAGGCAAGCTAGAGCCAGCCAACGGGGCCCCTATTATTCGAAAGGGGCCGCCACCCTCTACCGGCGGCCCTTTTTTGAGTACGATTGCTATTGCCGCCAAAATCCAACTCCTTGCTTCCTCCTTCACAGACGAGCGGCTGCAAGCATTCCCTGATTTAAGGATAGCGCCGCGAGTGCGCACAATGTGGTGCGCAGCGTCGATCACAGACACGCGCACCTGACGGGCGTTGGCTTCGGCCGGCTTTCGCGGGCGGCAGGCCTTGGAGCCTGCCGCCCTATGAGGGTGTGCTTACAGCACCGCTACATCTTCCCTTGCTCGCATTTGTTGGCGGTAGCATTCCACTTCATGCCAGACTTCTCGCAGTCGGCCTTGGTCGTGGGAGCCGCCGGACCAGCGAACGCGGGTGCCGCGAATGCAACTGCAAGAGCCAGTGCTATGATCGAAACGAGACTTTTCATGGGTACTCTCCTTTACGGTGTTTTGCCCATACAGCCCCTCTCCACAAAACGCTGACGGTTCGCTTTTGTTCGAGCCACCAAGCACCACTTTGTCACATAAGAAGCCCCGGCCTAGGAGCAGAACCGGGGCTTCCGCGGCCGGTTGGGGCAGGCATCGGGGGTGCCGTTTTCCGACCGCTAAGGTGCGCAAACGCCACACG
>JBARKP010000057.1:0-24394 GCA_049801475.1 Methyloceanibacter sp.
CATCCGCATAGGCCAGCGCCGCTTCCAGAGGTGACCGGAAAATCTCGAAATCCACCGTCGCCGCATAGGCTTCAAGCTGATCACCCAGATCGCTCAACCGCTGAAGCCGCTCGTCAACATCGAAAAAGCCAACCTGCCCCTTCATCTCGAATCCCCTCCGCCATTGACAGGCGAGTGAATCAGATCAAAACCGCGCAGGCGAGGTTTTTCGAAGCGTCCAACTTGGTCCCAAGCGTGCCAAACCGGACACTCCCGGTCAGCTTGTCTGAACGACCGGCAACCTGTTACGCCGAGGCTCAAGGCATACTAAGGCGGTGCTTTGCTTTGTTGTTGGTTCTTCGTGCCCGAAGGTCGCACCTTCTACTTTTGACTCGATTCGTCCCTCCAACTCCGGCCCTTGGTCACTTCCCTCGACTTGTAGTCGGGGTGCGATGGGCAAACCTGTGCCCCAGGCACGCACGCCACGCCGAAAGCGGAGGCCGCTCTCTGAAATCCAGGCGCGGAGCAATCGCGTTGTTGAGAGCGCCGAGCGCTTTAAGTCGTCGCCCCCACTCTTGGCCTGTTCGGAAAGCTTGCCCGCTAGGGCGGAAACTCGTCTTTGATATCGTCGCGGTAGCGGTCTCGCTGCAGCAATCAAGTTGAGGAACGAGAGGGCAAGGTCACGAGCCTTCGCGCGGATCCAGGGGAAGCTCATCGAAGCCGCGTTGAGGAGCGCGAGCGCGAGGGCGTCAGCCTTTACACGGATCCAAGAGAAGCTGACCGAGAGCAGGCTAAGCAGCGAGAAGGTGAGGGCCCGGGCCTTTACGGCGATCCAGGAGGAAGCGGTGGAGTTTGCCTTGAGGAGCGCGAGCGCGAGCGCGAGAGCGTGAGCCTTTACACGCATCCAAGCGATCCAGGAGGAAGCGGTTGAGGCTGCCCTGAGGAGTGCGAGCGCGAGAGCGTGACCGTTTACACGAAGCCAAGACACGCTGACCGAAAGCAGGCTGAGCAGCGAGAGCGCGAGGGCCCGGGTCTTTACGGTGATCCAGGAGGAAGCGGTTGAGACTGCTCTGAGGAGCGCGAGCGCGAGAGCGTGACCGTTTACACGGATCCAAGACAAGCTGACCGAGAGCAGGCTAAGCAGCGAGAGCGCGAGGGCCCGGGTCCTTAGAGCGATCCAGGAGGAAGCGGTTGAGGCTGCCCTGAGGAACGCGAGCGCGAGGGCGTAAGCCTTTAAGCCGGTCCACGAGGCGCTGATCAAAAGCAGATCGCGAAGATAGATCAGGGCCGAGATAGCCCCCTTCAACAAAATGAGGCAGACGGAACGCACAAAAAAGACACAGGCCCAGGCAAACTGCTTGCAGGACCGGATCATGCGTTGGCGCTGAAGCTGGCGCCGGTGCATCACCTGCTGGCGCTTGAGCCAGCGAGCGTACTTTTCTTGATCCCTCTTTTCTGAGGCGAGGTAGCTCTTGAGCCAGCGATTATGCTGATTCAGCTCCTCGGTTGCTGATGCGATGAGATCTTTCGACCGCGCGATAGTTTTTTTAACGCCTTCAATGGGGTCGGTAATTTCGCCCGCATCAGACAAGACGATGCTCCCCTCACTGCCGACTTGTGCAGAGGCAACGCTAGGTGTGAACGCTGCAGCTGCGCAAAGTGGCGCCCCTTGTTCCTGACGCGAAGGCTAAGGTATCCGTTCCTTTGCGTGCAAGCCCTGAGTCACTCATGGAACTAGACCGGAATACAGGCGAATGCTGCGTTGGGTTATGGCGGAAATTCAACAGCTATTTGAATCAAAGTCTTAGACAACCGCGTTTAGCAGCTCGTTGAGCCAGGCATATTTGGAGTGAGGCCTGCTGAGCCACTCTCGTGCCATAAGCGATCCGCCACCGGGAGTGGATCTATGTTGTGTTCCCGCCACCAGCGTCTTTCATCACCTGTGGAGTGGTTTTCGGTGTGATGGATGGCGCAGAGTGGCACGGTGAACTCATCGCTTACTTTGAGTCCTAACCCTTTAGACTGAGCGAAGCGGATGTGATGGGCGTGAGTCGGCGACCTCCCGCAAATAAGGCAAGGCTGCCGGGCGACAAAGCGCAGATGCTCCTTTGAGCGGTGGCGCTTCGGTTCGCTGATGGTGAGCACGCTCTTGTCAATCTTTGGGCGTGGGCCGTGATTAGCTCGGCGCGAATCCATCAGGTTTTTCCGCGCGTGAGTTGCATCATCGACGCCGTTTGCGGGCTTCACGAGTGCGATGGCGCAATCCTTAAGATGCGCCACCAACTGCGGCGCAATGCCTGACCTCGGCAACGCTTCCTGTTTGAGGCATTTGTTGAGAGCTCGCACGGTTTCGACGTTCTGTTCCCAAATCGCGAACAGGAGCTCGATGTCGTGGGCCCCACTCATCGCCTTACGCAGCGCCTCGGCAAAGTCATTGGGTTTATCGAAAGTCGCACCGGCAGCGCCGGTCGCCGAGTGCAGTACCCACGGACCAGTGGCTAAGTCCTTCGCTGCCGAAGCCTTGCCATTGCGCACCTTCCGAACACCGGTCTGCTCATGGTCATAAAGGGCAAGCCCAAACGGATTGCCAAAGGTGGCAAGCGCCCGCTTCGTGGCGTCGGTTTCGGCGGCTTTCAGTGCGAGCTCATGGGCTTGACCCGGAGTGCGCGCCTTGCCCTCTCCGGTGCCCGAGCCCTCGCGCACGATGGTGATGTCGCCGGCACGCACGCTGACACGAACCTTGGCGGTATAGGCTGCGTGATAAAACTCGCCTTTGGCTCCGCTCCATACGCAATTGTTGGTACGCGTCCGTCTGTCCCAGGCATCGTAACCGAAGATCCGGTTTGCCTCGGCGATGACATGCCAGCCCTCGACATAGGCGAGGGTGATGCCGTTCGCTTGGCGGGTTCTAATCCGCTTGGCATTGAGCTTCGCCTCAAGATTCTTCACCTGGGCTTCTGTGAACGCCATTACTTCGTCCTTACAGATAGGGTTGGTCTCGGGTTGCTAAGTTGGGTGCCAGGGACATCGCTGCCCTGCTTGAGATCGGCCAGGAGCGATTGCCGATCGAGCTTGGGAGGCTGGGGTACCCAATAGGAGCTTGGGATTGCATCCTCGGCGATGATCACAAGGGAAGGGGAGCCCGATCGCGCCGAGGCGGTGAAGTCAGGTTGTTCGAGTTTTCTGAGGCCCACCTCGCTCATGGCCTCAAGCGCCAGCTGCCGCTTCTTATCCCCACGCTCCTCGAACCTGGCGAGCCTCTGCTTCATATCGTCAAGACGTGACTTTAGGCCCGCCTGCAGCGCTTCATCGATGAGTGCTGAGCGGATGATTTCGGCTATCATCTCATGGAGGTCGGTGATTCCCTCCAATGTGTCGCGAATGGTCTCGTCGTCGGCTGCTGGGAAGCTCTCCACGAGCTTCTCGCGAAGCCAATGGTAGAGCTGAATCTGGTTTTTCAGGGCCGGGATCGCCATCCATGCAACTCACTAGTCAAGCAGTGTACACGAATTGTGGGACATCGTCAACAAAGGATGCTCGATGATCACTCCTGAACAGGTGCGAATGGCCAGGGCAGCGCTCGGCTGGGGCGTGCGTGAGTTGGGCAAGCGCGCCGATGTGGCCGCCAATACGGTAAGCCGATATGAGAATGGGATGGGGACGACGGTCAAAACCCTCGGGCAAGTTCAAACGGCGCTCGAAAGAGGAGGGGTGGTCTTTATCCCTGCTGATGAGAGCGGAGGCCCAGGCGTGCGGCTAAGGAAGTGAACTCTTAGCGCCGCCATGCATCCGACAGTGCCGCTTACCCTGAACGGCAGCCGACCGACAGGGGGCACCCCGCCGCGTACTCGCCCCCGCTCCTTGGCGTCCCTTCAGCGGGGCAACTCAATGGATGTTGAGCAGCTTACAAGCGTTTTTTGAGCGAAGTGCTTACCTTGCATGGGGTTGTTTTATGCTATTTCGATATCTACGCACGGAAGCCGAAGCCGGACGGGAACTTCGGCCCATTGCCCCCAGAGCACCTCGGCAGCGGTCTGGGCGTCCCGACTGAGTTCCTACGGCCCCCCCCCGACGGGCTGATCACAGCGGCGTCCCGGGCCAGCGGGGATGTATCGAACCGCGTCGCTTTACCCCGTGGAAGGGCCTGCGCCGCGGAACAGAAGCGCCATCAGGAGCCCGGCGATGAAGCCTCCAATATGGGCCATATGACGCCGCCTGTGTTGGCGCTTGCATCGGTGTAGCCCATCGAGCCGACGCCGCTGACGAGTTGGAGAGCAATCCACAGGCCAAGCACGATGACCGCCGGCATGGCCACGATCTGCCGGCCGAGTGGTGACGACATTCGCCCCAGGATTCGCAGCGAAGGTGCGCGGGAGAAACGCCCAGTTTTCAATGAATTGGTCGCCCCCGCTGAGCTCTACCAAGAACACCAACACGTTCAAGCCGATGAGAACGAAGGTGACGACAGGAAGCGTGCGGCGTTCGGAGTCGTCGTCACCTAGGGGGAACATGGAAGCCTGCCCTCCGCCCTTCACCCAACCGGGCAAATGGATCATATGGGCGACGCCGCCGAAGTCCATGCTGCGAAGGAGCCGTCCCAACGTGGCTGCGGGGTGGGGGGGCCGACATCAGCTCCGGGGAGACAGCAGGGTTACTGTGCCCTGGGGGCTGGCATCGGGGTCCTTCGGCGGTTGCGTGCGCAATTCTACGTCGGTTTGGACCCTGCTTTTTCGTTCCGGTTCCCGGGATTCCCATCGGGTTTTTGATTGTCATCAAGGTTTAAGCCGTCCAACCTGGCAAAGGTGGCGTCCGGAACCGGAGACGGGGAGAGAGCATGACGGCAGTTGTCGAGCGCGAGGAATGGCACGCCTTGTCGGACGGAGCGGCGCTGTTGGGTGCGGCGGTCTGCGGCGTCATCGGTCTGGTCTGGGCCGTGGCGGGGAAGGACCCGGGCATCGCGCTGCACGGCTCATTCCTGCTCATCGCCTCGGCCATGGCCGCGGTCTATCTGTTTGACCATCTGAGCAGCAAGGCGCGCCCACCAAAGGACACCGGCTACGCTGACGGCGTCATCCGTGCCGGCGTCGTCGCCACGGTGGTCTGGGGGATCGCGGGCTTCCTGGTCGGCGATATCATCGCCTGGCAGCTCGCCTTCCCTGCGCTCAACCTCGATCTCGAATGGACGAGCTTCGGGCGCCTGCGGCCTTTGCATACCTCCGCGGTCATCTTCGCCTTCGGGGGCAACGCGCTGATCGCGAGCTCCTTCTACGTCGTGCAGCGTACCTCGCGGGCGCGGCTTGCCGGGCGGTGGTCGCCCTGGTTCGTGTTCTGGGGGTATCAGCTCTTCATCGTGCTCGCCGCCACCGGCTATCTGCTCGGGATCACCCAGTCCAAAGAGTACGCCGAGCCGGAATGGTACGTGGACATTTGGCTGACCCTGGTCTGGGTGGTCTATTTCCTCGTCTTCGTCGGCACGCTCGCGCGGCGGCGCGAGCCGCACATCTTTGTGGCGAATTGGTTCTACCTCGCCTTCATCGTCACCATCGCTATGTTGCATATCATCAACAATTTGGCGATCCCCGTCTCCCTGCTCGGCTCGAAGAGCTACGTGCTTTATTCCGGCGTGCAGGACGCCATGACGCAATGGTGGTACGGCCACAACGCGGTCGGCTTCTTCCTGACCGCGGGCTTTCTCGGCATGATGTACTATTTCGTGCCGAAGCGCGCCGAACGGCCGGTCTATTCCTATCGTCTTTCCATCGTGCATTTCTGGTCGCTGATCTTCCTCTATATCTGGGCCGGCCCGCACCACCTCCACTACACCGCGCTGCCGGACTGGGCGCAGACGCTCGGCATGACCTTCTCGATCATGCTGTGGATGCCGTCCTGGGGCGGCATGATCAATGGCCTGATGACGCTCTCCGGCGCCTGGGACAAGCTCAGGACCGATCCCGTGATCCGCTTTCTCGTCACCGCCGTGGCCTTTTACGGCATGGCCACCTTCGAGGGGCCGCTGATGAGCATCAAGTCCGTCAACGCGCTGTCGCACTATACCGATTGGACCATCGGGCACGTGCATTCCGGCGCGCTCGGTTGGGTCGCCTTCATCACTTTCGGCGCCGTCTATTGCCTGGTGCCCTGGCTGTGGCATCGCAAGGCGCTCTATTCGCAGCGCCTCGTCGAGTGGCATTTCTGGATCGCGACGCTCGGCATCCTTCTCTACATCACCTCGATGTGGGTCTCGGGCATCCTGCAGGGGTTGATGTGGCGGGCCTACGACTCCCTCGGCTTTCTCGAATATTCCTTCGTCGAGACGGTCGAGGCCATGCATCCGTTCTACATCATTCGCGCGACGGGCGGTTTGCTGTTCCTGCTTGGCGCGCTGTTCATGGCCTACAACGTCTGGCGCACTATTCGCGGCGACGAGCCGGTCGATGCGGCGGAGCAACCCCGCATCGCCGCCGCGCCCGAGCTTCGCGCCGTTCCTGCCGAGTAGGGGGACGGGAATGAACTGGTCATCGCATCAGATCCTCGAGAAGAGCACGGTCCTATTGCTCATCGGGATTCTCATCACCGTCGCCATCGGCGGGATCGTGGAGATCGCCCCCTTGTACTGGCTCAGCTCGACGATTGAGAAGGTGGAGGGCATGAGGCCCTATACGCCGCTCGAAGTCGCGGGGCGCGACATCTATGTCCGCGAGGGCTGCTATCTCTGCCACAGCCAGATGATCCGCTCGCTGCGCGACGAGGTCGAACGCTACGGCCATTACAGCCTCGCCGCGGAAAGCATGTACGACCATCCCTTCCAATGGGGGTCGAAGCGAACGGGACCGGATCTTGCACGTGTGGGCGGCAAGTACTCTGACGAGTGGCATCAGGCGCACATGCGGAACCCGCGGGCCGTCGTTCCGGAGTCGATTATGCCCGGCTACCCGTTCATGGCGAGACGCGAGCTCGACTATCGCGACATCGCGGAGCGCATGAAGACCCTCCGGGAAGTTGGTGTGCCATATACCGATGAGATGATCGAGAACGCGAAGGTCGACCTTGAGCGACAGCTCGATCCCGCGGCGGAGGGCGTCAAGGAGTTCCTGCGGCGCTATCCGAAGGCGCAGGTGCGGCAATTCGACGGTGATCCGAGCTTTATTTCCGAGCTCGATGCCGTGATCGCCTATCTGCAGATGCTCGGCACCCTGGTCGACTTCGCCAAGTTCGACGCCGCCGGACCGAACCTCCGGTGAGCACCATGACCTACGAGCAGGTGTCCAGCATCACGCAAATCGCGGCGCTCCTGTTCTTTGTCGCGCTGTTCGTGGGCGTGGTGATCTACGCCTTTTGGCCGGGAAACAAGAAGAGTTTCGAGGAAGACGCCAAGATCCCGCTCGAGCAAGACCCCGATCAGGAACCGGAAGATTGAACGCGATGGCGAGGCCCGAATCCGACAAGTCAGCAAGGGTCGCGACGACCGGCCACGAATGGGACGGCATCAGCGAGCTGAACAAGCCTCTGCCCAAATGGTGGCTCTGGACGCTCTATGCCACCATCGTCTGGGCGATCGGCTATTGGCTGCTGATGCCTGCCTGGCCCCTGGTTGCCACCTATTCGAAGGGGCTTCTGGGCTACAGCCAGCGCGAGACGGTGGCGGAACAGCTCGCTGCCGCGAAGGCAGCCCAAGCAGGCTTCCGCGAGAAGATCGCCGCCAACGACCTTGCCGTCATCGTCAACGACCCCGAACTGTTGCGCTTTTCCCTTGCCGGCGGGGAAGCGGCCTTCGGCGACAATTGCGCTCCCTGCCACGGCCGCGGCGCGCAAGGGGCGTTCGGCTATCCCAATCTCCGCGACGATGACTGGTTGTGGGGCAAGGGCACGCTCGAGGACATCCACCAGACCATCCTGCATGGCATTCGCGCCGACGATCCCGAAACGCGGACCAACCAGATGCCGGCCTTCGGCCGCACCGGGCTCTTGACAGAGCCTCAGATCGCCGACGTCGCGGAATATGTTCTCTCCCTCTCCGGCAAGACCGACGATAAGGCGGCCGCGGAGCGGGGGACGAAGATCTTCGCGGACAACTGCACGCCGTGTCACGGCGCCGACGGCAAGGGGAATCAGACGCTGGGCGCGCCCAATCTCACCGACGAGCTGTGGCTCTATGCAGGCGACAAGGCGACGGTGATGGAAACCATCCGTAATGGCCGCGGCGGGGTCATGCCGACTTGGGCCCACCGGCTTGATCCAGAGACGATCAAGGAGCTCGCCATCTACGTGCATTCGCTTGGCGGCGGTCAGTAATCAAGGGTAAATTGATGTGGAGGGCAGAAGCCGGGGAGCATAGGAGCAGCGTTCAAAGCGGGCTACAGCATGAGGCCGCAGCCATGATCGAGGCAGCGCCGGGGATCGAGCAGATCGACGTGCGGGCCGTTAACGCCAAGGCGAACCGCTCTCTCTATGCGGCGCGGGTGAAGATTCACCCCAAGCGCGCCGAGGGGCGTTTTCGCACCATCAAATGGATCGTGATGGCCGTGACGCTCGGCATCTACTACCTCATGCCGTGGCTTCGCTGGGACAGGGGCCCCTACATTCCCGATCAGGCCGTCCTCATCGATTTTCCGTCCCGCCGCTTCTATTGGTTCTTCCTCGAGATCTGGCCGCAGGAGTTCTACTACATCACGGGCCTCCTCGTGCTCGCGGCGCTCGCGCTATTCCTCGTCACTTCGATCGCGGGGCGCGTGTGGTGCGGCTATACCTGTCCGCAAACGGTCTGGACCGATCTGATGATCGCGGTCGAGCGCTTCTTCCAAGGCGACCGCAACGCCCGGATGCGTCTCGACAAATCACCGTGGACGCGGGAGAAGATCTGGCGCAAAGGCGCCACACATCTCACCTGGCTCTTGATCGCGATCGCCACGGGCGGTGCCTTCGTCTTTTATTTCGCTGACGCCCCCACGCTGGCCCGACAGCTTGCGACTTTCGAAGCGCCGCTCGTCGCCTATGCGTTCCTCGGCATCTTCACCGCCACCACCTATGTTCTCGGAGGGATCGCCCGCGAGCAGGTCTGCACCTATATGTGTCCCTGGCCGCGCATACAGGGAGCGATGTTCGATCGCGATTCGCTGCTCATCTCTTATCGCGACTGGCGCGGTGAGGCGCGAGGGCCACACAAGGCCGGCCAAAGTTGGGAGGGCAGGGGCGATTGCATCGACTGCCACCAATGCGTCGCCGTCTGTCCGGCCGGCATCGACATCCGCGACGGGGCGCAGCTTGAATGCATCCAATGCGCGCTCTGCATCGACGCCTGCGACGAAATCATGGATAAGGTCGCTAGGCCGCGTGGGCTGATCGCCTACGACACCTTGTACAATTTGGCGGCGGCGGGACAGGAAGCGGTTCCCATCAAATTGCTGCGCCCTCGCGTCCTCCTCTACGCCACCGCCATGGCGATCGTGGCAGTGGTCATGGTGACGGCCTTGCTGCTTCGGCCCGATCTCGAAGTCAGCGTGCTCCACGATCGGAATCCGATCTATGTCCGCCTGTCCGACGGCGGCTTGCGCAACGGCTACACCGTCAAGCTTCTCAACAAGCTCTACGAGCCCCGCTCCTTCCGTCTTGCGCTCGAAGGGCTGCCGGGGGCCAGCCTGAGCCTCATCGGCTTCGAGCACCAGGCCGATCCCGCCGTGACCGTGCCGCCGGACGACCTCCAATCCCTCCGTCTCTATGTCACGCTCGACAAGAGCGGTGCCGCGTCGTTGCGCGAGGAAGCGACCGACTTCTCTCTCTTGGTCACCGACGCGGCCAACGGCGATCACGCCGAGCACAAGGCAACCTTCCGGGGGCCAGAACGATGAGCGAAATGGCGTGGTTCGCCAAAGGCATCGAAGGCCGGCATGTCCTGATCGGTTTTATCGCTTTCTTCGGCGTCATATTCTTGGCCAACGGCATCTTCCTCTATTATGCGCTGGCGACGTTTGGTGGGGGTGACACAAGCGACCCCTACCGCAAAGGGCTGCACTACAACGACACGCTCGCGCAAGCCGCGCGGCAGGCCGAGCGGGGCTGGAAGGAGGCGCTGATCTACGGTGCCGAGACTGGACGGCTCGTGCTGAGCTTGGCTGACAAAGAGGGGCAGCCCATCTCGGGCTTGCATTTCAGCGCTAACGTCGGTCGGGCCGCCACGGACCGGGAGGATGCCTCGGTCAAACTCCGCGAGGCCCAGGCAGGAACGTATGCTGCCGAGTTGCGCCTGGCTCCCGGCCAATGGGTGGTCCAGCTTCAGTCGGAGGAGTTGTCGCGTGCCGGCGATCCAGCCTATCGGCTCAAACAGCGCATTTTGATTCCAGAGTGGCCATGACGGTCCATGCACTTCCAGTGCGCGCCGCCAGAGAGGCAGAGGGCGCAACACGCCAAGCGCCGCCGCAAACGCTGACCCTCGCCATTGAGAACATGCGTTGCGGCGGCTGCCTGCGTTCGGTCGAACGCGCGGCACTCGGCGTTCCGGGCGTAGAGAGCGCGCGGGCCAGTCTTGCGGCAAAGCGGGTCAGCATCGCCTTCGACGGAAGCCGCGCAAGCGAAGTTGATGTGATCGCTGCCCTTAGGCGCGCGGGCTTCGCGGCGGCGCCGATGCAGGCGGTCAAGCCGGACGCCGACACCGCGCGCGAAAAATACCTGCTGCGTCGGGTCGCGGTCTCGGGCTTTGCCGCGATGAACATCATGCTCCTGTCCGTCTCGGTCTGGGCCGGAAGAGGGGGAGACATGGATGCGAGCCTTGCAGCGCTATTCTGTTGGCTGTCGGCGCTGATCGCTCTGCCGACGGTCGTCTATGCGGGGCAGCCCTTCTTCACGTCGGCGCTTGGCGCCTTGCGGGCGCGGCGGCTCAACATGGACGTGCCGATCTCGCTCGCCATCCTCTTGGCCACCGCGATGAGCCTCTATCAGACCATGCGCGGCAATGAGCAGGTTTATTTCGACGCTGCTGTGACGCTGCTGTTCTTTCTGCTGATCGGCCGGTTCCTCGATGAGAGCCTTCGCGTCCGCGCGCGCGGTGAAGCGCAGAATCTCCTCAGTCTGCAGAGCGGGATTGCCACGGTGATCGAGGACGACGGTTCGCAGCGCCTGGTGCCGGCTCATGCCGTCGTCCCCGGCGACTGCCTGCTCGTTGCCGCCGGCGAGCGAGTCGCGGCCGACGGCGTGATCCTGGTCGGCTCAGGGGAGATCGACCAGAGCCTGATCACCGGCGAGGCGGAGCCGGCGACCGTGTCGCCCGGCCAACAGATTTATGCCGGGACGCTCAACTTGGCGAAGGCGCTCAAGATCGAGGTGACCGCCGCGGACAGCGCCACACTGTTGGCGGAGATCGGACGCCTGATGTTGGCAGCCGAGCAAGGCAAGGCACGCTATCGCCGGCTCGCCGACCGCGCCGCGCAAATCTATGCGCCCGCCGTGCATGGGCTGGGCGCCGCGACGTTTCTCGGCTGGCTGTTGCTGGGGGCGCCGTGGCAGACGGCGCTAACCTATGCCATCGCGGTGCTGATCATCACCTGTCCCTGTGCCCTCGCGCTCGCCGTCCCGGCGGTGCAGATCGCGGCAGCAAGCCGCTTGTTCGGACGCGGTATCGTGGTCAAGGCCGCGGACGGACTCGAGCGCATCGCGCTCACGGATATGGTGGTCTTCGACAAGACCGGCACCTTGACGCTTGGGCGCCCACAGCTGCTCAACGAAGAGGAGGTCTCGGGCGAGGCGCTGGCGGCCGCGGTGGGCCTCGCGGCGGCAAGCCGGCATCCTTATGCGCAAGCGATCGTTCTGGCGGCCGAGAAGCGCCAAGAGACCGTCGTGACGGCCGAGGGCGTTGAGGAGACGCCTGGCTGCGGTCTGGTGCGCTCCTTGCCACAGGGCGAGGAACGGCTGGGCTCGGCCGAATGGTGTGGCGTCACCGGCAGTCGCGGTAGCAGCGAGGTTTGGTACCGCCGGGATGGGCAAGTACCGGTCCGCTTCCGCTTCGCCGACGCGCTGAGAAGCGATGTAGCGGAGGTCGTCCAAGAGTTGAAGCGACGCGGCTACCAGCTGGCGCTCCTTTCTGGCGACCGCAGGGGCGCGGTCGAGGCAGTCGCAGGCACAGCCGGCATCGAAACCTGGCTGGGAGAGGTGACGCCCAAACAGAAGATCGATTGGCTTGCCGAATGTGCGAGGGCAGGACGCAAGGTGCTGATGGTCGGCGATGGCCTCAACGACGCGCCGGCGCTCGCAGCTGCGCACGCCTCGCTTTCGCCGGCAAGTGCCGCCGATATCAGTCAGCGCGCCGCCGATTTCGTGTTTCAGGGACAGAGGCTTGCGCCGGTGCTGGAGGTCTTGTCGACGGCGAAGCGCGCCCGCTCGCTCACGCTGCAGAATTTCGGTGTCGCCTTCTGCTACAATATCGTCGCTGTGCCCTTCGCCATGGCGGGATACGTGACGCCGCTGATTGCCGCCATCGTCATGTCCACCTCCTCGATCCTCGTCACCCTCAATGCGGCGCGGCTTGCGGGCGGGAGCGGATCGTGACGGCGCTCGCTTGGCTCGTGCCGGCGGCTCTCCTGCTCGGTGCGCTCGGCCTTCTCGCCTTTCTCTGGGCGCTTCGCTCCGGCCAATTCGATGATCTGGAAGGAGCCGCGTATCGGGCGCTGGAAGACGATCCCCCGGAAGGTCCTCTCGATCGGACGAAACGCCGTGAAGCTGGTGCCAAAAACCGGGTTGATCCTTGATCTCGATTTGCTCGATTCCGCTCTATAATCGCGACTTCGAATGGACCCGAAATGGCGCCAGGCGAGATGAACGGCCCAAACGTTTCCATCACTTATTGCCGGCTGTGTGGCTGGCTGCTCAGGGGTTCCTGGATGGCGCAGGAGCTCTTGACCACCTTCGCCGAGGAACTCGGCTCCGTGACGCTCGTCCCCGATGACACGGGCGGCGTGTTCGAAGTGCGCCTCGATGACAAGCTCATCTGGTCGCGCAAGGAGCACGGGCGCTTCCCCGACATCAAGGAGTTGAAGCAGCTGGTCAGGGACGAGGTCGCGCCGGATCGAGACCTTGGGCACAGCGATGCGAAGCCCACGCAAGCCTGAGGGCTCACCCCTGGAAGAAGGGCTTTTGCTCCCCCACATCTGGGCGAGGTCCTGGCACCGGAAATCAAAAGGAAAGCCGAGGTCCTGGCACCGGAGATCAAAAGGAAAGCAAAGACATGGCTGAGCCCGTGGTCGTCACCATTCCCCATAAACTCGGCAAGGAGGAAGCCATCCGCCGCCTAAAGAACGGGTTCGGCAATGTGCGCTCGACCTTCGGCGAAAAGTTCGTGGTTCTGACGGACGATTGGAAGGGCGACCATCTCGACTTCCGCGCAAGCCTACTCGGCCAGACCACGACCGGCACCGTCGATGTCGGGCAGAGCAGCGTGCGGCTCGAGGTTCAGCTTCCCTGGATCCTGGCCATGCTCGCCAATAAGGCCAAATCCATCGTGCAGAAGCAGGGGCAGCTGATGCTGGAGAAGCCGAGCAAGAAACCCACCACGTCAACCTGATGCGCTAAGCGATTTCGACGATCTCCGCGTCCGCAGTTCCCGCCTGCACGACGTCGCCCTTCTGCTTGCCCATCAACGCCTGGGCCACGGGCGACACATAGGAGAGCGTGCCCAGGGCGGGGTGAGCTTCGTCCTCCCCTACGATGCGGTAGGTCTGGCGGCGCCCGTCTTCGCGCAAGATCGTGACTGTTGAGCCGAAACGCACCTCGGTGGCGTCCCGCGGCGGCTCCATGACTTGAGCCGTGGCCCGGCGCGAGGTCCAGTAGCGCAAATCCCGGTTGGTCTTGGCGAGCCTCGCCCGGTCGTTTGCTTCTTGAGCGGCCGCGTGCTCCAAGTGCAGCCGCGCCAGTTCCGCCTCAATCAGCTCGAGCCCCCTTGGGGTCACGAGGTTGTGCGGCGAAACCGGGCGGTCGGGCAGTTCGTCATAGACATCGCCCGCTTCCGGCTCCTCCGTGGTGAAGGCCTTGCTCATGGGTGCCAATATAGCATGCCGGAACCCTAGATTGTCGGGCTGTTCTGATGGGCCCACATCGGCCTGTGGGCAACTGATCATGATGCAGTTGCTTTGCCATTGCCTGCCTTATCTCGGTGCTCTGGCTTTATAGCCTCGTCTTCAGCGGTGGGACGCCCTGGATCGGCAAACTCGAAAAGGTGTTGCTGCTTGGCGTGAGCCGTGGCGCCGCCGATCCGCGAGCAAGATCCCCGAGACTTTTCTTTTGTTCCAGATGATTTTTGCCATCATTACGCGCGCCCTCATTGTCGGGGCCTTGCCGAGCGCATGCGTGAGGGGGCCGCTAGGAGGAGTGCTCAGCGCATGCATTTGCACATGACATAAACACGACCAAAACAGCTTGACGAAAAGCTGCAACGAGCCGACGTTTTCGATCCCGCAAGGAGATCATCCCCTTCGATACCGGTAGAACGCGACGGCAAGACCGCAATCGGGAGCGAGCGCCATGAAATACATCATTGCAGTGATCCAGCCGCACCGTCTCGACGCCGTGCGCGAGGCTCTTGCCGCCATTGGCGTGCAAGGGCTAACCGTGAGCGAGGTGCGCGGCTTCGGACGGCAGAAGGGCCAGACCGAGATCTATCGTGGGGCTGAATACACCATGCATTACGTGCCGAAGGTGAAGCTTGAGATCGCCGTCGACGATAGTCTCGCCGACCGCGTGGTCGAGACCATCGGCGATAGTGCGCGCACGGGCAGGATCGGCGACGGCAAGGTGTTCGTGCTCGACCTCGAAGGCGCCATGCGCGTGCGGACCGGCGAGATGGGGGCCGACGCGCTGTGATTTTTTAGGTCATCTCCCGTGGATTGGCGCGGCTATCTCAGCCAGCTGTTCGAGCCTCCCGAGCAGGAGGTCGCCGCGGCATCGGTCATATTTTGTCTATTGCCTCACCTATGCAGATCAGTGGTATTTGAATATGTTCGGCTTCCTAAAGAACAAGCGCGAATCGGCTATTGGCTCAACATCACTGTGAACATCTTGCTGATCAATAAGGCCACGTCGATCATGGTCGCTGAAATTTTCCGCGCTCAGTATTAGCGCAAGCGGAGCTCGCGCGCCGCGTCAGCGGCAAAGCGCAAATCCTTGACGAGAAGATCAAACTCCCGCCGCTTGTCGCGATTCTCGAGGAGCCGAAGCACGTAGGACGGGTGGACGGTAATGACGCCCTGCCGATGGTCGGGAAGCTCGAGCAGACGCCCACGGTTGGCGTTGATCGAGAGCGCCTTCCGCATGAGCGCGCGGGCCGCCGTCGCGCCCAGGGCGACGACGACAGTGGGCTGAACGATGGCAAGCTCGTGGCCGAGCCACCAGCGGCAGGCGTCGATCTCGCTCGTATCCGGCTTCTTGTGGATGCGCCTTTTGCCCCGCGGCTCGTTCTTGAAATGCTTCACCGCATTGGTGATGTAGACTTGGTCGCGAGCGATGCTGGCAGTCTCGAGCGCGCGGTCGAGCACCTTGCCGGCAGGCCCCACGAAAGGACGGCCGGTCAGATCCTCCTGGTCGCCAGGCTCCTCGCCGATGAGCATGAGCGAGGCATCGGCAGGCCCCTCGCCGAAGACGGTCTGTGTTGCATTCTTGTAGAGGTGGCAACGCGTGCAGCCGCGCGCTTCCGCGGCAACGAGCTTCATAGCCCGCTCGGGGTCGTTGACCCGCATCGCTTCCGCAAACAGGGGAAGCTCAGCCTCGCGCCATTTCTGCGCCATTGATGCCACCTCATTGGCCAGGGAATGACCCTTAAGAAACATTCTGCTCGCGCCGGTGTTCCGCGCCCACCATAAGCTAAGCCATTGCCCCGGCTAATCCTTTTTCGCGATGGGCACAAAGACCAGGAAGCGATGTGCTTACAAGCTCGCAAAGACGTCCCTATATGACGCTCGAGCGTGCTGGACCTGCTAGGATCGCGCCAAGACGTCGGAGCCATGACGACATTCATGCCGAAAGGCCATAGCACTGCCCTCATTGCGCGCGCCGAGGACTCCCTCGGCCATGTCGCCGATGCGCCGGGACGAAAAAAGCATGCGCCGGCCAAAGCCCCGCCGAGGCGCAGTTGGCGCCGCGAGAAGGTCGTCAAGCGGAGCGCGCTCGGCATGTTGCTGCGGCCCATCGGCATCTCGCTCGCGCTTGTGCTGTCGGCCTATGCTCTGCTTTCCCTCGGCACCACCTTCTGGCGGAGCTATCAGCGGCACCTAGTGCAGACGACCGCGGTTCATGCCGACAAGAGCATTCTCGACATCTTCTTCGGCGATTCGAGCTTGCCGGCGGATCCCGTCGACCTCGTGGTCAAGGATGTGGACGGCACCCTGCACAAGGTGGTGGCGAGCAAGTCCGAGGCCGACAAATTCGTCAACGACACGATCTTGATGCTCGACGAGGAGCGGGCGCGCATCAAGCAAGT
The DNA here is from genome assembly GCA_049801475.1 of Methyloceanibacter sp. Lineage (GTDB taxonomy): Bacteria > Pseudomonadota > Alphaproteobacteria > Rhizobiales > Methyloligellaceae > Methyloceanibacter. Next base: position 16,433 of record JBARKP010000057.1, read on the forward strand.
CGCTCACGACGATCTCGATCATGCTTTCTCGCTCGCGTTCCAGGACCGGGACCAGGCGATCTCGAGCTATGCCGACTGGTTCTTCGAGTGGAAGCGGTCCTATGTCGTACTCAAGGAGTCGCTCGCCTCGGCCGTCGCCCGCTTCTTCGAGGTCGGCAAATACGAGTCGCTCACCGAGGCCGTCGAGGCCGACGTGAAGGATTACTTCCTGAGGAACTACAAGGAGCAGGTGCTGAAGCCCGAACTCCGCGACCAAGTTATCACCCAAGGAGTGGAACAGGCCGTGCGCCATGCTCATGACAGCTATCGCCGGGTGATCGCCAATAGCGACATGCGCCTGCAGCTGTTCCTGGCCAAGAACACGAGCCATTTTGAAGATGTTCCGGCATCGACGCCGATGACCGACGTCAAGCTCGATTGGGACGCCCAGAAATGGAAGGCGCCGGTCTATCTCATGGAGGATCGTGCCTTCGACGGCATTGCTGGCCTCGGCGCCGCGGCGGCTGGTGGAACGGTGGGCGCGTTCGCGCTCGGGCCCGCGTTGAACGGCGTGTTGGCGCAAAGCTTCGGACAGCTTTCACGCCGCTTCGTCGCTTCGCTCGGGACGCGGCTCGCGCTTGCCCAGCAGGGGGCGGTTGCCGGCACCATCGTGCAGCCCATGGGCGGGCAGGTGATGGGAGCGGCGGTCGGAGTGCTGATTGGAATTGTCGCGGATTATCTAAGCAACGAGGCCAATGAGGCTTTCAACCGCGATGATTTCGTGGCGGCAAACGGGCAGGCGCTCGATGCCACCATCGCCACCTGGAAGTCGGGCCTCGAGGCCAATATCGACACGGCCGTCGACAAATGGTTCGACGACGCACGGTCGAGCGTCGTGCTCACCTCGAAATAGCCCAAGCGCCGGTTTTCGCTAGCAAATCAAGCCGGTTTCCTGGGCTAAAATTGATTTCCGTGGCAATTCCGGCTTGTGGCGATATGCTTGGCTGCTAGAGCCATAAGGCCACCGGGATGGACGACACTGTCAAGAGGATAGCGCGGCCGGCGGCGAGCAGGTCACTGCACGAGGCGGTCCGAATAGCCCGCGTCGAGGAGGCGTACCGTCTCGATGAGGCCGCCGACCGGCGCGACAGCGAGATTGCGCGGCTCGAGCTGTTGAAGACGGAGCTCGAGGCCGTGTTTGCCGAGGTTCCGGCCAAGGACGATCGGTTCAGCCTCATACTCGCGCCGAGCCGGCCGGCGCGGCTGTGGATCGACCTCTTCACCTATGCCGCAATCGACGATGCGAGCGGCGCTTACCTTTTCGTGCGCAACGGCGAGAACGGTCGACGGACGCTGTTCTCATCGACCCATGTCGGCGACATGGCGGATCGCATCACGAGCTACATGGCGCGCGAGATCGTGCGCCGGGAGCGGCAGGAGGCTGCCCTGCTCGAGCCACTGCGCCGGGAGGATGGGCCCGCCTCCCAACCGGCGCAGGCGGGCACCGGCATCGTCATTGCGGCCTTTGCGATCGGGCTCTTGACCGGCGCGGCGGGTCTATTCGCGGCCGCCTGGCTTACCATCCCCTGAGCAGCCTTAAGCGTTAGGAGTCCCTGAGAACCCTCCGCTCGCACTCCCAAACATGCGCAGCCGTGTCGGCGACTGCGCGCCCCACCATCTCACACCGCCAGCCGCCATTGATCCTGCCGATGCGATATTCGTTATAGCGCGCGGCGGGGATGCGGCCTGCCACGGCTTCCGAAGCCGAGGGAACGCCGACCACGAAGGCCGACCCGCTGATGGTGTCGAGTTCCCGTACCGTCTGCTCGTGATTGTGGCCATGCAGCACAAGCTCCGCGCCCTTCTCCTTGAGGATGGCCAGCAGAGCTTTCGCGTCGCGCAAGCCGCGCCGCCAGTTCGATTGGCCGGGAAGGGGCGGGTGGTGAATGAGGACCACGCGTAACAATCCCTGGCGCCCAAGCTCTTCCAAGGCAACGCCAAGCAAAGCGCGCTGGGCCGAGCCTAGCCGGCCCGCTGCCATGAAGGGCATCGTCGGAATGGCGGAAGAGAGCGCCACGAGGGCGATGTCGCCGTAGCGGCGGATGAAGGGAAAGGCGGTCGGCGGGGTCCGAACCAGCGCCTCGCCGGCCTCGTTGGCTTGCATATAGGGTTGCCAATGTCCGGTCCCGCGCTCCGGATGCAGCCGCACATAGGCGTCATGGTTGCCCGGTATCGCCGTGACGCGATCAGGCGTCCCGAGATGGTGCAGCCATTCCGCGGCAAGCATGAACTCCTCGGGCAGCCCGAGATTGACGAGGTCGCCGGTGACGGCGATGTGGTCGGGCTTCCGCTCGATGAGATCGCGGGTGAGCACGTCAAGCACGTCGCGGCGATGCACGAGTTTGCGCCCGCGATGCCAATTGACGTATCCAAGCACGCGCTTGCCGAGCAGGTCAAGCCGGCGCGCCCGCGGCATCGGGCTCAGATGGATGTCGGAGAGGTGCGCGAGCGTGAACAAAGGGCTAGTCATTCAGCGAAACGAGCTTTCAGGTCAGCGGGAGGCCAGGATGGTCTCGAACAAGAACGCGCGCACCGCTCCCTTAGCGTGCGGTTCCGCATGGAGGCAAGAGTGAAGCCGGCGCAGAAACCGACCTCGTTCCCGTTCAGGGGCGGCCTCACCAAGCTGCTCAGACCCATCTGGCGCATGCGGCGGGGGCTTACGCTCGGGGCGCAAGGGGTCGTCATCGATCAGGAGAACCGCATTCTCCTCGTGTGCCACAGCTATCGGCCTGGCTGGTTCTTCCCGGGTGGCGGAGTCGAATGGAACGAGACCATCGAGACGGCGCTTGCCCGTGAGCTCGAGGAGGAGGTGGGCGTGAGTCTCACCGAGCCTGCCCAGCTGCACGGCGTGTTTGCCAATTTCGTAAGTTTCCCAGGAGACCACATCGCCGTCTTCGTGGTCCGCCATTGGCGGCAGCGCGAGGACTATCCCAAGCGAGGCGAGATCGTAGAGGGCGGCATGTTCGAGCGGCGAGATCTGCCGGAGCATACCGACGCCGGCACGCGAGCGCGGCTTGCCGAGATCTTCGATCTTTCGCCCAAAGGCCCGCTTTGGTGAACGGTAACTCTGCCTCTCACAGGGGAGAGGTAAACTCACCCAAGCTTGAAATTAATGCATGTTAATAGGTTATGGCGTAAACGGCTTACCTTTACTGTCTAGGCTGCATTTAGGCAGCAGTAATTTCAGTGTTCCAGAACGTTGTATCTTCCGCCTTTACGGGGGGCGCCGCGCGCGGCTTTCGCCGTCATCGAGGGCCCCGATGACAAGGATCGTCGCCGCTTCCTGCACGCCAAGAACAATCTCGCGCCACCGCGTCAGGACCTTGCCTTTCAGACTAAAACGAGCCCAACTGGGATAGTTGGGGAAGCGAGAGAACCCTGCTCGACGGCGGAGTTATAGAAACCCGGAGACAACCCTCCAGACTTTCCGACCAGCCAAGCCTACCTCTTGACTACAACGAGCGACCCAGCCGCAAGCCGTGATCCTCTCTACGCCCGGCCAGGCGCAGCGTTGAAGCGCTCGCGTTCACGGGTGAAGGGGATGACTGGTCCGAGCCCTAAAAGGTGTGGCGCTACAAGCGTCAACGCGTCTCAGTCACCTCGGCGCGGACTCTGCGCACTTATTTGTACTCCGTTTTGGCAGATATCATGATCCAAAAATACTCCGATCACGCCGCCAACGAGCGCACTTTCCTCGCCTGGATTCGCACCAGAATTGCGGTGATTGCCTTCGGATTTGTCGTCGAAAAATTCAATCTGTTCATGGTTGTCCTTGCGAGTACCGTCTCCGCGGAGGCGGCGAGCCGCATCGACCGGCTAACAAAGCCGCTTGGACGTTACGATGGTATTGCCCTCATCGTAGTTGGTGTGGGCCTCATCTTTGTCGCTGCTGTGCGCTTCTTCCGTACGGCAAAGCTGATAGATGACCCTGAGCCGCGGCCAGCGCTCGACACGCGGGTAGAGCTGGTATTCTCTGCGATATTAATGCTGCTTACGACAGGGTTGTGCGTTTATTTGGTTCTTAGCTGACCCGAACAAAATGGTCGCAGGGCTGCCGTCGGCTTTGGCGCCGACCATCTCTTCGAGCTGGCTTGGAACCGTGGCGCGGTCGTGTGCGAGGCCGGTAATGGCGAGCAGCGCCAGCGTACAATGCGCCGCATCGCGACGTCGCGGCCTCTATCGGCCTAGCCAGCCTGCTCTTGGTGACCGGGCTCGTCTTCGCTGTCAATGCAGTCGAATTCATTTGTTCGGCGGCGCTCCCGGCAATTTACACTCACACGCTGGCCGAAATCCCTGCCTCGATCGGCACGTAGGCGTGTCGCCACGGAATAGGAAAGGTCCGCCAGAGCAAGCCACAGCGGCGAGGATCGGGAGCAAGCGGGGACGGGCGGCGGCGGAAAGCGGAAATATGCCTGGCGGATAGCGCCGGGCTAAGCCTTGGCATGTGGGAATACAGCTAAGTAACTAAAGTCACATAAATCCCGCAAATGGTTTCTCTCGCCAATGCACAAGCCTTTTATGCCGAGCCCCATGACGGCGATCAGCGCGAGATAGACCCACGCCGCGGGCCAGGCCAGCGTGCCGGCCGAGACGAAAAGGAGGAGGCGAGAGACGAAGAGCCTCTTTATCACCTGCGCTTTTTTTTGAAGTTGACGTTGGTCTAGCAAGATAAGGCTTACGCCCGCCCCTTTTTTGGCCTCCGATGGCCAATCGGGATCCCGAGATTGCACGCCTTTTGTCTCAGGGCACCGGCGGTACGCTTGAGGGCTTTGGAGATGTCTTTGACGGGCGTTTTATTTCTGGAGTGCTTCCGTAATTCTTTTTCATCCCCCACAGACCATTCACGACGCACGAGGCGCTTCGTCTTCGTTGCCCGCTTAGCCACAGATTCGCTCCCTCTGATTTGTTCGTTCCATACCACAAGTCATTCCCGTGCGGCGCGCTTGAAATTCCAGCGAATAAAGTCCTGGCCGAGACCGGCCTGCCCAACGCCTTTATCCTTAAGCCAGAGGTTGGACTCCTACGGCATTAGTTTGAGAGGATGACAGCCGAAGAATAGCCAGCCGTGCCGGGCTCGCGCTGCCCGACAGATCCGGATGAACATATGTCCGGCGTGCCCGTGGAATTGGTGCGCGCAGCGGCGAAACAGCTGATGGGATGATCCGCATGAAAACGCAGCCAGAACCATCTTCCCAGGAAGTGCTGGCGGGCCTCGTCGAGCGCGTCACGTATCACAATGAGGAGAACGGTTTCTGCGTTCTTCGGATCAAGGCACGGGGCCATCGCGAACTGGTCACGGTGATCGGGCACGCCGCGGTGATCTCCGCCGGCGAGTGGGTCACCGCATCGGGCGAATGGATCAATGACCACACGCATGGCCAGCAGTACAGGGCGAAGTTTCTGAAGACCTCGGCACCGACGTCGCTCGACGGCATCGAGAAATACCTAGGCTCCGGTATGATTCGCGGCATCGGGCCGGTATACGCCAAGAAGCTGGTGCGCGCTTTCAGCGAGAAGGTGTTCGATACGATCGAGGCGGAACCCGAGCGCCTGCGCGAGGTGACGGGCATCGGTCCTGTACGAGCCAGCCGTATCACCGCTGCCTGGGCCGAGCAGAAGACCGTTCGCGAAATCATGGTTTTCCTGCACAGCCACGGTGTCGGCACCCCGCGGGCGGTGCGCATCTACAAGACCTACGGCGCGCACGCCGTTCAGGTCATGTCGGAAAACCCATATCGCCTTGCGCGTGACATCCGCGGCATCGGCTTCAAGACCGCCGACGCGATCGCGATGAAGCTCGGCATTGAGAAGACCGCGATGATCCGGGTTCGGGCCGGCATCTCCTATGCGCTGACAGAGGCCATGGACGAAGGGCACTGCGGCTTGCCGACGGATGAGCTGGTACTGCTGGCTGAGAAGCTGCTCGAGGTACCGGTGGAACTGGTCCGCACCGCGCTTGATCTCGAACTGGCGGAGGGCACGGTCATCACCGACAGTGTCGGCGAAACGCCCTGTGTGTTTCTGGCAGGTCTGCATCGGGCGGAGCGCGCCATCACCGAGCGGCTGATGCGGCTTGCGACTGGCACGGTGCCCTGGCCCTGGATCGATCCAGTCAAGGGAGTGCCATGGGTCGAGGAACATATCGGGCTCGCCCTTGCCGAAAGCCAGGTAGCTGCGATCCGGCTCGCACTGATGTCCAAAGTGCTGGTCATGACCGGCGGTCCCGGCGTCGGCAAGACCACCATTGTCAAAGCCATTCTGCGTATTCTCGCAGCGAAAGGAATGAGGCTCCTGCTGTGCGCTCCGACCGGCCGCGCCGCCAAGCGCATGACCGAGGCGACTGGTTTTGAAGCCAAGACCATCCACCGGCTGCTGGAGGTCGACCCCAAGGGCGGCGGCTTCAAGCGCGGCGAGGATAACCCGCTCGACTGCGACTTGCTGGTTGTCGACGAGACCTCCATGGTCGACGTCATGCTGATGCAGGCGCTCATGAGGGCCGTGCCGGACAGGGCAGCCCTTTTGATCGTTGGCGACATCGACCAACTTCCTTCAGTCGGGCCAGGCCAAGTGCTGGCCGACGTCATCTTATCCGGCACCGTGCCAGTGGTGCGCCTCACCGAGGTGTTCCGGCAGGCCGCGCAAAGCCGCATCATTACCAGCGCTCATCGCATCAACCAGGGTTTCATTCCCGATCTCAGCCCAGCCGGCACAGATAGTGATTTCTACTTCGTGCAAGCTGACGATCCCGGAACCGCCGTGACGCGCATCATCGAGCTGGTGAAAGCACGGATCCCCAAGCGCTTCGGCCTCGACCCTATCCGCGACATCCAGGTTCTTTGCCCGATGAATCGGGGCGGCGTTGGCGCGCGCTCCCTCAATATTGAGTTGCAGGCAGCACTAAACCCCGCGGGCGAGCGTAAGGTCGAGCGCTTCGGGTGGACCTTCGCGCCCGCCGATAAGGTAATGCAGATCGAGAACGACTACGACAAGGACGTCTATAACGGCGACATCGGCTACATCGACGATGTTGATCCCGACGACGGCGAACTCACCGCCAGCTTCGATGGCCGCACCGTCACCTACGGTTTTGGCGAACTCGACACGCTGATGCCGGCCTACGCCGCGACCATCCACAAAAGCCAGGGCTCGGAATATCCGGCGGTGGTCATCCCGGTCATGACGCAGCACTATGCCATGCTGCAACGAAATCTGCTCTATACTGGCGTCACCCGAGGCAAGAAGCTGGTCGTGCTGGTCGGTCAGAAGAAGGCTGTCGCCGTCGCGGTTCGCAACGTCTCGGGCCGGCGGCGATGGTCGAAGCTGCAGGAGTGGCTGCGTCGCGGCCCATCCTTCTCACAGCAAATCGGCATGGCGGGTTGAGCCATGGTCGCAGAGGATTTTCTGCAGGATTATCAGGTGCAACAGTGGCTCGAAGGGGTCGAGCCGGCCTGGACCCTGCTCCAGCCCACCTTACTTAGCCGACTAGCGACAGGCTGTGGAGGAAAGCTTTGATTTTCTGGCGCCCCGGCAAGTCCTTATCGAGGCACTCGATGCCCTGCCGCCCTCGGCCCGCACCCACGGCGTGCTGCATCGATGCGGGTGTAAGGTATTAGTGGGTGCCGTTTCCATGAGATTCGCCGTGCCTGCCTTTGCCGAGGCCTCCGTCCAAGCACGCCGCTTACCACCGGCCAGGTTGACCTTCTCAAGGTAATCCGGATTTCTTTTTGGTTTTTGGTTCAGGGGCGACCACTCTACGGCCTGTGCTAGGCATGATTACCCTTGAGGACTGCGTGGCCCTTTGCGGCCTCACTGAAGAGGAGGTGCTCGCCATCGCCGAGCATGAGCATATGCCCGAGATTGCTGCTGCCGCGCTTGCTGCGTATCTAGCGTACCAAGAGCACGGCACGGAAAAAATCCGGGACA
>JBARKP010000058.1:0-1874 GCA_049801475.1 Methyloceanibacter sp.
GTGCGCAAGCGTAAGTTCGGCGGTAGTTGTCGCGTTCGCGTCAGGCGTGTTGAGAACGACGATCCCGCGTTCGGTAGCCGCCGCGACGTCAATGTTGTCGACGCCTATACCGGCTCTGCCAATTGTCTTGAGCCTCTTGCCCGCCGCAATGACGGCAGCCGTAACCCTCGTCTTGGAACGCACGATGAGCGCATCGTAGTCAGCAATGCGTTTGCACAAAGCCGCCTCATCGAGTTGGGTCGCAACATCCACGACAAATCCGGGGCGCGAAGCAAGCAAAGTCCGGCCCTGCTCGTGAATGGGATCTGCAATAAGAATCCGGGGCGCAAGGGACATAGGGGCAGAATCCATTCCTTGAAGAACGGCGCGCAAATTCTGATTAGGTGAGTTGCGGCAGCCACTCGGCAGCTTTCACGTACATGTCTGGAACATACGAGATTTCGATCTCCAAAGACATTGTCGACACGGTTGACTGGGGTCCAATACTTGTCGGCCCGGAAAGCGCCGGCCTGGAAGCAGGCAGCTTCGCGGGGCGGCGGCAGCGTCGCCGACGGGCTCCGCAACCTGTTGGACGATCTTCGCCAGGGCCGGCTCAGCATGACCGACACCGCAGCGTTCGCGCCGGGCAAGAACCTCGCCACGACCCCAGGCAAGGTCGTCTACCGCAACCGCCTCATCGAGCTATCCATTACGCGCCGATGACGGCGCAGACCTACGCCGTGCCGCGGACCCAGATCGTCAATCTAATACTAAGGATCATATCGCAATGAAGCCGGTGAACGGCGCCGTGACGCCATCCGCTAGGCTAAAGCAACGCGTAGAGGCGTGGGCCATCGCATCAATCTCTGAAATCAGCCGCGCGTATCCAGCTCCAACAACTCGGCGTCAATCGCCGCTACGAGATCCTCGAAGGCATAGGATCCATCGTGGCGCCGGCCATTGATGAAGAAGGTCGGCGTGCCGTTCACGCCGCTGCGCAGGTCGCCCATGAAGTCGCTTCGAACTCTAGACCTGTAGGTGCCCTTCTCAAGCGCCTCGGTGAGAGCCCCTTCAGGCAGCTCCAGCGCCTCTGCTAGTTCGATGTAAAGCGGCGGGCCCAAGGCCTGCTGGTTCTCGTAAAGGTCGTCATGCATCTCCCAGAACAGGCCGTGCGCGCCAGCGAACTCCGCAGTTTCGGCGGCGCTCTCTGCGTGAGGATGGACCTGAGTCAGGGGAAAATTTCGGAATACAAATCGAAGCCGCTTGTCGAAATGGCCCCATACCGCCTTAACGATAGGGTAGGCTGCACCGCAGCCGGGACATTCATAGTCTCCATATTCGACGAGCGTCACCGGGGCCTGCGGATCAGCCTGAATGTGATCGGCAGTTGTGACACTAACTTGCAAGACGGACACGGGACGCCTCCTTAGTTCGATCACTGCTCTAGGGCGTGAAGAATACCGTCGAGTCGGCACCTGGGTTGACCGCGACGGGAGAAAGATAATTCCAAAAAATGAGACCTTTATGGTCGATGACGAAGAAAGCCCGTTCGCAGAAGCCATCCGCCTCTTGATAAGTGCCATATTGCTTAGCCACAGTACCTTTTGGCTCGGGGATGAAGCGCTCGTCGCTCGCATACCGCATCGCGCCGCGGGCGCTATTCTTCAGTCTCCTGCGATGAAGTTTCGCGATCTCGTCATTAAGCGCGTGGGTCGCAAGGCTCGGTTTGGCGAAGCGCCAAGCCTTGTTTATGTTGCGCGGCAACAAAACAGACGAGGAGCTTTACCATGCAAGGCCGACCACGCCGCAGCGTGCTCTATATGCCGGGCTCGAACGAACGAGCCCTCGAAAAGGCCAAGACCATCCCCGCAGATGCCTTGATCTTTGATCTTGAA
>JBARKP010000059.1:0-1820 GCA_049801475.1 Methyloceanibacter sp.
ATCACCCCCACGCGCTTGATCACGACCACGATCATGCCCACCACGCTCATCACCACCACGCGGAAGGCGAGGCTTGCAACCATATCGTCGACGCGCGGGTGCTCGCCGGACCTATGACGTGGCGCAAGATCGCGGCGGTGATGTTCTCCGTCGGCATCCGCCCCTGCACCGGCGCGATCCTCGTGCTCGTCTTCGCCCTGACCCAAGGGGTTTTCTGGGCTGGCGTCGCGGCGACCTTCGCCATGGCATTGGGCACTGCCATCACCGTCGCCGCGCTCGCTACGCTCGCCCTTGGCTCGCGAGAGCTCGCGCTCAAGCTCGGCGGCACGAGCAGCGCCTGGGCAAACGGGGTGTGGACCGCCTGCGCCATTGGCGGCTCTACCCTCATCCTCCTGTTCGGTTCTCTCCTGTTCGCGGCGTCCTTGGGACCGGCGCGGCCATTTTGATACCAAGCGTTTGTGGAGCGGTAATTGGCTGAGGCACAGCCGTGAAGGGCCTTACCGCCCAATTCGACCCGTAAAGCAGTCGTCCTGCCGAATCGACAGGAGTTCTGTCCGAAACCGCTGGACTCCTTGACGCGTTTGATGGTGCGAAGCGTTCGCGAAGGGCGCCCGCGCCCCCGAAACTGCGGCCAACATTTGGGATAAAGTCCGACGTGATGCAAAGGGCGCAGTACGCCTTCTGCCAAGTCTCCGCCGGTCACCGCCAAGACGGCTCCTCCAAAAGGGCCTCCCGCCAAGGAGTTGTTTGGCGCTATTACCGTGCCTACGCCACTCGCCGCGCGCGCCATTGGCTCCTACGCTAGGGGCTGTCTCGCCGGCGCTGTATCCCTTCCCATAAACGGTCCCGACTGGCAGGTGATGCGGCTATCGCGGGCCATCCGCGGCTGCTTGATTTTATTGAGCGCTTTGCGAGCGACGTGCGCGCTCTCGATCGTTGGCCTGGCCTTCTCATCGGCGACATGGCACAGCCCCGCGGCGGCCCAATGATCACCGGCCATGAGAGCCATCAGATTGGACTCGATGCCGATATTTGGCTCACGCCCATGCCTGACCGCGTTCTGACACCACAAGAGCGCGAGGACCTGACCGCGACTTCGATGCTCAAGGATCCATTTACCGTCGACATGAATCTCTGGACCCCGTTGCACACGAAACTGATCAAACGGGCGGCGTCTTATCCGGAGGTCGACAGGATCTTCGTGCATCCCGCTATAAAAAGGGTCCTTTGCGAACAAGCTGGGAAGGACCGGGTTTGGCTGGCCAAGGTGCGCCCGTGGTGGGGCCATTACTATCATTTCCACGTGCGGATCACCTGCCCACCCGGAAGCGTTGGCTGCGAAGGCCAAAAACCGGTCTCAGGCGATGATGGCTGTGGTGCCGAGCTCGACGACTTCCGGCAAGCAGAGTTGCACCCGGCGCAACCGGGCGCGCCGGGCAAGCCGCCTCTTACCCTCGACGACCTGCCGAAAGAATGTCGAACGGTCCTCAATTCTCCTGAAATCGCGACCTCGGACGTTGGTGGCACGCACCGCCCACCAGCAGTGCTGCGACCGACAAGCCTGCCGGCCCGCCGCTTCCGCGCCTAAGCCCCGCAGCGCCTGAGGCTTCCATGGGCATGGCTCTGCCCGCCCGTAAACCACGCCGAAGTCGTCCAGGCGATCGTCGCAGTCGAAGTTTGTACTGCTCAGATCAATTGGTTTCGTCGAAATCCATACCCTCGAAGGTGTAGCGGGGGACTTGCGTCCAGATGCCGTCCTCCTGCACCGGGACCTTGTGGATTTTGACGTTGTCGACTTCGAGCTTGCCGGTCTTCTGGTT
>JBARKP010000060.1:0-61757 GCA_049801475.1 Methyloceanibacter sp.
AAGATTCGCAAAGCACCGCACTATCGACGTTTGAGGCACCGAAGCCGAGCCAGCCTGTGAGACGAGTGAAGAAGCAACAACAACAGGCCGAAAGGGGTCAACTTCCCATCCTAAGTCCTCACGCCTCGAGTGAGAGTGTCGCCAGCTTGGTGGAGAGGGCCTTTCGAGGGTACTGAGTTAACAAATCCGTAGTGATCGCCGGAGGAGCGGCGGCAGCAATCCTTGTCGTCTGGGTAGGACCTCGTCGACGTTAAGGAAGTTCCACACATTTCTCCTCGCTCTGAAGCGTGAAGGAAATCACATGCGTCCCCTCATCGAACCTCCGCCCTGGTTGCGCTGCACGTGCGGGGGCGAGCTGCGGCTCAAGCGAATTGAGCCGGCTGACCGCACCTTTGGAAAACAGAGAGAAATATTCGTCTGCACAGACTGTGGCCGGGAGAAAACATTCCTCGCCGACCGGAGCCCGTATGTGGCACCCACTATATTTGAATTTCGATAGCGTTTCTTTCGGTAATGGCGACGCCGGTCGAAGCTTGGCTCCGAATCCCCGCCGGTTCGCAATCGCTACTGCCTAGTAGCGCCCTCCAACAGAGACTCGGCCAAAGGACTGGCCGCACCGCCCATGGTGGCCGTCCATCACTTGGAGTGTCGCGCCATCGAGTTAGCCCCGATTCATACTTTTGAACCAAATGGTATTTTCGATGTTCTAGTGGGTCGGGACCTCTGTCGCGGTGCGTTTCATATGTCATTTAACGGCCACGCCGTTTTGTCCGTATAGGGGAAAAATGAAAGGGCGCGGACCGAAGCCGACGCCCCGCGCGGCTTGGACTCAGCTCGCGACTCCATGCCATCGGAGTCATCGTCTAGCGAATGCCGGAGAACCATGACGCTCCCGTTGATGCCCACGCCAACGATGATAAATGGCATCTGCAGCCCGCGTTTTTCGCATTCGTACAATACTTCTCCGAGCCAGTTTCCAAGATCGCTTCTCTTTTCTCGGGGGTATCGGATGATCTTCCTCTCTTAGGACAGTGCCATCCATTTGGCTGTCTGATCGCCGCTCGGTGCCCGTTCCTGGGGCTTCCTAGGGCCTTAGACTCGAATCCTGTTCCGCCTAGTGTGCACGTCAACCATGCGGAAAGCCGCTTCCGCCTCGTCATAGGTCATCTCTTGCAATGGCTTGGACCTTTAAGGAGTCTTAGGGTTGGGATGAAGATTCGAGGCTCGGTCGCCGGCCCTTTTCGACCTGGAATGAGGTCGATGTCGCCGAGCCATAGCCTACGGCCGTTGGCACCACAATCCGATAGGGTACATACATGAGGGTCCCGGGGAGAGAGACGAGCCAGACCTCGATCGCGTCGGTGTGAGACATGAGCTTGATGTCGGGATTGTCGGGCTGATATCCCGAGATCGGGATGAATGTGACTCGGCAAACCGCAGCATAACCCGAATATCCAGTCGGCGTTTCCTTCTGCACCCGCACCGTCCGCTTGGGCGCGAGCACAAGGTCAAAACGCCACTCGCCGTCGAACACCCGTATCGTTTGATCGCACACCTTCAAGTCGCCATTGGGGTCGTCGGAATGAGCGAGAAGAAAGGCCGCGGTCATCGGATCGAGGACGCCTTGAAGCTGCTCCTTAGTGATTGGAATATCGTGAGGGTTCGGTTTCTTTTTCGGAGCCATCGAGACATGCGCGACGGCGCCGCCGTCGAAGGACATGCGGAGCTGCCCGCTCTCGCCTCCGCCCCCAAAGCTCAAAGCGTACACCGCTGGCTCGGGCCCGGAGCTAGTGACCTTGCCCGAGCTTGCCGTGGTGCCGCGCCAATCGTAGATCAAGCCTGCCAGAATGGAGAAGCGCCCTTCGCCCCGCATCTGGTAATTGGAGCCCTTCAAGACTGTTGTGAGACGAAAATTTCCAAGATTAAAGCCCGCCAGATCGACTCGATAGTTGGCAACGATCCGCGTCGCTACCGCAGGAGTCTCCTCAGCAAAGACGCCACTACGCAACAAGCTGCAAGTGAGGAGCAGAATGCCGACAAAGACTAAAGCGTACCGCCTCGCACTCATCCCGGTAAAACCTTGTACGTGCTACCGCACTTCGTGAAACTCCCGCTTCGCCTTGCCATAAGGCAGAAATATGCCGCTTGTATGCCAACGCTCGGCAATAAATCGGGTCGAAACCGCTGGGCCAAGCCCTGCCGCATTTATGCAATTGCCCCCGATGCCAGCAGAAAGCGCGGGACTTGCCGGGAGTCGAAGCTGGAAATTGGTTGGAGGCTGTCTGGACAGGTAGTCTCACCATAGCCTACCCGTGTCGGCCGGTATCAGGCTGACGCCTCACCGGCTTCGCCTGACCTCACCGTTTTGATTTTCAAACCTGTCTGCGTAATTAGGCGGGTGATTGTCATGCCGGCGAGCATAGCCGGTACGAACACTAGCGTGCCCTTGGCGAGCAGCGGGAGGGAGGTGATCGCTGGCCCAGGACAGAAGCCAGAGAGACCCCAGCCAATTCCAAAAATCGCCGGTCCGATCACGACGCGACTATCGATTCGCTTCGCGACCGGAAGCCGAAATTGATCAGCAAGAACAGGACATGAGCGCCGGAAGACAATCTTGTAACCGGTAAATGTCACTGCGACCGCGGCCGCCATAACGAAAGCGAGACTGGGGTCCCAGGATCCGAAAGGATCAAGAAAGTTCAGCACCTTTGATGGATTAACCATCCCCGAGATGATGAGGCCCACACCGAAGATAAGGCCGGCAATGAAGCTTATGGCGGCGCGCATGGGTCAGCCGGCGAGCACGTGTCGCGTCACGAACACTGTGGCGAACCCGGCCGCCATAAAAATCAGCGTGGCAACCAATGAACGGAGCGACAGTCGCGCCAGTCCGCATACCCCATGCCCGCTGGTGCAGCCATAGCCATAGATCGTGCCAATTCCGACCAACAGGCCTGCCGCAGCCATGACAATCACGTTATCGGAGACTGCTTGCTGCACGGATGTTCCTGTTAGAGCCATCCAGAGCACTGGCGCCGCCACCAATCCCAGTATGAAAGCAGCGGCTTCTGCCACTACGGCATTTGCGTAGGGGGGGACCAGGCTGCCGAGGATGCCGCTTATCCCGCTGATGCGGCCGTTGAACAACATCAAAATCACGGCGGCGATGCCGATCAGCGCGCCACCGACAGTGGAGGCAAATGGCGTAAATTGCGTGACCATGGCCCAATGGTACGCCGCGATATGGCGGGCTTCAATCGGAACGCCTGAGGCTCACGAACTCCAAAGGTGCGATACCTAAGCCGATGAGGTCGGCTTATGGGGCATCCCGGAAGTGCCGCCCGCCGCGAAGGAAGGCTGCTTACGGCTCCAAAGCGGACGCTGGCAAGCCGCCCACGAGCGTGTTTATGAGTTCACGCCCTTAGATTTGGCTGGACCAGCCGACGGGGAGGCGAGGGGACTTTGGCCAGCGCCCCCGGCGCTGCAAGGCGCCTGCGGTGGCTGCGAGCAATGGACCGAAGACGAGCGGCGCCAGACTCAAGCCCAGGATCATAGCCCAGCCGGCCCGGCCCGGAGCCGTGATGTGCAGGGCCTGGGCGAACGGGGCCCAATAGACGGCGATGATGAGGATCGCAATGCAGAGCGCGATCGCCATCCAGACCGAAGGGTTGCGCGTGACCGTATTGGATAAAATGCGCGAGCCCGACCCTCGCATGTTGAACACGTGCCAGAGCTGGGCGAAAGCAAGGGTGAGAAAAGACACGGTGACGAGCGCGTCGCCCTCAAGCCCGAGCCAATAGCGGCCAATGACAAGCGCGCCAAGGGTCGACATTGTGAGGAGCACTGAACCTCCCGCAATGAGCGGCCACTGCGGTTTCCCGAGCAGAGGTTCGCGCGGATCACGCGGAGGTTGCAGGACAGGAGGTACTCTAGGAAGCGGCGGATGTTGTTGAAGATGACGCGCCCCTCGCGGATCGCTGCCACGATGCTCCCGAAGGCATCGTCGCGAAGTCGCCGCGGCCTCGCGGGCCACCTCCGTACCCCGTAGGCCCATGGCAACGCCGATCCCAGCGCCGCGCGTGATGGCCGTGCCCTTGTGCACCATCGAGGTTCGATCGGCAACGACGGCGTCTTCCGCGACCGTTGTGGTGTTCTTCTCGACCGGCGCGGACTCACCGGTGAGGGTGGACTCATCGCAGCAAAGAGTGTTGCCCTGCACTAGTCGCATGTCGGCAGTGACGACATCGCCGCTCTCGAGCAGGACAATGTCGCCCGGCACGATCTGCTCGGCGGGGAGGATCTTGAGCTTACCGTCCCGCATCACCCGCGAGGCGCGGGAGCCGAGCTTTCTTAAAGCCTCCATGGATCTCACGGCACGGAGCTCGGTAACGAATCCAATCGCCGTGTTGATGGCAAGCACGAGCAGGATCGCGATCGCTTCGGTCCATTCACCGAACAGCGCGGCGATCACGGCCGCTGTCGCCAACAGCCAGACGACGGGACTCCTCAGTTGTTTGGGGAGAATGGCGGGGGCCGTCACGCGCGGATGCATCAGAAGCGTATTGGGTCCGTGGCGTTTCAGCCGGAGAGCCGCTTCATGCCCGGTGAGGCCCAAGCCCGGGTCGACTTGCAGCTGACGCAGGACGTCCACCACGGAGGCCGCGTGAGGCCGTTCGGGCAAAGTTGCCAATCGCTTGCGCTGTGATGCCGGCTGCGCCACTCGCGGCAACTCCAAATGAGACGAATCCCCCATCCACCTAATTGACCTGTCTCAATGTCACCGCCTTCGGGCGCTGTATATTAGGCTAACGATTTTAGCCGAGCCGAGGAGGTGGTGATGGAACAGCCGAAATCAACGGCTGGAAAGCACGGCGACGCGACGGTCGTCGACATCAATCCGGAACTCGACGCTCTGACATGGAGCGCCGAACAGGCGCTGAAGGTGCTGATCGAGCATCAGGTGGAAACACTGCGTTTCGTTGCCAGGAGAACCTATTCCAATCTAGAATTGATGCGGCATCTGCGGCACTGCACCGGGTGGCAAGAGATCGCGGAGCTGCAACAGTCGTGGCTGAGGGAATGCGTCGCCGACTATGGCGAGGAATGGGGCCGGATGGTCGGCACAAGCTTCGAAATTGCCAGAAGCGACTTCACGCCACTGCAATGGCTCATGTACCGCTCTGCTCCTCGCAAGAAGGGGGGAAATGCGCCGCGCGGCCTGATTATTCGACCCAATCCGCACGCCGAGGGTTAGCAGGGACTAAGCTCAGTCGAATTCCGATCAAAGACGTTCTAAGTCAGCTGCGCTTGTATTCTTCCTTAACCGAAGAGGAGGATGCGTTATGGCTGAAGCTGCCACAAAAATGTCCGTCAGATCGGAAGAAAAAGAGACTGCTAATTTGCGCCGCGAGATCGATGAGAAGAAGATCGCCATCAAGAAGGGCTAGGAGCACTGTATCGCGCTGAACGCTCCATCGCTATCGCATCAGGCAAAAGTGAGATAGCGCTTTATCGTTTAACATGGTCCTGGGGATAGCACCATCAAGATCACCTTTCTCGGGACCCGCGGTGAGATCAAGATCAGATCCCGCCGCCACTTCCGGCACAGCGCCTTGCTGGTACGGCAGAGGCAGGCTCGCGTCATGATCGATTGCGGGGCCGATTGGCTCGATCGGCTGAAGCGGGTGGCTCCAACCGCCATTGTGATCACCCATGCCCATCCCGATCACGCCTTCGGGCTTGCTCACGGCGCGCCATGCCCGGTCTATGCGACGGAAGAGACCTGGTCTCTGCTTGAGCGCTATCCCGTGGCCCATCGCCGCGCCCTTCGGCCTTGGGAACCATTTCGGATCGGCGGCATCCTCTTCGAGGCCTTTCCGGTCGACCATTCCCTCAGGGCGCCCGCTGTCGGCTATCGGGTGAAGGCGGAGCACGCCGCGTTCTTCTATGTCCCAGACCTCGTCTCCATCCGGGAGCGCGAGCGAGCCTTGCGCGGTGTGGAGCTTTATATCGGCGACGGCGCCACCGTCACGAGGTCCATGGTGCGCCGGCGCGACCATGCCTTGATCGGGCACGCACCGATCGCCGCGCAACTCGGCTGGTGCAAGGAGGAGGGGGTGAGCCACGCGATCTTCACCCATTGCGGCAGCGAGATCGTGCGCAGCGATGCGCGGGCGATAAACTCGCGGGTGCGGCAGCTCGGGCTTGAGCAGGGCGTCGACGCGCGCCTGGCCCATGACGGGCTCACGATCTTTCTCACCGGCTAGGTGTGGCTGGACGGCTCGAGATCCGGCTCTCCGCAAAGTGCGAGCATCCTCGCGCGCACCGCATCGCGCAGGCGGATGGCCGCACTGAAGTCGCTTCCATCAGGCCGCACCGCTTTCCCGATGTGCACACGTAGGTTGCTCGGCCGAGGAAACCACTGTCCGCCGCGCAAAGCCGACCGCGTGCCGCTGATCACGATGGGCACCACCGGAATGCCGGCCTCCACGGCAACAAGGAAAGATCCGAGATAAAATCCGCCGAGGCCGGGCATCCGGGTCAGCGTACCTTCCGGAAACGAAACGATGCGCTCCCCGGACAGTGATGCCTCGAGCACGTTGCGCGTGTCTTCAACGCCGCCTTTTACGTCGGTTCTGCGCACGAACAGAGTGCCGATGTGGCGCAGGAAGGGACCTGCCACCCGCTGACCCTTCAGCTCCTCCTTGGCAACAAAGGAGAACGGACCCGGGATCACCGCCGATAGCACTAGAGGATCCAGGTAGCTGGAATGGTTGACGGCGAGCAGCACGCTGTGCGCAGGGATCGGCTCTTCCACGTCGACCTTGGGCGACAGCCCCGTAAGCCACAAAAAGATGCGCGCCACGTAGTGCATCGCCTGGTGGCGCCAACCCCGGCTCGGCAGAAGGAGAACGACGGCCCAGACCATGCTGGAGCCTGCGACCAGCAGCGC
Organism: Methyloceanibacter sp.; assembly: GCA_049801475.1. Lineage (GTDB taxonomy): Bacteria > Pseudomonadota > Alphaproteobacteria > Rhizobiales > Methyloligellaceae > Methyloceanibacter. The sequence goes on from JBARKP010000060.1 coordinate 6,953, forward strand.
CCACCAGTAGCCAGCGTAGACAAGGTCGAAAATCCTACGCCGAAGACGGCGGGCGCGATGGCCAAACCCGGACAAGGAGAGCCGAGTCAGTTGCCACCACAGCGTGTAGCCTTTTTCCGAAAGCAAGCCGCTCTCGTATAGCGTGCGCGCCGCAGACCGCCGTAGCTTGCCGCTGGATGTCTTCGGTACCGTGTGAGGCGGCGCCAGCACCACCTCGTCCGGCGCGATATCGAGTTGCGTCTTCGTCACCTCGACAATCCTACTCCTCAGCGCTTCGATTTCGCTGGGCCCGGTGAGGCGCGTCTCAACGAGCAGCACGAGCCGCTCGGTGTCCGCGCCCCCAAATGTGCTTGGAAACGCGGCCACGCACCCCTTGCGCACGCCTTCCACCCCGCCGACGAGCTCCTCCAATTCATGGGGGTAGATGTTGCGCCCCGCCTTTTTAATCATGTCCTTGATGCGGCCCGTGATGAAAACATCACCGCTGGCGATGTAGGCCCGGTCTCCGGTCTCCAGCCATTCGCCGTCGAACAGCGCCTTGGTCTTCTCGTCATTTCGGAAGTAACCCCGCGTCGCGGACGGACCTTTGAACTGGAGCCGGCCCTCTGTTCGTTCAGGAAGCTCGGCGCCAGCCTCATCGACCATCCGAACCTCATGTCCGGAGATCGGTCGGCCGCAGGCCACAAACTCGAGGGCGGTCGCATCCCCTGGCTGTGCCGTCCTCGCCTGTCCGTCGCGGGAAAGCGCTGAGCGCTGTACCCTATCGACAATTGGTCCCCGCCCGACAGGAGGAAAGGTGAGGCCAACGGAGTTCTCGGCTAGGCCATAAACCGGAGCCATGGCTTTGGGCGGAAATCCGTACTTGGCAAAACGAGCGGTGAAGCGCGCGATCGTGGCGGGACTGACCGGCTCCGCTCCGTTCACCAGCATCCTGAGCGAGCTGAGATCGAGACCCTCGATGTCCTCGTCGCGGACGTTCTTGCAGCACAATTCGAAGGCGAAATTCGGAGCGGCCGAAAGCGTGGCCCGGTGGCGGCCCATCACGCGCAGCCATCTTCCTGGATCGGCGAGAAAGGCGAGAGGCGGCATGATGACCGTCGGCACCCCATAGTGGAGCGTGCCAAGCCAGGCGCCGATCAGCCCCATGTCATGGTAGAGCGGCAGCCAGCTCACGAATACGTCCGACGAGCTCGCATCGAGCGCCTCACCCATCGCGCGAATGTTTGCCAGAAGGTTTGCGTGCGTGAGAACCACGCCTTTGGGGTCGCCGGTGCTGCCGGACGTGTATTGGATCAGCGCAATCGTGTTCGGGCCGGCCGGTAGCGGCTGCTCGATGGCTCCCGCGTGCGAGAGCGCTTCCACCGTCTCCACATGTCGCAGATCTTCGGCCAGCCCCAGCATTAGCTGGCCAACGTTGCGGATTTCGGACCCAATAATGAGAAGGCTCGCGCCAGCATTCCTGAGAATGCCGGCTTGCCGCCGCAGATGATCCTCGACCTGGGCCCGCCGGAACGGGGGATAGACGGGAACGGGCACGCCCCCCGCATAGAGCACTCCAAAGAACGCCTCGAAAAACGCGGCCTCCGTGGGCAGCATGATGGCCACGCGATCGCCGGGTGCCAGCCCCCGCTCGATCAACCCGGCGGCTACGGTGCAACTCTCCCGGTCGAGTTCGGCGTAGGAGATCGTCTGTTCGTCGTCCTCGCTCCGCCATAGCAGCACGTGCGGGCGATCGCCATGTGAACGCACATGATGAGCCAGAACCCCGATGAGGGTCGCTGCGGAGAACGGCGCGACGACCTCAGGCAGCTCCATGAGCTCCGCCGGCGGCGCTTCCATCGCCGCAGTACGATCCGGCGTTGCTGCAAGAAGCGCCTGCAGAAGGTCACGCGGCGTACTTGCATCCGCAAGCAACTGGTCAGGCAGGCGAACCTTGAATGCCCGATCGATTCGCAGCACCAGCTCGGCGCGACCCAGGCTGTCGAGCCCCAGATCCCGGTCAAGGTCGCTATCGAGGGTGACAGCGACTCTGCGTTGCATGTGGGGATGCAGCTCCCAAACCAGGTCCCTCACGAGGCGACTGAACCTTGCAGTAACCTCGGGACTGGCTTTCCCCGGACCGTTTCCAGCTGAACGCTGCGGCGCGTCGATCATTTAGCAGACGCTCCCTACTGGGCGGCTTGCAAATGAACCGCTCAGATGCCAGCCGCTCAATTAGGGAACCCTCCTTAGTTGCCTCTTGTCATTGATAACAATCAACATGCCGCTACCCGCCGCGAGGCATTATCGTTCTATTCAACGCATGGACAACCCGAGGCTACAGCATGGAGCGGCCCTCTGCAGGCATGCTTGATAGGTTAATTAGCACGGAGTGCGCCGATACCTTGCCCGGGCTTCTTCATGAGCGCGTCCGGCGCACTCCATTGAACGTTGCCTATCGAGAGTACGACCGCCGTGCCGGCTGCTGGATCAACTATTCGTGGGCGAGCATGGAAATGCGCGCCGCCCGTTTCCAACAGGCGCTTGCACGCGAAGGCTTGAAGACGGGCGACCGGGTTGCGGTGTGCCTACCCAATTGTACCGACTGGGTCAGCTTTGACATGGCGTCTCTCGGTCTTGGCCTCGTCGTGGTCCCGCTCCATGCCCACGACAGCGTGACGAACATTGCCCGCATACTGGCGCATTGCGAGGCGCGATTGGTGCTATTGGATACACGGCAGCGCTGGTGCGAGCTGGCACCACACCGGCAGGAGTTTCCGCTTCTGTCGTGCGTTTGGGTGCGCGAGTGGAACGGGCCACATCCACCCGGCGATCCAGAGCACGCTGCAAAGAGCATCAAAGAGGTTTTGGCCGGCACCACCGTCTCGACCTTCAAGCGAGCCGGTTCCAGCCATTCGCTGGCGACAATCATCTATACGTCGGGCACGGCCGGGCAGCCGAAGGGCTGCATGCTCACGCATTTCGCGCTGCTGTGGAATGCAGAGGGCGTTACGAAAGTCATTGCGCCGCGCCCCGACGACATCTTTCTCTCTTTTCTGCCGCTCGCGCACGCGTTCGAGCGAACCGTCGGCTACTATCTTGCGATGATGGGTGGTTCGACCGTCGCCTATGCACGCTCGATCGAGCATCTCTCCGACGACTTGAAAGCAATTCACCCCACCGCGCTTGTTTCGGTGCCGCGCATTTACGAGCGGGCCTACAATGCCATCCACGCCGCGGCCGCCGGCAACCCGCTAAAAGTGCTACTTCTGAGACTAACGCGGCGCCTCGGCTGGCGGCGCTTCCAGGCACGCCAGGGCCGCATGCCTGCGCCCGGTCTCGCGGCAAGTCTCATTTGGCCGCTCTTGGCGAAGCTTGTGGTCCGGCCGATCATCGAAGCATTCGGGGGCAGGTTGAGAGTAGCCGTGACCGGCGGAGCGCCGATGCCGGAGGAGGTGGCGGAGTTCTTCATTGCCATGGGTGTGCCAATCGTTGAGGGCTACGGTTTGACGGAGGCTGCTCCGGTTGTGACCGCGAATTCGATTGAGGACAATCTTCCTGCCTCAGTCGGGCGCCCTCTCGCAGGCGTTGACATATCCGTCGCCAAGGATGGCGAGCTTCTCGTGCACTCGCCGGCCGTCATGAGCGGCTACTGGAACGACGAGGTCCTGACCAGAAAGATGATCGACGCCGAAGGGTGGCTCCACACGGGCGACGTGGCCGAGATCAAAAATGGACGTCTATTCATTATCGGCCGTTTGACCGAAATTCTGGTTCTGGCCACCGGCGAGAAGGTCAACGCAAGCCTAATCGAGGCCGAGATCCGGCGTGATGACCTTGTTGATCAAGCGCTGATCGTCGGAGAGGGAAAGCCGTTCATCGTTGCCGTCTGCGCCCTCAACGCAAAAAGATGGCGGACACTCGCCCAGGAGATTGGCGTCAATCCGAACACTCCGAACTCCCCTGCCGCGGTCGGGAACATCCTGACGCGCATTGCCGGCCGTCTGAAGGGCTACCCAGAACACGCACAGGTGCGTGCCGTCTATCTGGCGCACCGGCCCTGGACCGTAGAGTCAGGGCTGATGACACCTACGCTCAAGGTGAAGCGAGACGACGCCGAGAAAATCTTTCACAGCGAGATCATGGAGCTGTACTCCGGCCATGCAACATTCCGTTAATACAATGAGCGGCGGCCGTTTCGTTGCTGGCACATCGCCGACCAAGACCCAGCCTGCTGGGAAGTCCGCCGTCCGGTTTGACGCGGACATTAAACTCTCGACTGCGACAAGCTCTTTATGAGGGCACGGCACGGAGCGTCTCCTGGTTGTCAGGGTGCGCCGAATTTCTGATATGAATCAAGGCAGTGGTGTGGGAGTTCGTCGTTTCATTAATCCATCGCGACACGAAGTGGCAAGATGACAATTGCGACTGCGGCCCTCCAGCACTACCGCCGTGCAGCCGTTGCCGGAAGGGCGGAGGTGTGTCCCAGACCTCTCTTCTTGATCCCGGTCAATGTGAAGTCGATGCAGCCAGCGTAGCCTTGCGCATCGGGTCGGAACCGACCTACCGAGATCCCGGTTGTTTCCGCGCCCGTCTCAAGTCGGTCTTAAGCAAGGGAGGTAAATCCATGCAGCGGTTTTTGATCTGCTGTGCCGTGGGGTTAGGTCTGCTGTTCGGCGCGTTTGGGCCAACGCCTGCTTCGGCATATTATTACCATCACCACTATTGGCATCACCACTATTGGCATCACCACTATTGGCATCACCGCTATTGGCATCACCACTACTACCGGTATTAGCGTCAGCGACTCCAGTTCCCCGCGCGGGCAAGGCCGCAGCGCATGCTGCGGCCTTCTTCTTTTCCGATACTGTGTGGAGCCGAAATCTAATCACGCCGGGACGGGTCCGATGCTATTAGCGATAACGATGCTATTAGCGATAACATTGTGAGCGCGCTGCGTAGCCATTAAGTGCCTGTTGCCGCGCAGGAGAACACCCCCTTAGGGCGATTGTCTTGAGCAAGATCAATCTGACTGAGGATGCGCGAGGCAAGGCGTTGTGGCATTCGTCAAGCATGCCGTGGAGGCAGGAATGACTCGCAGCTACATCCGCTGGTTCGAGGAAAGCGGGACCGGCGACGTAGCGTCAGTGGGAGGAAAGAACGCGTCACTTGGCGAGATGGTGCGCAATCTTGGACGGTACGGCATCAAGGTCCCACCGGGCTTCGCGACTACTGCCGATGTCTATCGGCACTTCATCGAGGCCAATGAGCTTGAACCGCACATTGCCACTAGGCTCGCAGAGCTCAAGGCGGGAAAAACCCCTATCGCCGAAACGGGATCGGCAATTCGTGCCGCTATTCTGAAGGGCGAATGGCCAGACGACCTTGCCGACGCTATCCGTCAAGCCTACCGAGATCTATCGCAGCGCTTGGGGATGGATGAAGCCGACGTAGCGGTACGCTCGAGCGCCACGGCCGAGGACCTACCTGAGGCAAGTTTCGCCGGTCAACAGGAGAGCTTCCTAAACGTCCGGGGTGAGGCTGCCTTGCTTGTCGCCTGCCGCCGCTGCTGCGCCTCGCTCTTCACTGATCGCGCCATCAGCTATCGCGAAGCCAAGGGCTTCGATCACCTGAAAGTGGCACTTTCGGTCGGCGTGCAGCAGATGGTGAGATCTGACCTCGCCGGCGCAGGCGTGATGTTCTCGATAGACACGGAAACAGGCTTCGACCGCGTTGTGCTCATCAATGCCGCCTGGGGACTTGGCGAGAACGTCGTGCAAGGGACCGTCGATCCCGACGAGTATCAGGTGTTCAAGCCGCTGCTCGCGGACACCGCTTTGCGGCCGATCGTCCACAAGAAGCGAGGGGAGAAGTCGCTCAAGATGATCTACGCGCCCGGGGACGAGCAGCCGACGCGCAGCGTCCCAACCTCTGTCGGCGAGAGCAGCTCCTTCGTGCTTAGCGACGACGAGATTCTGGAGCTTGCCCGCTCGGCCTGCACCATTGAGCGCCACTATGGCGCCCCCATGGACATCGAGTGGGCCAAGGACGGGAAGAGCGGCGAGATCTTCATCGTTCAGGCGAGGCCGGAGACGGTGCAGTCACAGGCGCAAACCGGCGTGCAGCGGACCTATAAGATCACACAGAAGGGCCGGACGCTGACCTCTGGCCTCAGCATCGGCGGGGGCGTCGTTTCCGGCCCCGTCTGCCTCATTCGCGATCCCAAGAACATAGATCGCTTCGTGTCAGGCGCGGTGCTGGTGACGACCACCACCAATCCAGATTGGGTGCCGATCATGAGACGAGCGGCAGCGATCATCACCGATCGCGGAGGGCGCACATCCCATGCAGCAATCGTCAGCCGTGAGCTAGGGGTCCCGGCGATCGTGGGCACGGGGGATGCCACCAAGATGCTGCAACAAGAGCAATACGTCACGGTCTCCTGCGCCGAAGGGGATGAGGGGTTCGTCTACGAGGGCATCGCCGAGGTTATCACCGAAGAGATGGATGTGACAGCGATCCCGGGCACGCGCACGAAGATCATGCTGAACTTGGCCAATCCTGCAGCCGCATTTCGCTGGTGGCAGCTGCCGGCGGACGGGGTGGGGCTTGCCCGGATGGAGTTCGTGATTGCCAATCAGGTCAAGGTGCATCCCATGGCGCTTGTCCATTTCGACGCGCTGACAGACGAGAAGGCCATGACCGCTATTGCCGAGCTCACGCGCGGTTACGAGCCGAAGACGGACTATTTTGTCGATCGGCTCTCTCGGGGGCTTGCACGCATTGCCGCCGCGTTCTACCCGAAGCCAGTCATCATCAGGATGAGCGACTTCAAGACCAATGAATATGCGGGGCTCATCGGCGGTGCTGAGTTCGAGCCGAGGGAGGAAAATCCGATGCTCGGCTTTCGTGGCGCCTCGCGCTACTACTCGCCGCAGTATCGAGATGGTTTCGCGCTGGAGTGCCGCGCCATCCGACGTTTGAGGGAGGAGATGGGCTTCACCAATGTCGTGGTGATGATCCCCTTCTGCCGCTCTACGGATGAGGCCGACCGCGTGCTCAGGGTCATGGCGGAGAACTGTCTTGCGCGCGGCGAGAACGGGCTTGAGGTCTATGTGATGTGCGAGATTCCCTCGAACGTCATTCTCGCTACCGCTTTCGCCGAGCGTTTCGACGGCTTCTCTATTGGCTCCAATGACTTGACTCAGCTTACGCTTGGCATTGACCGCGACTCTGAGCTACTCGCCGGTCTGTTCGATGAGCAAGATGAAGCAGTCAAATGGATGATCCGCAGCGTCATTCAGGAGGCCCACAAGGCAGGTGCCAAAGTGGGGCTATGCGGACAGGCTCCCAGCGACCATCCCGAGTTCGCCGAATTTCTGGTCGAGTGTGGCATCGATTCAATCTCGGTAACACCGGACAGCTTTATCACCGTCAAGCACCACGTTGCTGAAGCCGAATCCCGTGACAATGATCAAGGAAAGCAACGTTAAGACCTCGAAAAGCACCGGTTTGGCATCGCGCGTGAGGCGAGGTGGGGATCGATTTGCTAACGCAGCAGCATGGCCGCGCGACTTCATTTGGGGCGTCTCTACCTCAAGCTTTCAAATCGAAGGCGCGACCAGCGAGGACGGCCGCGGCCCAAGCATCTGGGATACCTTCTGCGCGGTCGGTCGAGTTGCAAATCGCGATACCGGTGACGTTGCCTGCGACCACTATCATCGCTATGCCGAAGATGTGGCGCTGATGCAGAGGCTTGGCGTACAGGCTTATCGCTTTTCAGTGGCTTGGCCTCGTCTTCTGCCGGAGGGGCGCGGGTGCCCGAATGAAGCCGGGCTCGCCTTCTACGACCGGCTTATCGATGCGCTGCTCGAAGCGGGCATCGAGCCTTGGCTCTGCCTCTACCACTGGGATCTGCCGCAGGCACTTGACGATCTCGGCGGTTGGTCGGTGCGGGATGCCGCCGGTTGGTTTGCCGATTACGCGGCGCTCGTCGCGCGCCGTTACGGCGACCGCGTCAAACGTTTCGCGACTTTCAACGAGCCGTCGGTCTTCACTCTGTTTGGTTATGGTTTCGGCGACAGCGCCCCGGGTGTCTCAGGCCCCGTCATGCTGGGGCGCGCCATCCACAACGTGAACCTCGCCCATGGCGCCGCCGTCGACATGGTTCGCGCGCTTGTTCCGGATGCCTCGATCGGCGCCATACACAATTACCAGCCTTGCCTACCCGCAACGCCCGACGACATGGAAGCAGCCGAGCTGTTCGGCGCCTATTGGAACAACGCTTTTCCTGACCCGGAATGTCTCGGGGCCTATCCACCGCGCCTCGCTGCTGCGATGGAACCTTATGTTCACGAAGGCGATCTGGCCCGCATTTGTCGGCCTATCGACTGGTTCGGGTTCAACCACTACTCGCCGATTTACGCCAAAGCCGATCCGGACGCGCCCCTTGGATTCACCTTCGGGCAGGCGCCGGCAGATCTGCCGCGTACGCCCATCGAGTGGCCGATTTATCCCAAGGCATTCCACGACACGCTGCTTGAGGTAAGTGCCCGTTACCATCTGCCAATTTATGTGCTTGAGAATGGGTTCGGTGGGCACGACGCGCCTGATGCGGCCGGCGATATCGTCGATACGGCGCGCATCGATTACCTCAAGGCCTACACCCAGGCTATGCATCAAGCGATTGCCAAGGGTGCGGACGTCCGCGGCTATTTCGTGTGGTCCCTGCTCGACAATTTTGAATGGGGCTCGGGCTACGGCGTGCGTTTTGGCTTGGTTTATGTCGACTATCCGACGCAGAAGCGCGTCCCCAAAGCGTCGTTTCTTTGGTACGCGGACTTGATCAAGTCCGTGCGACGGCAAGGATGTCAACGCGCCACGATCTGAGACACTGCTAGTACGATCAAGCCTCGGTGAGCTCGCCGGTTGCCGGCGGAGCGGCACCTTTCGACTCAGCAATGCGATCGAGTGCGTCAAGCGTGTCGAGAGCGAGCAAGAGGGTGGCAACCCGGTTAACCGACGATCTCCAATCGGCGAGGCGGCCATAGTTGTCGACCAGCCAATTGAAAGCGCTCTGCACTGTGACGAATGCCGCCGCGGCCTGCGTCAGCTCACCGAGCGACATGGTGCCGGCGAGATATTTGGGGGCGCAAAGGAACCACGCTACGACCGGCGCTAAAATGAAATTGCCATGCGAGACCAAGGTCGTGCGTGCGAGTTGCCACAATAGGCTCCGCCACCGCATTAGGACGGTGTGCACGCTCATCCAAAGCGTCCGGCGATCTGCCTTACTGCCAGGCCCCGCTCGCGGACTGTCGCGATCCTGGTGGAGACGATCGGCGGCTGCTCTGAATTGCGCCTCGGCTTGGTTTTTCTCCTCGATGACGGCCGTCAGCTGACGTCCAACCACGATCATGGCGCTGGAGAAGAGGCTGGAATAGACGATGACGCCAATGACGAGATAGCCGGGGATTGTCCATGTCCGCCCGAATGCATCGAGCGTCAGGGCGCCGCCGACGCTCCACAACACGCTCAAGAAGGTGATTGCGGTCAGCACGGAGGCGAGTAAAGCCATGACCAAGTCGACGGGGGCGTCCGTTGCCACGCGCACATCTTCGGAGATGCGGTATTCGGGATTCTCCGACCCGCTGGCGAGATGGTTCAGTCTTCGGAAATAATCCTTGGCTAGCCAGTATTCGATCACCTGCCGTGTCACGGATTCGCGCCATTTGCGCTGCATCGTCATACGGCCCCAAACCGACGTGGCGGCGAGCCCGATGCTCGCAGCGGCGAGCGGCACGAACAGTTGCGCTTGCTTCCACAACGCCGCGGCGTCTCGGCGCTCCAGTGCATCGAAAAAATGCCGGTTCCACAGGTTCAGCAGATACTGGACCAGCAATTGCAACAAGACGATCAGGACAAGAACAACGGTGAGGCTCCAGGCGACCCGGGCCCACCGCCCTTGCCAGAAGCGAGAGGCCGCTCGCCAAAATCTGGCAAACAGGCGCCTCCGATCGACGGCTGGACTGATCTCCTCATGCGCGTCCATATCACTCGTCAACCGTGATCGCGGTCAAATCAGCGCCGCGCTCTCATAGCCTTTGCTGTCATCCCGCGAGTCTATGTTCAGGCACGACGTTTTTAGCCATTGATTTCTATCAATGTCGCACAGGTATATTTATACAGCCTAGCGTCCCTAGACCCACAAGAGGCGAACATGAAGGTCCGCGACGTGATGACTTCGTCCGTGGTCTCGGTTAGTCCCGACACCTCGATTTTGGATGCCGGCGAGCTGATGCTGCGGCACGACATCAGCGGTCTGCCGGTTGTCGATACGGGCGGACACTTGGTCGGCATCGTTACGGAACGCGACTTTCTGCGTCCCGCCGGATGCGGCACCGATTATAAGCGCCCGCGCTGGTTTCAGGTGCTGACCGGTCAAGCGCCGAAGACCTTTGCCGCTCCATACGATCGAAAGATCGCGGAGGTGATGACAACAAACCCGGTCACCGTCACTGAGGATACGCCGCTCGAGGAGGCGGTACGGCTCATGGACGAGCGCTGCATCCATCGTTTGCTCGTCACGCGCGGGACAGAGCTGGTAGGGATTGTCAGCCGCGCCGATTTGCTGCGCGCATTGGTGCAGAGTCTCCGGAAGACCTCCACCGTATCGAAGCGTGACGAGGACCTTCGCGCTCGCATGACGGAATTGGAGCGTCAGTCATGGCTTCATCGCACCAGACCTTAGCTCGGCTGCTGCGATAAAGTGAAATCGGCAGGGCTGAAGCAACCGCCCCACGAGCAGGCCGACAAGGAGATGGGACTCGGCTATAGCGTGCGGTTTGGATTAATCTAGGCTAATTTTCGCACGCAGAAGCGGATTCCCAAAGCATCGTTTCGCTGGTACGCGGACTTGATCGAGTCCGCACGATAGAGAGATGACTCGCGGGAGACGTCAGGGTGCGCGCGCAACGACATGAAGCTGCTCAGTTGGCTCCCACGCCAGGCGATGCCGTTGTGCTCGCCGATGTCGGCGGCACGAATGCCCGCTTTGCACTACTTGCGGACGGAACAGTTAGTCCAATCGAGCACGTGCCCGTGCGTGATTACGCACATTTTGCTGATGCGCTGACCGATTTTCTCGCCCGCTGTGGCCGACATACTAAGGTCAGCAGTGCCGAGCTCGCGGTGGCTGGAGTGATACGCGACGAGCGCTGCGCGCTCACTAACAGTCCATGGGTCATCGATGCCACAGAACTGCGGGGGAAGTTCGGCTTTACCCATGTCCATCTGCTCAACGATTTCGAAGCCATTGCCTGGTCGCTGCCCCATCTTGCAGAGGGCGACCTCTATCCACTAGGCGGCGGTCACGCGCTGCCGCGAGCGTCCATGGCCGTGATCGGTCCCGGCACCGGTCTCGGCGTTGCCAGCCTCGTGCTGCACGCCGACGACGTGTTCGTCATTGCCACGGAAGGAGGCCACAGCACGCTGCCCGCGGCGTCCCAGCGCGAAGATGTGGTCATCGAACATTTGCGCCAGCGATTCGGTCATGTCTCGGCCGAGTGTACGCTGTCGGGGGCTGGTCTAGAAAACCTGTATTGGGCCATTGCCGCTATCGACAGTGTGGCGGTGCCTGAGCGCAGCGCCGCCAAGATAACGCAAGCTGCCTTGGATGGTATCTGTCCGATCAGCAAGGCTGCTCTCGACATGTTCTGCGCAATGCTCGGTACCGTGGCTGGCAATGTCGCTCTCACCTTGGGCGCGCGCGGCGGCGTGTTCATAGCTGGCGGCATGGTGCCTCGCATTACCGATTACATTGCACGCTCGCAATTTCGGGCGCGCTTTGAGGCCAAGGGCCGTCTTTGTCACTATCTTCGGTCTATTCCCACACACGTGATCCTGCACACGGACGCTGCATTCCTGGGGTTGCAATCGATTGCTGCGCGCAGGTGTGATAGCGCCGTCTGCCAAGGTTAGAATTCGACGAGACACTTCTCAGCCGATCGATGTCTCGCGGATCGATCTTTCGACTTTGGTGGGGAACGATCGCCTTAGGGACCTCCCGGACCTCGCAGGATGGATCGCGCCTACTAGGTGCAGTTCTACAACCTGGCGGTATTTTTTTTACCCCTATCCAAAGTCCTACCGAGGAGACATTAGGCAATTTTGAAAGGCCCACCACGAGTCGGAACTGGGGGTGTGCATGTATTGGAGCCGCAGCGACCAGCAAGGGTCTGGGTGATCGCCGCTGACTTCAACTGATACATCGTTGGGCTCGGCGCCAGGGACTTTTATTGTGGGGTCAGGCCATTTCATGGGCTGCCCTGGCTGCTCGGGTTGTTCGTACTCTTGACCAGACTTGGTCGCCGCGTCAGGTGCCGCTTTGGCTGCCGCGTTAGGATCGGTCAGTATGCATTGGTAGCCAGGCGGGCAGTTTGGTGGCGACCTATCTTGAGCATAGGTCGCCGTTGTCATAGTTGCGATTGTGGCAGCCCAAATAGCGGATTTCTTCCACTTGCCCATTTTCATCGCACCCCTGGTTGGCCTCCTCCGAGTAAGTGGCGAAAATGGCCACAAGGAGTTAGACCGCTATGCGAGGCGCTGTGGAGCGAGAGTACCGATGGCAATGGTTCCCCCCTAAAGGACACCCGCTTTCACGCTCAAAAAATCCCCGGGCCGCCATTTCCGATCTCATAGCCGCGCGCTCTGAGCGCGTTCAGGTAACCGCCGATGAAGTGCGGCGGCAAAGAGTGCTCGAAAGGCTTGGCTGGCGTTCCGATCAGAGCGCTGTCGAATCCCGCCAATCCCCTCCGGCTGTCGCCTAGGTCCTTCCATTGGCGTATTACGTACTCGAGACTACGCCGCCTCTCTCAGCTGGTGTAGCGATTGTAATAGGCCAGGCACTCTTCAAAGCGCCACCACCAATATGGGCTGCGGGTGACCATCTTTTGGATCCGTAGCGGCCAGCAAGGGTCCGGATGACCACCTTGATCTGCGACCCATACCCCACCTCCGGGGTGGCGGTGGCGGAAGGCGTATCCGTGCGCGTCCGCCGTTTGAGGCGGCCCCAACATCAGAAGAGCAAGAAGCACATTGCCCGCAAGGGCAACCACTGCGGCTATCCTGGTTCGCATAACCCCCTCCCTTTTTTGGCTCAGCCGTCCACAACATCAAGTTCTCGCGGGCGAAAAAAGAAAGAGCATCACGGCGGCTCGCTGCAAGGGCCATTTATGTATTCCCTTCGCGACCGCAACTACAAGCTTGAATCGTTCTCTGATGCCTTCTCCCGCCATCTTGGGTCGATTCCCCAGAGCCGGGACATGTTGAACGTCTAGCCCCTGGAATGCACGCACGTTGGCGTTCGCATCGCTGCACGCCGTGGAGCGCGCACAGCAATCCAGCTGACACGGTCGTGAAATTTCCCCGTCGGCAGAACAGGGCTGGGACGTTCTCAACGTCAACGCGGGGAGATGTCCCGCGATCTGAAGGGTACTCAAGGTCCGTATTCTTGGGAGTGATTGCTTGTCGCAGCGGCATTGCTTCCGAGGCGGGGGCCTTTTTCTATGGTGACTTGTACCTACCGCCAAACAACGGATGATGCCAGCACTTGCACTCATCGCCCTTCCACCAATTTTTGGCGCATTGGCCTCGCGGTGCGCAGTTGGGCTGGGCGTAGGCAGGCGAGGCCGCGAGGAGCGCCGCCAAAAGGCAAGCCAACATGACGGGATGCTTCTTCATAATGACCTTCTTTGCTTGTGGCCGCATCATCTTGATCCCGAAGCATGTCATTGCGATGAACGCGCGCGGCACGCAGAGCCTTCAATAGCCGGTAGGCGCAGAGAAGGCTGTTGAATGTGAAAAGGAAGGCAATCACGCGGAGGCTGAGGACTGGCGGCGGATTCGCAATACGCTCAGAGAGATGCAGGGACCGCCCGTCAGCTGACTTGGCATTCGTCGAGAGCCAGGGGGAGGGGGTGGCAGATCGTGAAAAAGAGAGCGTAGGGGACGCCTTGCGCAAGCATGTGAAGGCTCTCACCCTCGACATCGGCCCGCGGACGCCCTTTATGGGCGACAGCGTAGCGCGCACAGCGGTCTATATCCAATCGGTCTTCGAAGATGGGGGGCTGAGCAACTCGACGTCAAGTTTCGACGCGCCAACTCGGAGCCGACGGGTGCCGGGTAATCAGGGAAGCCTTGCCTCAAGGTAGGCGACCGCCCCATCGAGAGTGGCAAGCTTGGGATAGTCGATCTCCGGAACATCGACGCCGAGGCGGTGATGTATCGCCGTGACGAAGTTGAGGAAGTCCATGGAGTCGATATCGAGGGCTTCGCGCAGATCGGTAGATGGGTCGACAGCGCCGATGTCGATCTCGGGCGCGATGTTGCCCAGGGCCTCTTGCACGATGGCTCTAACATCGAGACTGCTCACAGCTTGTCAGGCTCCTGCAGCAGCCGTTCGATCTCGGCGAGAAAGAGCGCTCCGGCGTGGCCGTCAGTTACCCGGTGGTCGGCTGCAAGGGTGGCGCCGACAACCGGTAGCGCCAGGATATGGCCCTCGACGATCCAGGGACGGGCAACGACTTTACCAAATCCGAGGATGGCGACCTGCGGTGGGTAGATAATGCCAAAAAGCTGCTCAACGCCTCGCTCACCGAGACTGGAGACGGTAATGGTCGGGTCGGCGATTTCCGAGCTGCGGATGCGACCAGCGCGCACGCGTTGCACAAGCTCGCGCATCTGTCTCATCAAGTCATCGAGGGACAGCCGATCTGCGTCGTGAATCGCCGGCGCAATAAGGCCGCCGCCACGAATGGCAATCGCCGTCCCCACGTGAACGGAGCCGGCCGGTTCGAATTTGTCGTTGCGGTAGAAGCCATTGAACGTGGGAAACTTTGCTGCCGCGAGCGCAACGGCCTTTACGAGGAGCGCACCTAAGAGAAGCCGACCAGAAGGCGGCCGCTTAGCATTGGTGCGGGCGAGCCAGTCCCCGCAGATATTCATCTCGATCGGCTGCGCCAAGTAGTAATGCGGGATCTCCCGTTTGGACCGCGCCATGGCGGCGGCAATGGCACTTCGCATGGCCGCAAGATCAAACCCGGTGGGTGGTGTCCTCTGCGCAGCCTTCTCGGTGATGGCTCGCTCGATATCGGCGCTGACAATCGTGCCACTCGGACCGCTCGCGGCGACGGTGTCAAGATCGACGCCGCGCCTCTCCGCGAGGCGTTTCGCGGCGGGCGAGACCCGCAAGCGTGGCGTCGGACGCGGCTCCATCGCCTTTGCCGGGGCAGCGGGCGGAGCTGCCGGGCGCTCGGCAGCCGGCGCGGCTGAAGGGGGGACGGTCGGCGCCGCACCGATCCCAATGGGCGCTTCCCCCTGCGTCCGCACGACGGCCAAAGGAGTGCCGATCGGCACTTTGGTGCCCACCTTGACGAGGATTCGATCGACCGTGCCGGTCTGAAAGATTTCGATTTCGATCGCCCCCTTTTGCGTTTCCACCACGGCGACGATGTCGCCCCGCTTGACCTGATCGCCCGGCTTGACGAGCCACTCGACCAGCGTTCCCGCCTCCATGTCGGCGCCGAAGGAGGGCATCCGGAACTCGACCACGGCGCGTTCGCCTTACGCTCGTCCAAGCGCGGCCTTGGCTGCCGCGACAATTTTCGACACCTGGGGTATGGCGGCCTCTTCGAGATGCCGCGGATAGGGGATCGGTACCTCCTCGCTGCACACTCTGCCGATCGGAGCATCAAGGTCCCAGAACGCCTGCTCTACGATGCGTGTGCAAATCTCAGCGGCGAGGCTGCCGCTGCGCCAGCCTTCGTCAACGACGATGGCGCGGTGGGTTTTTCGCACCGAGCCCATGATGGTCGCATCGTCGAGCGGGCGCAAAGTCCTCAAGTCAACGACTTCCGCCTCAATGCCCTCGGACGCAAGCGAAATGGCGGCTTCAAGCGTCTTCCAGAGCGAGCCACCATAGGCGATCAGGGAAATGTCTCGTCCGTCCCGCCGCACCGCCGCTCTATCGATAGCGACCGGGCCCGCGTTGGCGGAGAGCTTACCCGTCATGTTGTAAAGCATGATGTGCTCGAAGATCAGCACAGGATCAGGGTCTTCGAGAGCCGCCCACAGCATGCCGCGCGCATCTTCTATTGTGGCCGGAGCGAGCACCTTGATGCCGGGGATGTGCGCATACCATCCCTCCAGGCTGTGTGAGTGCTGGGCGGCAAGCTGGCGACCAGCCCCAGTGGCCATCCGGATCACTAGCGGTACGCCGAACTGGTTACCCGACATGTGCCTGATCGTGGCGGCACTATTCAGAATCTGATCGAGCGCGAGAAGGCTGAAATTGACCGTCATCAGCTCGACGATTGGGCGCATTCCTGCAAGGGCGGCGCCGATGCCCGCACCGGTGAAGCCCGATTCGGAGAGGGGCGTGTCGCGAATGCGTTTCGGCCCGAACTCCGCGAGCAGGCCTTTCGTCACCGCATAGCAGCCGCCATAGCGGCCAACATCCTCGCCCATCAAGAAGACTCGCTCATCGCGCCGAAGCGCATCCCGGATCGCCTCGCGAATGGCCTCGCGATAGGTAATTTCGATCACGGCTGATTGAGCTACTTCATGCAGCATGGCCAATCACCCGATCACGCCGCTTTTTCCGCGTAGAGGAAGCGGGCGAGGTGCTCGACCGGCTCCCAAGTGCCAGCCTCGGCGAAGGCAACGGCCTCGGCGATTTCAGCGGCGACCTCGGCCTCGATGCGCGCGAGATCCTCTGGGTGCAGCATACCGCGTTGCTCAAGCCAGCTCCGAAGGCGCAAGATCGGTTCCTTCTGACGCCAAGCGTCGACCTCGGCTTTGTCGCGGTAGAGCTGAGCGTCAAACATCGAATGGGCGCGCAAACGGTATGTGCGGCATTCGAGGAAGTAGGGCTTTCCGGTCTGCCGGATCGCGCTCACCGCCCCGCGTGCCGCGCCTTCGACGGCGATCACGTCCATCCCATCGACCGCTTGGGAGGCCAGCCGGTAACAGGCAGCTTTCTGCTGGATATCCGTCTCCGATTCCGAGATCGCGAGGGCCGTTCCCATGGCGTAAAGGTTGTTCTCGCAAACGAACAGCACCGGCAAAGACCACAACGCGGCGAGATTGATGCTCTCATGGAACTCACCCTCGGCGACCGCGCCTTCGCCGAAAAAGCACACTGTGACGTTATCTTCGCCACGCATCTGATCAGCGAGCGCAAGACCGATAGCGAGCGGCAGCCCGCCGCCGACGATGGCGTTGCCCCCATAGAAATTGGTCGCGGAATCGAACAAATGCATTGAGCCGCCTCGGCCTCCGCTGCACCCCTCGCGCTTACCATACATCTCGGCGAGCGCACCCTGCATCGGCACGCCACGCACCAAGGCGTGGCCATGCTCGCGATAGGTCGCGACGATTCGGTCCCGCTTCTCGAGCACCGGGATCACACCCACGGCGACCGCCTCCTCTCCGTCATAGAGGTGCATATAGCCTCTGATCTTTTCCTGGGTGTAAAGCTCCGCACATTTGTCCTCGAACCGACGGATGCGGATCATGTGCTTTAGCAGGTCGAGTGCATGCGATCGGGATAGCCGCGGCTTATCGGGGGTCGCTGTCATCGCTCCTCGCTTTCCAGCGTGGAGATGTCGCCTTCCGGCAGGCCGAGTTCCCGAGCCTTGAGCAGCCGGCGCATGATCTTACCGCTACGGGTTTTTGGCAGGTTCCCGCGGAAGGCGATCTCCTTAGGTGCTATCGCCGGACCGAGACGCTTGCGCCCGTGGCCCAATAGTTCCTTGCGCAAGGCCTCGCTTGGCTCCACGCCATTTTTCAGTGTGACGAAGGCCTTGACCAACTCTCCGGCTGTAGGGTCCGGGATGCCGATCACGCCAACCTCAGCGACGGCGGGGTGCTCCATCAGCGCACTCTCAACTTCGAATGGCCCGATGAGATGACCGGAACTCTTGATCACGTCGTCCGCCCGGCCGACGAACCAATAGTAACCGTCAGGATCTTTCATCGCGAGATCGCCGGTGAGATACCACCCGCCGGCGAAGCATTTGCGATACCGTTCCTCTTCGTTGAGATAGGCCCGCAACATGGACGGCCAGCCTGGGCGCAGCGCAAGCTCACCCGTGCGCATAGGCGCCGTGACCTCGCGGATATCGCCGCCAGCGGCACGCTCGACGATGGCCGCGGTAATGCCTGGAATGGGGCGGCCCATAGAGCCCGGTTTGACGTCCATTGAGGCGTAGTTGGCAATCATGATCCCGCCGGTCTCGGTCTGCCACCAATTGTCATGGAACGGCATGCCGAAAGCTTCCAAGCCCCAGATGACGGCCTCGGCATTCAGGGGCTCGCCGACACTCGCCATGAAGCGCAGGTTGGACAGATCGTACCGCTTGGCGAGCGCGGTCCCCGCCTTCATCAGCATCCGGATCGCGGTCGGAGCCGTGTACCAGACACTCACCTTCTGGTCCTGCAGAATGCTATACCAGCGTTCAGCGTCGAATTCCGCCTGGTCGACGATCAAGGTCGCACCATTAGTGAGGGGGGCAATGATGCCGTAGGAGGTGCCGGTGACCCAGCCGGGGTCCGCCGTGCACCAGAAGATGTCATCTGCATGCAGATCTAGCGCGAGCCGCCCGGTGATATGATGTGCGACGACCGCGTCATGCACATGCGCCGCACCTTTGGGCCGTCCGGTCGTGCCACTCGTGAAGTGGACGAGCGCCATCTCTTCTGGATCTGTCCGCACGGTTGCAAAGTCATCTGAAGCTCTTTCGAGTGCAGCCCTCAGGTCGGTCGTGCCGGACGGGGGAGACCCGGTACAGTCCATCAACAGGACATGCTGAAGGCTCGGAAGTTCCTTGCGCCAGGGCTCGACCTTGCGCCGGTAAAACGCCTCGGAGGTGACCAGCACCTTGGCCTCCCCGATCTCCATCCGCGCTTTGATCGGCTCCGGGCCGAAGGCGGAGAACAGTGGCGAGAAGACGCTGCCATTCTTGAGCGCTCCGAGGGCTGCGATGTAGAGCTCTGGGACGCGGCCGAGCAGCGCAAAGACGCGATCGCCTTTGGTGATTTTCAACGCCGTAAGGACGCTCGCGAACCGGTTGGCCTGCGAATAAAGATCGGCATAGGTGAAATTGCAGATGCGATCGTCACGCCCGATCCAGCGCAGTGCGACTTTGTCGCCGCGGCCAGCGAGTACGTGACGATCGAGGGCCTCATAGGCAATGTTCAACCCGCCGCCCGGGAGGCCGTCGAGAAGCGCCCTTGCTTCTTCCCAGGAAAAGGTCGCAGCAAATTCATAGTAATTTTGAAGATTGGCCCGCGCATAGTCACCCGGCCGCTTCCTGATCGGTTCACGCTCCCCTGCCGGTGGCCCCGCACGTCGAGCTGACAACTCTAAGCCTGACATGAAACGAGCACCCAATGTTGCCTTACCACATTACCCTAATGCCTATCCGGCGATCGGCTTTTGACGCCGGTCAAGCCGACAGCTGGCGGTAGTCAGTAGTTCACTTGTGCCGTGCTAGTGTTCTTGCTTTCCCTATCCTGAGGAACATTTCTGGCATCATGACACGACGGGAACCCTTTAACTCGATCTACTCTCAGGGATTTCTGCGTGCTGCCGTTTGCGCGCCCAAGGTCGCGTTAGCTTCACCTGAGCGCAATCTCGAAGAAACGCTCAAGCTTGCAGAGCAGGCGTCATTGCAAGAGGCAGCCCTTGCCGTTTTCCCGGAGCTTGGCGTCACGGGTTACTCGAATGACGATCTCTTCTTTCAAGACGCGCTGCTTGGTGGGGCGCAAGACGCGATTGCCGAGCTCGTGCGCGCAAGCCGGGAGCTGAAGCCTGTTCTCATTGTGGGCGCTCCCATGGAGTCCGAAGCTAGGCTCTTCAATTGCGCCATTGTCATCTACGGCGGACGGATTCTTGGAGCGGTGCCGAAGACCTATCTCCCCAATTATCGGGAGTTCTACGAGAAGCGGCAGTTCGCGTCGGGAACGAAGGCGAACGTGCCCGTCATTCAAGTGGGGGGCGAGCTCGTTCCCTTCGGCAGCGACCTGATCTTCTTTGCCGAGAATTGTCCCGATTTCATCGTCCACGTGGAGATTTGCGAGGATCTCTGGACCCCCATCCCGCCCAGCAGCTACGCCGCTCTCGCAGGGGCCATGCTGCTGGTGAATTTGTCGGCCAGCAACATCACGATTGGCAAGGCAGAGTACCGGAGGCTGTTGTGCGCGAGCCAATCGGGTAAGTGCATCTCGGCCTACATCTACGCGGCGGCGAGCTTTGGCGAATCCACGACCGACCTCGCCTGGGATGGACAGGGTTTGATCTACGAGGACGGCGATCTGCTCGCCGAAACGGAGCGTTTCTCTGATCGATCGCAATTCATCACCGTCGATCTCGATTTGGAGCGGTTGCGGCAGGACCGCGTGCGGATGACGAGCTTCAACGACTGCGCCGTGCTTCACCGCGATCGCCTCGCCGCCATGCGCCGCATCCAATTCAAATTTGCTGTGCCCACGGGGGAGGTTCCTCTCAAGCGGCACATCTACCGCTTTCCGTATGTCCCAGCCGGTGCCGCAAGACGGGACGAGCGCTGCCGCGAGGTCTACGACATCCAAGTGCACGGCCTGATGCAACGCTTGAGCGCTACCGGGATCAAGAAGGCCGTCATCGGCGTCTCCGGCGGCCTCGATTCGACCCAGGCGCTGATCGTCACTGTAAGAGCCATGGATCGGCTCGGCCTCCCCCGCTCAAACGTGCTTGGCTACACGCTGCCGGGCTTCGCGACGAGCGGGCGGACCCGTGAAAACGCCTTGCGGCTGATGCAAGCTCTCAGCGTCACGGGCGAGGAAGTCGACATTCGCCCAGCGTGCCGGCAAATGCTCCAGGATCTTGGGCACCCCTTCGCGCGCGGGGAGGCCTGCTACGACATAACCTTCGAAAACGTGCAGGCTGGCCAGCGCACCTCATTTCTGTTTCGCGCCGCCAATTTGAATAAGGCTTTAGTGATCGGCACGAGCGACTTGTCGGAGATCGCGCTCGGCTACACGACGTATGGCGTCGGCGATCAAATGGCCCATTACCACGTGAACGCTTCGGTGCCGAAGACGCTCATCCAATATCTGATCCGCTGGGCCGCGAAGACCGATCAGTTTGGCGCGGAGACCTCGCGGTTGCTCGAGGCCATCATCGCTACGCAGATTTCGCCCGAGCTCGTACCGCCGAGAGGGGGCGCCGGTCAGCTTGCCGAGGAGGAAATCGGTCCATACGAGCTGCAGGACTTCAACTTGTACTATTTGAGCCGCTTCGGATTCCTTCCGAGCCGGGTGGCGTTTCTTGCCTACAATGCCTGGAGCGACCGCGAGCAGGGCGACTGGCCCGATCTGCTGCCGCCGGAGAGCCGCCATCAATACGACCTCGCGACCATCCGCAAATGGCTCGAAGTCTTCCTTCTGCGCTTCTTCGAATTCAGCCAATTCAAGCGCTCGGCTTTGCCCAATGCGCCAAAGGTGGGCTCAGGTGGCTCGCTCTCGCCGCGCGGGGATTGGCGCGCGCCAAGCGACGCCAAGGCTGATGTTTGGCTTCAGGAATTAGAGCTGAACGTGCCGCATCAGCTGAGCTACCGACGCGAGGCGGGCGAGTGACCGCCAACCCCCCGGCTCATGCAGCGCCAGCCTTTCTAGCGCGGAACTCTGTCCTCCTTTGATGCTGGTCAAGGAAATCCCGCGCAATTCGGTGAAACTTCAGGCTGCAATGTTGGACTATTGTGCTGCGGATGACGTCGTTCATGAGGTGAGCGCTGCGAGGCTGCTAACTTCAGACGTCAAATAGGGTTGTTGCTGGGTGAGTCCTATGTGGCGTTATTCGTGCCAGCCGTGAAAACCAACGCAGAAGCACCCATCGACCGAGGGTGGGAGCAGTTTCCCCACGATGCCGATGTCGGTCTGCGCGGTTGGGGACCGAGTATCGAGGTGGCCTTTGAGCAGGCGGCGCTTGCGCTCACCGTCATCGTCACCGATGCGGAGATCGCCGTCGAGACTCGTATCGAAGTGGCGTGCGAGGCCCCTGACGTTGAGCTTTTGCTAGTCGAGTGGCTCAATGCCATCATCTATGAAATGGCGGTGCGGTCCATGCTGTTCGGGCGGTTTGAGGTGAAGATAACCGGTACACGGCTTCAGGGCGCCTTGTGGGGTGAGCCGATCGACCAAGTGAAGCATTTACCTGCGTGCGAGCCAAAAGGCGCGACCTATACAGCGCTGCGCGTCGCTCAAGGGTCTGACGGACTTTGGTCGGCAGGGTGTGTGATCGACGTCTGAGCAGGGGAGCCTGATGGATCCTGCACGATTCACTCGTGTAGATGAAACGACATGGCAGATCGAGCCCACCGGCGCCATGCGCGTACCGGGAGTCATCTACGCCGATGAAGACCTCATCCGCGCCATGGATGACAAGGTCTACGAGCAGACCGCCAACGTCGCCACGCTGCCCGGGATCGTCAAGGCCGTCTATGTCATGCCCGATGCGCATTGGGGGTACGGCTTCCCAATCGGCGGCGTCGCGGCGTTCGATGCTGACGAGGGCGGTGTCATCTCCGCCGGGGGCGTCGGGTTCGACGTCTCCTGCGGCGTGCGAACCATGCTCACCGGCCTCACAATTTCCGACATCAAGCAGGTGCAGACGTCGCTCGCCGACTCTCTCTACCAGCAAATTCCCGCTGGCCTCGGTAGCAAAGGCTCGATCAGCCTCGATTCCCTCGAAATGGACGCCATGCTTCGGGGCGGCGCTCGCTGGGCGATCGAGCGCGGCTGGGGTGAGGCTCGCGATCTTAACCGCATCGAGGAAGGCGGGCAGATGGCCGGCGCCCAACCGGGCCACGTGTCCGAGCGGGCGAAGAAACGCCAGCGGCGCGAGATGGGCACGCTCGGTTCCGGCAATCACTATCTCGAGATACAGGCAATCGCTGAAATCTTGGACAAGGAAGCCGCCGAAGGCTTTGGCCTCAAGCAGAACGAGGTCATGGTGACCATCCATTGCGGTTCGCGCGGCCTCGGGCATCAGATCGGCACCGAGTTCTTACGGGAGATGGTGACGGCCGCGGCAGAGGCGGGCATCGCCCTGCCGGATCGCGAATTGGCCTGTGCCCCGATCAAGTCGGAAGTCGGCCAGCGCTATCTCGGCGCCATGCGCGCTGCCATCAACTGCGCCCTGGCCAACCGCGAGATCATCGGCCACTACGCGCGAAAAGTCTTCGCGCACTTCTTTCCCAATACCGATCTCACTTTGCTCTTCGACGTGTCGCACAACACCTGCAAGGTCGAGAAGCACAAGACCAACGGCGCAACTCACGAGCTCTTCGTTCATCGCAAAGGCGCTACGCGGGCTTTTGGCCCAGGCCACCCCGATCTGCCGGAGGCTTTGCGCAAGACCGGGCAGCCCGTCCTGATCGGCGGTAGCATGGGCACCGGCTCCTATGTGTTGGCTGGCGCAGCCACTAGCGAGAAAAAAGCGTTCGCCTCTGCTTGCCACGGCGCAGGTCGGGCGATGTCCCGCCATGCCGCGCTCAGGAAGTGGAGCGGCCGTCAAATCGTCGATGATCTGGCAGACAGAGGGATTCTGATCCGCAGCCCGTCAGCGCGCGGCGTCGCGGAAGAAGCCCCTGGCGCCTACAAGGATGTCGGCGCTGTAGTGCTGGCGGCTGAGCATGCAGGCCTTGCTCGGCGCGTGGCGCGGCTCACGCCGCTGATCTGCATCAAGGGCTGAAGTGGGGGTTCCAGATGAAACGCATTCTCGTTGCAACCGACGGGTCTGAACACGCCCTTACCGCTGCCCAGTTCGCGGCAGAGCTGGCGGCCGGCATGGGAGCCGAACTGCACGTTCTTGCCGTCGCTTACCGCGACCGTTCGGAAGACGAGGAATTGCGGGAATTCGCGAAAATCGAGCACCTGGGCGGCATGCTAAACGTCGTCGGTGAAATTGCGAAAAGCCACGCAGAGCAGGCACGACGCCAAGCGGAAACGCAGGGTGTCAAGACCGTCAAGGTCTCAGTGGCGGAACGAGATCCCACCGAGGAGATCCTCGCCTACATTAAGAACAATGCCATTGACGCGGTCGTCGTCGGCCGGCGAGGCAGGAGTCGCATAGCGGGGCTGCTTCTGGGCAGCGTCTCACAGAAGCTGGCGACGTTGGCCCCGTGCATCGTCATCATCTGTCCATAACTCTTCAGGACATACTGGCTCAAGCTTTAGCCGGCCTCGCTCGTTCCCCGAAGCGAAAGCCTTTGGGCATGGCATCACGGACCATCAGCATCTCGCCCACGGTCTCCGAGGTTATCAGGCCTTTCAGGCGGCCAGCAGCATCCACCACGCCTACGGCGGGGGCTGACTTTTCCATCAGGACTCGGAATGCCTCGTCGAGGCAACGACGATGATCGATGGTCGGAACCTCGCGCGTCATGACATTGCCGATCAGCGTATTGGGTCCGTCCTGCTTGAGGGCCTTGATCATGTCGCTGCGGCCGAGCATCCCAACGAGGCGGCCATCCTTGTCGACCACCGGAAACTCGGTCTGGCTCGTGCGCAGCAGGGTCTCGATCGCCTCCTCGATGCGGGCCGAGGGCGAGAGCGCCTTGTATTCCGTCATCATGGCCGCCGTGACCGGCACTCCGCGTGACATTCCGCGCAGTTGCGCAAGACGCGCTTCAGAGGTCGCGGCGAGGTAAATGAAGATCGCGATGAAAGTCAGCATCGGATTGAAGAACAGTCCGATGAAGCCGAAGGCGAAGGCGCACCACTGGCCGATATTCGCGGCGATCTCTGTCGCGCGCACGAAGCCATATTTCCGGGCGAGCAAAGCGCGCAGCACCCTGCCGCCGTCCATCGGAAAGGCCGGGATTAGATTGAACGCAGCGAGGACCACATTGACCGCTGCCAGCCGATCGATGAGGGAGACTTTGGTGATGTCCGCCGCAGCAAGATTGTCCGGACTGGGGTCGGCACCAGCCAGCATCAGCGCAAGCACAATGACGACGTTGACCATTGGGCCGGCAATGGCGATCAGAAATTCTTCCCGAGGCTCCTCGGGAAAGCGTTCAAGCCGCGACACCCCGCCGATCGGCAGCAAGGTCACGTCGCGGGTGGAGATGCTGAAGGCACGCGCCGTGAGGATGTGTCCGTATTCGTGCACGAGCACGCACAGGAACAGGAGCACCATGAAGAGCAGCCCGCTCCACGCCGCGTCAGCGCCGCCAGACATGTAGCTCGCTGCCCAGATCCAGGCGAGGAAGAGCAGAAAGGTGACATGGATGCGAATCTCGGTTCCGCCGATCTTGCCGATATTCAACGACCAAGGCATCTGAACTCCTCGCTTCCTCACTCACTGCTACCGCTTTTTCCGAGACTCGATACTAAAATAGGGAGACGGTCTTCGGGAACCAACAGGAGCCCGGCTGGAATGCCCCGAACCTAAGCCTCCGGCAGCGCCTTCCCATATCTGAAAATCTCCGGCTCGCCCGGAAGCGGAATGAGGCAGCTCATCTCATGCGGTAGCTCTTCCTGCGCGCCGATGACGAGATAGCCGGCCTGAGCGAGCCGCTCGACGAGGCGATCCAGAACCTCCCCTTGCAGGGGTGGCTCAAAATAGGTGAACGCAACATTGCGGCAGAGAATGAGATCGAAGAAACCTTCTGGCGCTTCTGAACGCAGGTCCTGAAGCAGGAAGCTCACGCCTTCCCGGTGTTGCGGCCGCACCCGGAAGAGGCTGCCGATATGATCGAAGCCTTGACGGAGGAGAGCTTCCGGCAGCTCTCGCAGACTGCCTCCGGAATAGCAGCCCTTG
The DNA here is from genome assembly GCA_049801475.1 of Methyloceanibacter sp. Taxonomy (GTDB): domain Bacteria; phylum Pseudomonadota; class Alphaproteobacteria; order Rhizobiales; family Methyloligellaceae; genus Methyloceanibacter. The sequence goes on from JBARKP010000060.1 coordinate 32,796, forward strand.
CGTGCGCGTTTCAGCACAGTTTCGTCGACATCGGTCGCGACGACCGAGCAGCCCACACCGGGAAAAGCACTCGCTACTGCCAGATCCCAAAGGATCTTGAGCGTATATGGCTCTTCGCCCGAGGCGCATCCGGCGGACCAGAACCGCGCTTGCCTCTTGTCGCTTCGAGCGCGCGCCGCAATGTCGGGCAGGACGTGGCGCTCCAGCGCTTCGAAGATGCTCTTGTCGCGGAAGAAGCGCGAGATCGTGATGTGGGTTAATCCATCCAGAACCGTCCACTCTTCGGGATCGGCGCCGAGTTGCTGGCGATAGGCAGCAAATCCTTCAATGCCGAGCTCCCTTATCCGCCGCCTCAGGCGCTTGCAGACCTGACCATGGACCTTGCGGAAGCCCCGCCAGCGTAATCCGAGGCGCGGGAAGGCCTCTTGCAAGAAAGCCACGCATTCGGCATCAGCCATGCCTTCGCTCTAGCTCAGCCTGTGCGGCACTTCCAGCAGAGAGTCCGTGTTGATCCATCGCAATTTCGTGCCCTCTGTCTCAGCCTATAGTTAAGCGCTGGATGGAGCAGGTGCCATTCTTAAGGAGCGTAGGGAGCGACCATGCCAATCTGGAGGCTGACCCCAATCGACCTAGAGGACCCGAACTGGGAGGCAAGCTCACATCGCGGACTGGTTGTCGTCCGCGCCCCAAGTGAGGCGTCCGCACGCGAGGCCGCAGAAGAAGCCTTTGGGGTTCCAACCCGTTTTCCTCCTGGTAAAGGCATGCGCATGCCTCCCTGGATGCGGTCCGAACTGGTTCGCGCCGAGATCATCGACAGTCCAATATACTCCGCAGAAGGTACCGCCGAGGTCCTGGAACCGTCCTTCAAGGAAGGCTAGTGAGCTTGAGAAGAGGAGCCCCCCTATGCTTCAAGAGCTTAGTGCGGATCAGGCGCGGCAGATCGCAGATCTGGCGAAAGCGGCGCGCGCTGCCCGCGACGTCATACTCGACAATGTCCCTGAAGAAGACTTGGGTGTGCCGCCACCCGCGCGTGGCGAGCACAATCCTGCCGGCGCTCTCGGACTCGATCCGTTGCCCCTTGACGATCCGGACCTCATAGAATTGCGGACGGCAGTCAGCGCGCTGGTACCCGCCGCGCGCTCAGAGCTATTCGTCCTGATGCGGATGGGCCAGGGTGACCTTGCCATCTGCGATTGGGATCGCGGTCTTTCTGAAGCAGCATTGCTCGGGGAGGACACCGTATTGGCTACGCTCACGGAGGATCCCGACCTTCACGAACATCTCTCCAAAGCACTCTATGAGTTGGGCACTGAAAGCCGAGCCTGATAAGCGCCAAAGCCTGCTTTAAGGCCGCTATCTTGAGCTTGAAAGCCCCGCTTCGGCGGGGCTTAGTCTTCCAGCCATACCCAAAGGCGAGCCCGTCAAACCAGTCGCAAGTTCACCCATGACCCCAATCGGCGCTGAGATCTCAGACCGTATCTGGAGGGCGAAATATCGCTACGGCCAGGAGGCGACGATCGCCGACAGCTGGCGCCGCATCGCCCATACGCTGGCAGCCGTCGAGACCAGGGATCGGGCTGTATGGGAAGAGCGCTTCCTTAGAATTCTGAAGGACTTCCGCTTCCTACCGGGCGGGCGCATTCAAGCCGGGGCGGGCACGGGGCGGAATGTCACGCTGTTCAACTGCTTCGTCATGGGCACGATCGAGGACTCGATCCCAGGCATCTTCTCGGCCTTGGAGGAGGGCGCCCTCACCATGCAGCAAGGTGGTGGCATCGGCTATGACTTCTCGACCTTGCGACCGCGGGGCGCCGAGGCGAAGACGGTGGGGACGATCGCCTCCGGGCCCGTGTCCTTCATGCATGTCTGGGATGCGATGTGCGGCACGATCCTGTCCACCGGCGCGCGCCGCGGCGCCATGATGGCGACCTTGCGCTGCGACCATCCCGATATCGATGAGTTCATCCTTGCCAAGCAGCAAGCCGGTGCGCTGCGGCGCTTCAATCTGTCCGTCCAAATTACGGATGCCTTCATGGAGGCCGTGCGGCAGGACGTCGAGTGGCCGCTCCTGTTCCCGGCGGCAACGTTTGACGGCAGCGGCGAAACGATACTGCGCGATTGGCCCGGCTATAAGGAGCCGGTGCCATGCCGCGTCGTGCAGCGCATGCGGGCGCGCGAGCTTTGGGAGCGCATACTGCGGGCGACGTATCAGTATGCCGAGCCGGGTGTGCTCTTCATGGATCGTATCAACGGGCCCAACAATCTTTGGTATTGCGAGCGGATCAGCGCCACCAATCCCTGTGGGGAGATTCCGCTTCCTCCCTACGGGGCCTGCGATCTCGGCTCTATCAATCTGACCCGCTTGGTCAACGCTCCTTACACGCCGCAGGCGCATCTCGAGATCGAGACCCTGAAGGACACCATCCGTGTGGCGGTGCAGCTGCTCGACAATGTCATCGACGCGTCGCGCTTCCCATTGCCCCAGCAAGCCAAGAGTGCAAAGGGCACGCGCCGCATCGGCCTCGGTGTGACTGGGCTTGCCGACGCGTTGCTGATGCTCGGGCTCCGCTATGGCAACGATCAATCCCTGGCGCTCGCCGCCGACATTATGGCCCTCATCTGTCACGCGGCGTATCGCACCTCCGTGGCTCTGGCTGAAGAAAAGGGGAGCTTCCCCTATTTCGACAGGGACAAGTATCTCCAGGGAGCCTTCATTCGCGCTCTGCCAGACGACATTCGGACCGGCATCGCTAAGAGCGGTATCCGCAACAGTCACCTGATCGCCATCGCGCCAACCGGCACGATCAGCTTGCTCGCCGGCAACGTCTCGAGCGGGCTCGAACCGATCTTCGCTCCGTCTTATGGGCGGAAGATCCTCAACGAGCATGGACATCCGGAAGAGCTGCCGCTCACGGACTACGCTGTCCAGCTCTGGCGTGAGACGACGGGAGTCGCTGAGGGATTGCCCCCGGGATTTGCGACGGCAAACGAGCTGCCGGTTCTCGCCCATCTTGACGTGCAGGCGGCGTTGCAACCCTTCGTCGACAACTCGATTTCCAAGACCATCAACGTGCCGGAGGATTTCCCCTTCTCCGAATTCTGCCAAATCTACGATTTGGCCTATGAGAAGGGGCTCAAGGGCTGCACGACCTTTCGGCCAAACCCTGTGACGGGGGCGGTGCTGAGCGGGGCAGGGGACGCCGAAGATGCCCCGCATTGTTGCGTGCTCGAGCGAGAGGCCGATTGAGGCTGCCTTTAGCGGCTTTACCAGGAACAAGAAGATAACCAGCCACCTCATCATTGATGGTGCGCATGGAGAAGGCGGAGGGCAGATCTTGCGAACGGCGCTCAGCCTCTCCGCCGTCACCTCGCGCGCGTTTCGGCTCGTCAACATACGAGCCAAGCGTCGCAATCCTGGGCTGCAGCCCCAACACCTCTCAGCAACGAGAGCCGCAGGTGCCATCAGCGGCGCGCAGCTTGCAGGGGATTTCCTCGGATCGAGCGAGCTCGTCTTTACCCCAACCCATCCGCCGCAACCCGGCTCATATCTCTTCGATGTCGCGGAAATCGCAGGTCATGGCAGCGCTGGCTCCACCATTCTCATCTTGCAGACTGTTCTCGTCCCGCTAGCTCTGGCCCAAGGAGATTCTACGGTCGTGGTGCTGGGTGGCACCCATCAGGATTGGGCGCCGGCTTACGACGATCTCGCCAATGCTTACCTGCCTGCCTTGCGCCGGATGGGATTAAGCGCCGATGCCGAGTTGAAACGTTGGGGCTGGTACCCGGCGGGCGGCGGCGAGGTCGTGTGTAAGGTCAAAGGGGACCCTGCATCACGTCGAGCCGCCTGGCCGCAGCCGGTTGAGGCGCTGGAGCGTGGGCCACTGATCCGGATCTCTGGCCGAGCCGTGGCCGCCAACCTCCCTGCTCACATCGCCCAACGCATGGCCGACCGGGCACGTGCAGGCCTCAACGACCTTGACGTCCCCGTTCAGATCGAACCTCTGCGCGTGAGGGCGGTCTGCCCCGGGGCGGGAATTTTTCTGTTGGCCGACTACGAGACCTTGGTGGCAAGTTTCTCTGCTCATGGCCGCCAGGGAAAGCCGTCCGAAGCCGTTGCGGACGAGGCGGTTGCGGCTTTGCGCGGGCATCATGTCTCGGGTGCGGCCGTCGAATTGCATCTTGCCGACCAGCTTCTGCTGCCGCTCGCCATCGCCGCTGGTCCCTCCGCGTTCACCATGGCACGTCCGACAGCGCACCTCGCCACCAATGCCTGGACGATTGAGCAGTTCGCTCTCGCCAAGATCACGGTCGAGCCGGGGCTCCTAACTCGAGTGCAGGTGCTGCCATCGCCAGCAAACGCAAGCTGAGCCAGGACTGTCAGGTCAGCGCTCACTCGCCCATGCCCCGCGAGGAAGGATCGCGATTGCACCCCATGCTCGATTTGATCTGCCGCAAGGCTTAGGGCCTTGGGGTATCCTAGTCGTAGAGTTCCCTTTGTGGGATTGGCGAGAGAGCGAAGGACCTTCTTCAAAGTGTGGTTGATCACATGAAACGACAAAAAATTCCTCCCGCTGGCAGTCCATTGACTGGCGGCCGACGCGAGCGACGTATTCTCGGCCGCGCCCAGGACGAAGGGGTCGACGATCCCTATAAACTGCGGCGAAAATTACCGGAGCCCACACGGTGCCCGGCTTGCGGAGCCGTCTATCACGAAGGGCGGTGGCATTGGACGGAGCTTCCCCCCAGTGGCGCCCATGAGGAGCTCTGCCAAGCGTGTCACCGCATCAACGACGAATATCCCGCCGGTATCGTTACGCTGAAGGGGCCGGTGGTCAGACAGCACGAAGAGGAAATCATCAATCTGGCGCGCAACCTAGAGCAGGCTGAGAAGCAGGATCATCCGCTCAACCGGATCATGGCGATCGACAAGGAGGAGCCCGATACCCTCGTCATCACCACGACCGATGTGCACTTGCCACGGCGGATTGGGACAGCGGTTCACCACGCCTTCCACGGCGATCTTAAGTTGCACTTCGATGAGGACAGCTATTTCATCCGCGTCGACTGGACACGACAAGGTTAGCGGACGCCCTGGGCCGGCTCGTTCCACATATCCGGGGATTGGCCTTCAAAGCGGAGAAGAATCCGATGCAAATACCCTTGCAGATTACCTTTCACGGCATGGAACCGTCTCCCGCAGTGGAGGCGCGGATCCGCGAAAAAGTTGCCAAGCTCGAGCTCTTTCATGACCGGATCGTCGGCTGCAAGGTCGTTGTCGAGGCGCCCCACCGACATCACCACAAGGGCAAGCTCTACAATGTGCGCATCGACATCAGCGTGCCGGGGAAGGACGTTTTCGTCGGTCATACCGGGCCGCAGAACCATGCCCATGAGGATATCTGTGTCGCCATTCGCGACGCCTTCAACGCGGCCGGCCGACTGCTCGAAGACCATGTCCGGCGCATGCGCGACGATGTGAAGACCCATATGGCTCCTGTGCATGGCAAGGTCGTGCGCCTGTGCGAGGACTACGGGTTTGCGGAGACCCCGGATGGTCAAGAGGTCTATTTCCACAAGAACAGTGTGACCGATGACGCCTTTGACAGGCTCGAAGTTGGCAGCGAAGTCCGCCTGGTGATCGCGGAGAGCGAAGGCATCGAAGGCGCGCAGGCAAGCACCGCGACCCCAATCGGCAAGCACCACATCGTGGAGCGATGACGGGGGGTCGGCCACCCCGCACCGACGTTAAGCGGCAGATCGAATGTCCAGCGAGATCAATTTAGTCGGTCAGAGCGAGAAGCCGCCTGCTGACTGGAACGTGCTCGTGACCTTGGCCGAGCCGACATACCGGGTCTCGCGCAATCTGCTTGCAAGGTGGGGGCGCCTTAAACGGACCGAGTACTACAACGTGGCGACGATGGCGGTTGGGGACCCGGCCTCATTTCTTCGAGAGTTTGGCGCCGCGGTCGAACAGTCACCCGGTATCCTCAATGCGATGTCCCATGTCGTGCCCTTCGAGCATTTGTTCGAGTTCGAGGACGCCGCCGAGTTCGAGACCAAGGCGCGCGAGATTGCCCTCACTTACGTGCCGCGCCTCATCGGCAAGTCGTTCCATGTGCGGCTGCATCGGCGCGGACTGAAGGGAACGATCTCCACCCCGACCGAGGAGCGGTTTCTCGATGAGGTTCTACTTGAAGCGCTGACTTCGGCCGGCGCCGGCGGCCGAATCTGCTTCGACGATCCGGACGCCGTGTTGCTGATCGAGACCGTAGGCCAAAGGGGCGGCATGGCGCTTTGGACGCGCGAAGAGCTAAAGCGCTATCCCTTCCTGGCCGCTGCTTGACGGCAAGCCGTATCCCCAGAGCGCGCCCGAACACATGGATGAGTGACGGACATGGCAGCTGGCCAAGACGGGATCACCCTCTTTCTCTGTGGCGACGTCATGCTCGGTCGGGGCATCGACCAGATCATGCACTGTCCGAGCGATCCCACTCTTTACGAGTCGTATATGACCTCGGCCCTCGGCTATGTGCACCTTGCGGAAAGAGTCCATGGGCCGATCCCGAGAGATTGCCCCTTCGACTATGTTTGGGGCGACGCCCTCAGCGATCTTGAGGCTGCGAAGCCGCACGCGCGCATAATCAACCTTGAGACCAGCATCACGACGAGCACCTCGCCTCTGCCGAAGGGCATCAATTACAAGATGCACCCAGGCAACGTTCAATGCCTCAAGGCAGCGTCGGTGGATTGCTGTGTTCTCGCCAATAACCATGTTCTCGATTGGGGTCGCGAGGGCTTGCTCGAAACTCTGGCGGTCCTGCAGCGAGAAAAAATCCCCATGGCCGGCGCAGGAATCGATCAGGCCGAGGCAGAAAAGCCCGCTGCGATCGGTTTGCCCGAGGGCCGAAGGGTTCTTGTTTTTGGCCTCGGAGCTACCACGAGCGGGATCCCCCGGAACTGGGCTGCGAGCGGGAATGAGGCCGGCGTGAGCTTGCTTCCCGACCTCTCGCTGGCAAGTGCGAACAAGCTTGCCGAACGCATTATCGCGACACGTGGGCCCCGCGATCTCGTGGTGGTCTCGATCCATTGGGGCTCGAATTGGGGCCATCACGTCCCCGAGGAGCAGCGTGCTTTCGCGCATGCTCTCGTCGATGCGGGCGCCTGCGATGTTCTCCATGGCCATTCGTCCCATCATCCGCGCGCGCTCGAGATCTACCGGGAGCGGCTGATCCTCTACGGCTGCGGGGATTTCATTACCGATTACGAGGGCATCTCCGGCTGGGAGCAGTATCGGGGCGATCTTTCCCTCATGTATCTGGCTCGATGTGATGGGAGTGGCGCTCTTTGGGAACTAACCCTCGTGCCGTATCATGCCCGGCGGTTTCGACTGCAACGGGCGACCCCTCCCGATACCGATTGGCTTCAGACCACGCTCGATCGCGAGAGTGCGCGCTTTGGCACGCATATCATCCGCAAGAATGGGCAGCTGGCGGTGGCGTTGCGCTGACGCCGGGCGATAACGAGAGCAAACTCAGAGATTGAACACAATTGACGCGGGTCAAGGTCTGATCTCTGATCAGCTCCTAGTTGGTTACTCTCATGGGGAGAATGTAGTGACAACCCTTGCGCTGCTGCCTGCGTCGCTCAAGCGGCTGTTCGCCAGAATTGACGCAGCGGGAACAAGCGAACATTCGCTCGAGATGGCCTTGGACCATTGGCGGACCCGGCGTGGCGAACGAGTCTTCCCTAACCTTTCCGATATTTACGTGGAACGGCTCGGGCCGCTTGCCTCGCACCTGTTTGTCTTCGAGCGGCGCGGAAAGGCGGAATGGAACGTACGATTTGTGGGCGATGCGGCAAAGAAGCTGTTAGGCGCGCCAGCGAACGAGCACACGCTTTTGAAGTTGGAAAATCGCCGTCTCGCTGCCCGCCTCAGGCTTCTGTTTGGATGGGTGGAAAAGACGGGGGAAGCGGTTTCCGCGACCTTCATCTCTCCTGATCAGTCGGGGGAGATCCTTGTGGCCCCGCTTGGCAGCGATGGTCAGAAGGTCGAAGGGGTGTACGGCGGAATCGTCTCGCGCCACCCTTAGGGGACCGTCTGACCTGCCTCGGCCGGAGCAGTCTGCGCTTCCAGACTCTTAATGACTTCCTCGTCCTGGACTTGGTGAAAGTCGGCGTAATGGAGGCCGATGCCGTAGAAGGGCTCGGGCGTCTCCAGGCAGACAATGTCGTCAACCTCGCCCCGCAACGCCTCAATGGCATCGGCGGGAGCAACAGGGATGGCGAGGACGATGGATTTCGGTCCTTTGCGCCGCAACGCTTGAATGACGGCCCGCATGGTCGTGCCGGTCGCGATTCCGTCATCAATGACAATTGCCGAACGCCCTGCGATGGGCGCGCGCGGACGGTCCTTCAAATAAAGCTTCGCTCGGCGATCGATCTCCGCCAGCTCCTTCTTTGCCGCTTCGTCAATGTAGCTTCGGCTCACATCTGCTAGGACGCAAACCTCGTCATTGACCACGATTTGCGCATCTTGGCCGTCAATGACCGCGGCCGCCGCAAGCTCCGGTTGCCATGGCACGCCGATCTTGCGCACCATTACGAGATCAAGTGGCGCCTTCAGGACTTTGGCTACCTCTGCCGCAACAGGCACACCCCCGCGGGGCAGCGCTAGCACGACCGGGTCGGGAAGAGCCTTTGCGGCTAGAGCCTTGCCCAAGGCCTTGCCGGCTTCGACGCGGTTCTCAAAAATGGCGAATGACGTCATCGGTTTTTCGCTGCAGATGGAGAGTGAACCATTCAGCGGCCGCCTGCACAACTTGGTCAAGAGCTCCCTCTTCCTCGAACAGATGCGTGGCATCGGGCACCACGAGCAGGCTCTTTACGCAGCTCAGTTTTGTGAAAGCGTTCCGATTGAGCTCCAGCACACCGGTATCATCACCGCCTACAATCAGCAGGGTTGGCGCACGAACATCCGATAAGGCAGCCTCCGCGAGATCAGGACGACCACCGCGCGAGACGATGACAGTGACCTGCTTAGGGATTTCAGCGGCTGCAACCAGCGCGGCGGCCGAGCCGGTGCTGGCGCCGAAAAGGCCAATCTTCAATGCGGCGATCTCGGAATCCGCGCGCGCCCATGTTACGGCCTCCCCCAATCGGGTTGCAAGCAGGGGCACGTCGAACACGTTGCGCCGGTCGCTAGCCTCCTCCTCAGTGAGGAGATCAAATAGCAGTGTTGCCATGCCGCGACTCTGGAGCCGCTCAGCCACATAGGCGTTGCGTGGGCTAAGCCGGCTGCTTCCGCTCCCATGGGCGAAGATGACGAGGCCGGCCGCCCCCTCAGGAACGGTCAGGAGTCCCTCAAGCTGCTTCGGGCCGATCGTGACCAGACGCGCGCTAACCCCCGGGATCCGATGGCCAGCTTGGTTCATAGGCCTGCTCTCCCCTCGCAATAGCCGTCCCAGGCCACTAATCTGCCTACGGCACTAGGTGGGCGCCTTGATCAAGGTCAACGTGACGCGCCCGGTTCGACAAACGATTGGCCTTGGCCTCGATCAGGGAGGATGGGTTTTGGCCATTTCGACTGCCGAAAAGGTGGCGTTCTTAAGCAAATGCGAAGCCTACCTAGATCGTCCGCGCGTTGTGGACATCAAGGAAACCCACATGTCCTGGGTCTTCCTCGCCGGCGAATTTATCTACAAACTGAAGAAACCGGTCCGCCGTCCGTTTCTCGATTTAACGACGCTTGCCGCCCGCGAGGCGAATTGTCGCGCAGAGATAAGCCTTAATCGCAGGCTGGCGCCCGATGTTTATCTTGGCATGGTCCCTCTCACGCAGGAGCATGATGGCAGCCTCGCGTTGGCTGGGCATGGAGAGGCGGGTCGATTGGCTCGTGAAGATGCGGCGATTGCCCGATGCGTGCATGCTCGACCACGCCATCCTTGATCGCACCATCGCCCCCGATCAGAGCGGAAGCATCGAAGCTTTGGCAGATCTTCTGATTGCCTTTTTTGTTGCCTGCCAACCAGCGGACATATCACCTTCGGCATATGTCCGGCAGTTCGCGCGCGAGCATGTCGTCAACGTAGCCGTGCTGCGTGACTCGCGTTTTAGCTTGGACGGATCGCAGGTTATGGATGTACTCGATCGCGTGCGACGTGGCATTGAGGACAGCACCATGCTCGAGGACCGAGTAGGGCAGGGCCGTGTTGTCGAAGGACACGGCGACTTGCGGCCAGAACATATCTGCCTCTCGGACCCTCCGGTGATCATCGATTGCCTGGAGTTTAGTCGCGAGCTGCGCTTGGTGGATCCTTTTGATGAGTTGACGTTTCTCGCCTTGGAATGCGAGCTGCTCGGCGCTGGATGGATCGGCGAACGCCTTATCGAGAGATGCGCGCAGGGCCTTAATGACGTAGTGTCCTCGCGTCTCCTTGAGTTTTACTGGGTGTATCGGGCCTGCTTACGCGCGCGTCTTGCCCTTGCACATCTCCTCGAGCCAGATCCGCGCGAGCCCTGGAAATGGGTGCCGCTGGCGAGCCGCTATCTAGAGCTCGCACAATCGCGAGTAATCACGCCGGCCCTTCGACCAGTTCCGTGATTGGCCCTCCACTGTGGCAGCGGCGGATGGCCTCGGCAAAGAGAGGAGCCGCAGACACGATGCGGACGCGGCAATCCAGCATTCCCGACGCGAGGCGAAATGGCGGCACGGTATCCATCACAAACGTCGTGGCGAGTTCCGATTGGCGGATCACCTCGCTTGCACCGCCAACAAACAGGCCATGGGCAGCAAAGGCGAAGACTTTCTCCGCTCCGTGCCCCCGGCAGGCCTTCGCCGCTCTTGCAAGCGTCCCGCCAGTACTGATCAAATCGTCAACCACGAGTACCGTTGCACCGTCGACCTCTCCGATCAGCAGCTCGCCGCTGACCACGCCTGCGCTCCGTCGCTTCTCCAGGAAGGCGCTGGCGACGGGGCGCCCGAGGCTCGCCTCAAGCGTCTCGCGAAAGAGCTGCGCCCGTTTCACGCCGCCTGGATCCGGCGAGGCGACGACGACGGGCTTGTCGCCGATAACAAGGGCCAGGGCCTCCTTTGCGAACAGCCGTCGTGGATCAAGATGAATCGTCTGGCAGCGAAAGGCGTTCTGAAAGGCCACGATATTGTGCACCTCGAGCGTCATCACGAGATCCGCACCGGCAGCCTCGAGCAGAACGGCGAGATAGCGGGTCATGACGGGGTCACGCGGCTTCGTCTGCCGATCCTTTCGCGCATAGGCGAGATAGGGGATGACCGCGGTTACTCGCCTAGCGCCGTTTTCCTTCAAAGTGCTGATGAAAAACAACAGCCGGCAAAGCTTGTCGTTGACGCTCGCCGCAGGTCCCGAATGGAGGCTCTGGATAAGGTAGACGTCGTGGCCTCGGACGCTCACAAGAGGGCGCGCCTTGTGCTCGCCGTCTTCGAACTCGCGCTCCTCGTGCGCGGCTAACTCGATGCCGAGCTCGCCGGCGACCTTGACACCGAACTCGCGCGTGGCATTGAGGGCAAAGAGGTCAATGGGCAAGAGTAAAGCCTCTCGGAGATGAGCCTAGCCTTAGTCGACCGCTGAGACCGCCGCAAGCCGGAGGCGTGCTCATCCAGCTACGGCCCAGCGCCGACTTGACCCAGCGCAAAGCGCGACTGGCGCAAGTCCATTGAACTGCCATACGCTCCCTCGCCAACGCTCGCGGAACCGGAATGGCCGTACACAACGCGAGTATCGCCGATACGTTTCGGCACGTCGCCGATCTCCTCGAGATCGAAGGTGCCAATCCCTTTCGCATCCGCGCCTATCGCCGCGCTGCGCAGACCATAGAGGACCTGCCGCAAAGCGCGGCGAAGATGGTTGGGGAAGGCAAGCCCTTGGCCGGGCTGCCAGGGATCGGCAAGGATCTGGCAGGCAAGATAACGGAGCTCGTACAGACAGGGCGACTTTTGGCTCTGGAGGAGATCGAAGCGCGGACACCCACGACGCTTGCCGTACTCACCACAATTCCTGGGCTCGGTCCAAAGCGCGTGCACCTGCTGCACCAGGCTCTCGGCATCAAGACCGTCAAGGACCTCGAGCGCGCGGCCAAGACGCACAAGATTCGGGAACTCCGGGGCTTCACTGCCAAGACCGAAGAGAAGATCCTTGCCGAGATCCAAAAGACTCGCGAGCGCGAACAACGCTTCAAGATCTCGACCGCAGAGGATTTTGCTCAGAGCCTATGCGCCTACCTGCAGGCGGTGCCGCAGATCGGGCATGTCGTGGTCGCGGGGAGCTACCGCCGGCGCAAGGACACGGTCGGCGATCTCGATATCCTCGTGACCTGTGCCAAAGGTCCGGCGGTAGTGGCCCACTTAATCGCCTATGACGAGGTGGCAGAGGTCTTGGCGAAGGGCAGCACGCGGGCGACCGTCATCTTGCGCTCTGGCGTCCAGGTGGATCTGCGCGTGGTGCCCGAGAAGAGCTACGGTGCTGCGCTGCATTATTTCACGGGTTCGAAGTCGCACAACATCGCCATTCGGAAGCTTGGACAGGCACGCGGGCTCAAAATCAACGAATACGGAATCTTTCGCGGTAGCAAGCGGATCGGGGGACGCACCGAGGAAGAGGTCTTCGGCGCGGTCGGACTGCCCTATATTGAGCCAGAGCTCCGAGAAGACCGCGGCGAAATACAGGCGGCTTATGCCGACGCGTTGCCAAAGCGCATCACGCTTGCCGACATTCGTGGCGACCTCCATGTGCATACCAAAGAGTCAGACGGCAAGAGCAGTCTGCGCGAGATGGTGGAGGCGGCGCGCGCGCGCGGCTATGAGTACCTTGCCATTACCGACCACACCAAGCATGCCACGGTCGCGAGAGGATTGGACGAGAAGCGCCTCGCCAAGCAGCTTGGCGAGATCGAGCGGCTAAATGAGGAGTTAGGCAACTTTCGTATACTCAAATCATCGGAGGTCGACATCCTGGCCGACGGCAAGCTCGATCTGAGCGATGCAATGTTGAAGCGTCTCGACCTTGTGGTCGTAGCCGTTCACTACAAGTTCGACCTCGACAGCTCGCAGCAGACGGACCGCATCTTGCGCGCCATGGACAACAAATATGTGACCATCCTTGCTCACCCGACGGGGCGCCTGCTGGGGGAGCGGCCGGAATACGCCATCGACCTCGAGCGCGTGGTTGAAGGAGCCAAAGAGCGGGGCGTCGCGCTTGAGCTCAACGCCCATCCGGCTCGCCTTGATCTTGACGACGTGCATTGCAAGCTTGCGAAGGAAGCGGGGGTGAAGCTCGTGATCTCGACCGACGCCCATTCGACCTTTGGATTGGACGCGATCCGTTATGGCATCGGGCAGGCGCGCCGGGCCTGGCTCGAGCCCAAAGACATCCTCAACACCCAGCCTTGGACCAAGCTCAAGCAGATGATCGCCCGCCGTTAGAAGCTAAAGGCGTGAGCTTCGCGATCAGCGCTTTTTTGCGCGGGGCTTGCCCGGCGCAGCCTTGCCTTTGCCGCGTTGATGCCGGTCGGTCAGAATCGCCTCCAGAACCCTATTGAAGCTTGCTTTCGCCGCCGGGCTATCGACTTCGACGCTCACTTCGGCAAGGCCTCTGTCGGCCTTGATGAACTCTTCATAGAAGGTCGGCAGATCAAGCTCCTCTTCCGTTTCTGGAACCGGCTCATCCTCAGGCAAGCGAGGCCCGATATCGTCCTCGACGCGAACCCGGAGCGTCCAAATATGGGGCTTCTGCCGGGGCATGACCTCGAGCAGGCCGACCTCGGAAATCTCGCTCACCTCCTCGCGCTCCTCCTCGCCAAGCCTTCGGCTTGCCCCGCCGGTCAGCTCCCCGGGCTCAAAGGACCGCGTCGCGCTGACGAGCAAGTCGAAGGCATGGAGGCGCCCTTCGACCATGAGCCAGCCCACGACCTGTTCCGGCGCTATATCGACTGGATGGGTTTCCACCATCATCGCCTCTCGATTTTGTGCGCCGATGGCTTACCCTTGAGCCAATTCAGCTCGGCCAAAACATCCGCAGCGCGCTTGGCGTGGCGGCCTTCGCGTCCTCGAGCTCTCCCGCGGGCAAGCGCTCGGCGAGAAGAGCGAAGACGGCTCGAGCGGCCTGCTCTGCATCGATGCCGGGATCACGATGCACCCCTTCCTCGATCCGCTCTAAGAAGGCGCTGCGGGTCCTTGCCTGCGCGATGCGACCGGAGGGATGCCAACCGTCGTAATATAGGCCGCGCAACAACACCGGCAACTGCGCCCCGATGTAAGCGGCCTCGTCCCGCGGCAGGGAATCACGCAGCGCATGCAGCGTAACGACCAGGGCCAAATAGACCTTCTCCCGATCCTGCCAGCCGAGACGCCGCATAAGCGCGCTGATCCAATCGTCGGTCGCTTGTATCGCAGCGTCGAGCGCTTGAATGCCTTTCATCGCTGGTTCCTCGGGCCTCAAGGCTGAACCGCACGACTAATCGAAGTGTATTGCATGACTTGGTCCTGATATTCCAGCCGAGTCAATGCGGGCATTGTGGGCTGACGACAGACGGACGCCTTGTCGCAGATCAATGCTCATCAGTGTTCGCCGAATGGAGCAAGCGGCTGTGTCATTCTCGCCCGGTCATAAGGGTAGTTAGGGAGCGCCCCTCCTCAAGTGGGAGTGAGGCAACAACCTGATAGCCACTCTCGCCTGGCGCAGGCGATCGAAATAGCTCAACGGAGTCCATATGTTGCGTCAGCCAGAGCATCTGATCGACTGGATTCTCCTCAGCAACGGCCCTGCCGTTTCTCTCAATGCGCGCGAGCGTCAGGTGGGGCCGGAACGGCCGGTCGTCCGCTTGGCCGTAGGCCCTTAGCAGCGCGTTGCGCAGGGCCATGATCTCAGCGCTTGGGGGGCATTCGGCCCAGAGCAGCCACGGGCGACGGGGCTCAGGTCCGTAGCACAGACGCTCGAAGGTCAGCGAAAAGCGGCCAAATCCGTCCAGGGCTTGGCGTAGCTTCTCGACGGCGGCGGGGATTGAGGCCTCATTCCACGGGGGCACTAGCGTGAGATGAATATCGGGAGCCGGCACGAGCCGGAGCGGAACGTGCTCGATAGACCTTGCGAGGAGGGTAAGCTGCCGGGCAATTTCGGGCGCAATCTTGAGGCCGACAAAAATCCGGCTCTGTTGGGCGCTGGCCGTTGGCCCTGCGTGTATGGTGGTGCCTTCGGCGGAGCGGATGTCGCGCGGATTGGTCATTGTCTTTCGAACGCGGCCGTCACCTCGGCCAGCATCCGCTCTTCCTCGCCTTTATAACGCGGGGAAAAATGAAACGGCTCGATCCGCCGCACCCCGGCTGCGCGAGCGATCTCGCCTGCCGCCTGGGTGGTCAAATGGGCGCGCTCCCCCGCGAGCGCAGCATCGGCTTCGGCGAAGGGGGCTTCGATGTAGAGGAGGTCGGCTCCACGCACAAGGTCGACAATCGCTTTGCGATTGGCAGGAGTATCGGCCGCGTCCGTCACATAGCCAATTTTTTGGCCCCGCGTGACGGTGAGAACGTAGCGAAGCGCAGCAAGCGGCTTCGGTTGGGCCAGCGCCCCCTCCGCTTGCGGGACCTCGATGAGGTGATCGTCCGGTCGGTTCTCGACCACCGCGCGTTTGAGCTCTCGCAGCCAAGGTCCGACCGGAAGCCCGCGCTCCGCAAGCCGGTTCTTCCAGATGTTGACATGCGCCGCTTCCTCGAGCGCGAAGGCAAGACAAGGGGTGCGATGCTCGAGTACCGTCGTTTTGACGCGAAAGGTGGGCTCGCTGTGGATGACGCCACTGGGCAACGGACTGCGACCCAGCGGTTCATCAGCGAATGCGTTCTTCAACCGGAAACACGTGGTCGACACCGCGGCCGAGGCGTCAATTTCGGCAACGACAAAGATAAGATCGCAGAGATAGCGGTCGACTAGGTTCCATTGATAGGCCTGAAGCTTATGGCGCACCCGGTCGATGAATCCTTTCGGGCCATATAGCTTCACCGTCTGTTCGCGGCCAACCAGCACCCGCAGCAGAAGGTCGAAACCGATAAAGTGGTCTATATGGGCATGGGAGACGAGCACGTGCTCGATGCGGTGGATTTTGCGTGGCGACAAGCCCGCAATGTCGCCGAGGTCGAACAGGATGGCACGCTTCTCGAACAACGTCGCCACGTAAAGCGCGGGATCGCCGAACCGGCCGTTGACCAGGCTAGGGTACAATAGCGGCCGCATGACGGACTCAGAGTCCTTACCGTGCATCAGGAGAGCTGGCAGTCGCGGTCCCTTTGATCCGCATCAACAAGGAACGAACCGAAGGAGCCAATCATTTTCCATGATAGTGGACGAGTGGACGACCGAAGCGAGTCCCTTGATGCGGCTCAAGATCAGGCGTCGCGTGAGCGCGCTCTGATCGCCATCGTGAGCGAATTGGTGCGGGAGCTCCATCAACAGACGAGAAGACCTGTCGATGTCTCCCTGTCCAGTCCAACCCGACCGTGATCTCGGCATCGACAAGCCTCGGGCGAACCGAACTGATCTTTCGCATTGAACGCGCCCGTCGTCCGACTTCCTATTCAAGTTCTGAGCGAAACCAACGCCGGACGCGCTTAGACAGGTGCCCGCGGATCGCCTCGCGATCATGGCCACTCTCGCGCCGACGCCGGCTCGGTTCGGCGGCCTCGACGCGGATCGAACCCCATCGCGGAAACCACTAATCGGCCCGCCACATGGATAGCATTCCCGCGAAGAACCCCGTCAGCTCCTGCATCTGCTTCGTACCAATCCTCCTCAGCCCACAGCCTCGGCGGCGGTGCAGACAATGCCTAGCGTCCTGAAGCTGTCTCGCGTGGCGATCATCGAGCCGTCGACGTCAATGTCGCGGCAGGCGTCCTCGACGACCACGACCTGAAATCCCTCGCGGCACGCATCTTCAGCTGAGTAGCGCACGCAGAAATCGAAGGCGAGCCCGGCGAGGAACACCCGCGTGAAGCCACGCTCACGCAGATAGCCGACGAGGCCAGTGGGCGTCTTCCGATCATTCTCGTAGAAGGTGGAGTAGGAATCGATCGCCCGATGGATGCCTTTGCGCAACACGAGCGCCGCATGGGGAGCGTGCAAATCTCGGTGGAATTCGGCGCCTTGAGTGGCTCGGACGCAGTGGTCGGGCCACAGGATTTGGGAGCCGTAAGGGAACATGACGCTTTCGTAGGGTTGCTTCCCAGGATGTGCCGATGCGAACGATAGGTGGTCGGGCGGATGCCAATCCTGAGTGAGCACGACGTGCTCAAAACGCGTGGCGAGACGGTTGATCAGCGGCACAACCTCGGCTCCGCGCGGAACCGAGAGACTCCCCCCCGGACAGAAATCATTCTGAATGTCCACCACGACCAAGACATCGCCCTCGCCGACGGCAATCTTCTTCGTCATGTCGGCTTCCGATCCCGTTCTATCAGGCGGCGGTCAAACTCGGCTGTAAGGCCAATCAATGCCTCCCCCACCTGCACTGGGTATATTTCGCCCGGCTCGAGCTTGCGCAGTGGCTCCGGCAGGCGCTCAAGCTCGCTCTCCGCGTAGGCTCGGATCGCGGTGAGGCGACGTGCAGGGCCGATGCGCTTGCCCGCTTGCATGACCTCGTGGATCAGCGGCTCGCTGGGCTGATCGTCATTCTCCACCGAGATCGTATCGCCCGCCATGCGGCCATGCGGATCATAGCGGCGCCAGACCTGCTTCCGGCCTGGCCAGGTCTCCTTGCCTGCCGAGTGTTTGCGTCGCGGCTGTCCGGCATATTCTTGCAGCTTGTAAGCACAGTCGAGCGCGGGTGCGTCGGAGGAGGTGGTGAGACTCGTGCCGATGCCGAAGCCGTCAATCGGCGCGTCGGCCTCGGCCATCGCCATGAGCTGATCCTCTTCGAGGCCGCCGCTTGCAAAGATGGTCACATCGGTGAGGCCGCCGTCGTCGAGAATGCGCCGTACGCTCTTGGACAGCGCGATCGGGTCGCCGCTATCGAGGCGCACGCCGCGGACGACGATGCCAGAGGCCTTGAGGCGCGGCGCGAGTGCCATGACCTTTCGGGCCGCGGCCTCGGTATTGTAGGTGTCGAGAAGAATTACAAGGTCTTGCGGCCGGGCATGGGCGAATCTCTCAAAGGCGACAGCTTCGTCGTCGTGGGCCTGAATGTAGGAATGCGCCATGGTGCCGAAGAGCGGGATATCGAACATTTTCCCCGCGAGCACGGTCGCCGTTCCGGCGAAACCAGCGATATAGCTTGCGCGCGCGGCCATGAGCCCGGCCTCGGCTCCATGTGCGCGGCGGAGCCCGAAATCGACGAGCAATTTGCCGGGCGCAGCGAGGACCATTCGCGCTGCTTTGGACGCGATCACGGTTTGGAAGTGGAGAATGTTAATGAGGCGCGACTCAACGAGCTGCGCCTCAGGCAGCGAGGCCGTCACGCGGAGGATCGGCTCATTGGCGAAAAACACCGACCCCTCCGGCATGGCATGGACATCGCCGGTAAAGCAGAGAGCGGCGAGATAGTCGAGAGTGCGAGCGCTGAACCTGCCCGTCCGCTTCAACCAGTCGATCTCATGCGCAGAGGAGCGCAGGCCCTCAAGAAACTCGAGCGCCTGCTCTAAACCGGCGGCAACTAGGAAGCCGCGCCGCGCGGGCAGCTTGCGCACGAAGAGCTCGAAGACCGCCGTCTTGGTCTCGCCATAGGCGAGATAGGCCTCGATCATATTGAGTTGGTAAAGATCGGTGAGCAGCGGGCTCGACCCTGGGTCCATGTCATCACCTCAGTCCCAACGGGAGGCCTGTTTGGTTTTTCCCGGCTCGATCGCCTACCAGTTGGTGGGTGGCCAATTCACGACGGAAATAGTTCGGGCTATGAAACCGCTGAGCGATCGTGTCGACGCGAAGCTCTTTGGCCTCGACTTGGATAGTGTAGTCGAACCCGACCTAGGCGCCCAGCGCCTGGCGCCATGATTAGGTAGGTCCGCAAGCATGACCCTGGCGCCCTTGGATGCTTGTCTTAGGCTCTACCCTAACCAGGCCCACTAAGCCCGATGCTCCTCACCCCAAATGTCTTCGTCAGCTGTGAGGACTTCATAGAGATAGGCTGCGCGGCCCGTGAGGGGGTGGTGGGCCGGTATCGTAACGTCATCCTGACCTTGAGCCCATGTGACGGCTATCGCCAGATCCTCATAGCTCGCTTCACTCGCCTCTATTCTCGCGATCTTCCAATCCGGAAGATCGCCGCATAAGTGCAAAATATCCTCACGCGTGAGCGTCATTTTTGGCTCAGGTGTCATGCGGGCTCCCTCCAAAGAACTCCGCTGCGAGTGTCTTACCGGCTGCAGCTGTCGCATTGATGCACATCAATGCACAAAGGGCCTGCATGGGCCGAGATGTAATTGAAACGGCATGCGGCTCCCCGACCTTTACGAGCATCTGTCCAAAGGTACTCCACCACTCGGGCACCACAAGCCGAAGGTGATGCGCGTGACGGCATGGGCCGCTCCTGCCACTCGAAAAGAGAAAACTAGGGTCTTCCGACGGGGATTAAGCACAACGAGGTCTCATCTGCGCCAAGTCGCAAGAGGCGGCTCACCTCGTCGTCCCTGAATGCCCCGACCATCGTCGTGGCGAGACCGAGTGCCGTCTGTGTCTTGCCGATCACTTCGATCAGAGTCGCCCTATTTCGAACTCCTCGCAGGAATAGCCGAGCATGGAAAGGCCTTCCTCCAAGAAGTCACCCAGGAGCGGCATGCCGAGGAGGTAGCTCGCCGTGCGTTCATTGTGTGCACGGGCCGCCTCCTCGCGGACCGTTGACCAGTCGCTGGCAGAATAGTCGTTCCGGCCTAACCATGCCAAGGCCACGAGATCAATCTGCTCATCCTCCGACAAGGAATTGATGAGGGATGTGAGTTCCTCGAGGACCGGGTCGTCTTCATGGTCTTCGAGGACCGCAGCCTCTTTGTCGTCCGATGGATTGGATCCTGGGTCTGGCTCAGTCACCTCATCTTTGGCATCAAATTCCTTGGCCTTGATGATGATGAAACAGACCTTCTCGGGCGAGATCGTGAGTGTTTCCGCATTATCGCCTGCTGGCACATCCGTTTCGTTCGCTTTATCTTGCATGAGAGTCACCGAGGTTACGCCGTCTTGGCCGCTTTGAAGCGGAACCAGCTTCGGCTGGATACCCGATTGCTGTACCTAAGCCGGTATTAGGAGCAGTCCTTGAGACAGGTCAATCGAAACCGGCATTGTTACCGCCGCGGTGGCTCCTATGCAGAAGCGACATTCGTTCGGCGTTTTCTTGATCGAAATCAACACGCGGGGCCGATGTCAATGTTCAGCTTGTAAGCGCTTCACTTTGAAGGAATGGATGCAACGCAACCATGCGGGTTTGGGTCGAGACCTATGCTGGCCACGGCGGGATCGAAATGCCCCGACGATTCCGCCTGGACGAACGTGAGATCGAGGTGACCGATAACCTCGATCAATGGCATGGCCCTCACGACCGCTATTTCAAGGTCAGGGGCGACGACGGAAATCTCTACATCCTGCGCCTCGACGAGATTCGAACGGAATGGGAGCTGATTATGTTCCAAAGCGCGAAATCTCACGTAGCTCCAGCGGACTTCCACGCGAGCAAAGAGCCAAGTGGTGGAGTCAGGATGTAGCCGCGTCTGAACATCACCGGCGTGGAGCGATGAGAGGCCGATGCTCGCTGCGACACCCCTTGTCTCGTTGTGTTCACAGTGGCGCAGTTGGCAACTCAACATGCAGCGACCTGCCGAGACGCAGGAACGTGAGCTGCACTGGCTGGTAAGAAAGGCAGCCTCGACACGGTTCGGACGCGATCACCATTTTGCCTCTATCACGAGCGTGCAGGACTTCCAGAACCGAGTGCCGGTGCGAAGGTATGAGGATATTTGGCACGAGTACTGGAAGTCGGATTTTCCTGAACTCAACGATTGTACCTGGCCGGGCACGATACCCTATTTCGCCCTAACAGCCGGAACGACGACGGGGGTAACCAAATACATTCCCTGCTCGCGCGCTATGCTGGACGCCAATTTCCGTGCCGCTCAGGATCTCCTCTTCCACCATCTGCTCAATCGGCCCATGAGCCGAATTCTCGGCGGCAAGGCCTTCATCCTGGGTGGCAGCACTGACCTGCGGGAAGAAGGGCCGGGGATCTATTCTGGCGATCTGAGCGGCATCGAAGCCAACGAGATCCCCTGGTGGCTTCAGCCCTATGCCTTTCCACCGCGAGAGTTGGCGCTTCTCGCCGATTGGAAGGAGAAGATCGACAAGCTCGCACGGCTGTCTCTTGAGGAGGATATTCGCGCGATCAGCGGAACACCGAACTGGCTGCTGATACTGTTCGACAAGCTTGCCGAGTTGCGTCCGGACAGGAAGCCGCGGCTTCGGAACTATTATCCCGGGCTCGAAATGCTGGTTCATGGCGGGGTCGATTTCAAGCCGTACGCCAAGCGATTCGCGGAGCTTCTGGAGGGCGGTAGGGCCGAGCTGCGGGAGGTGTTACCGGCGAGTGAAGCGTTCATCGCCATCGCGGATCGCGGTCCGGGCGAAGGGCTGCGCCTAATCGTCGACAACGGCGTGTTTTTCGAATTTGTGTTGGCCAAAGAACTTAGCGCTTCCAATCCGTCCCGGCATTGGCTTGGTAATGCCGAAACAGAGATCGAATACGCCGTTGTTGTCAGCACGTGCGCGGGCGCATGGGCCTATGTCCTCGGCGACACTGTAAAGTTCCTTGAGCTTGATCCGCCGCGCATTCTCGTCACCGGCCGCACCTCCTATGTTCTTTCGGCCTTTGGCGAGCATCTGATTAGCTCGCAGATCGAGGAAGCCATCGCGGTCGCCGCGGGTGCGATCAACGCGGACGTGGTCGACTATTGCGTAGCCCCCAGCTTTCCAGAGAGCGTCGGCCGCAAAGCTGCCCATCACTACGTCGTCGAGTTCGCTGGTGGCGCCCCGCATGCGAGCCAACTCGCGGCGTTCGCCGGCGCGCTTGATGCCCGTCTCTGCGCGTTGAATGCTGACTACAAACAGTACCGTGCTGGTGACTACGGCTTGCAAGCGCCGAACGTTGAGGCCGTCGCTCCTGGGAGCTTTGCAGCTTGGATGAAGAGGAGGGGCCAGCTCGGCGGGCAGCACAAGGTACCGCGGATCATCAACGATACCGAGTTGTTCGCAAGTCTTAGGAGCTTCGCCGGTCAGCGCTCACGGTAAGGACATCCCGTCTGGGAGGGGCCCAATGCACTAGACCAGTGGCGGCCTTGCTGAAGGTTACGTCAAGCGCGATTGCCGCCGGAGGCGCCGTCGGTTGCTTTGGCTGGTAGGGGCGCAACGACAGACAGGTGGCGCCGCTAGCTAGATGCCCGTTGAGCTGCTTTCCAAACGGAATGCAGGTCTTGGACGGCAGACTGCCAGAGCGAGGATCCCCTCCCGCCAAAACGGAGAACGTAGCTCGGATGGTACATGACGCGGACCGGTATGCGCTTGAATTGGAAAACTTGCTTCCGAGCCTGGTCAACCGGCGTCGAAACGCCAAACAGTATGGCTGCCGATTTCCCCAGAGTGCCAATCATGGCCGGCTTCACCTTTAGGACATCGCAGAGCACGGACTGCCCATAAGTGCGGAGTTCTTTCGCGGTCGGCGTTCGGTTACGCAGTCGGCCTTGAGCGGATCGTTCGATAGGACGGAAAGGGATCGCATTCGCGAGACGGACGCGTGAAGGCTCTATTCCAGCCTCGCGCATCATTTCTCTCAATGCTTCCCCCGCGGGCCCTACAAAGGGCCGGCCTGCTTCCGCTTCTTTGCGCCCGGGAGCCTCACCGATCAAATAGAGACAAGCGCCTATGCTGCCTTCCGGCGCGACAGGCCTGCTGTCGAAACTCAGCCCGGCGGAAATAAGGGACGGCGTCGGCTCAATCTTCGCAGTGCTCACCGAGACCTCCGATCACGCTTCGATTAAGACGCTTGCCAACTGTCTCCGCGCGCCTGCGCGGCGGTATTCTCCACTGGGAGGTCTGCTTCGAGAAGGCAGCGCGGCAACGCGAGGGTAGGTGAACCAGAGTCCTGCGCCTTCACGTCAGGCAAGCTCGAAAGTGGCAACGACTGGCGCATGCAGGGATTCCGGCGGGCGGTCAATACGACCATAGGCGACCAGCTCATCCTCAAGCATTTCATTGTGGATTTCGACGCCGAGAAGGGCGGCGAACAGCGCCCGGCTTGCACAGATATGATCGAGCATCTGGGGACGTCCGTGATGCAGCACGGTAAAGCGCCGGTCGGCGGGTAGTGTCCGCTCGACGGGGGTAAGCACGCGCAGCGCCAAGCCTCCTGATCCGGTATCGTCCTCGCCTGCGCAAGTGAGTCTCAGCGCCGTGTCGTGATCCTGCGCGTTGAAGTCGCCGCACACCGCGATAAGGGCATCGGGCTCGCCATCGAACACGCGCTCGATGGCGAGGCGCAACTCAAGCGCCTGACCGGCCCGCTTCACAGCGGCGGCGAAGAAGCCCTCGGCCCATCCAGAGACAGTCTTCCAGGCGAAAGGCCCCGCCTTCTGCCCGGGCACAGCCGCGGCGAGGGGCGCTCGCAAGTGGACGTTGAACAAATGAAAGTGCCGGCCACCCGGTAGTGCGAGGACCAGGTGCTGGAGCGGTCGATCCCACACAAGGGGAACCGCAGCATCGTCGGACGGAATGGCGGAATGGCGCCGAAATTGGAGAGGTTCCACGAAATTATGCCGGATGTTGTGCTCCTCAATCACGGCCAAGCGCGTGACCACCGCAAGATTGTGCACGTCGGCGGGGCCTGACCCCAACGAGCTGATCACCAAGCTATGCTTCGCATAGGGCGTGCCCTCGAGAAGCCATTCGAGGTCAAGGGCCCGTCTCGTGCCGCCGGCTTTGCGCGCATCCACCTCCTGCAGACAGAGGATATCCGCCTTGAGTCGTTCAAGCTGGGGGCGGAGTACGGCTGCCCGTTCCTCGAAGGAAGCGCCATGCCGACGCGTATTGCCGAGGTTCTCGAGATTAAAGGTGGCGATCCGCATGGCGATCTAAGCCGTGTTCATTGGCCAAGAGGAACAGTGCGCTGGGCTCACCATACGCCAACATCCTGCCTCGCTTCTTAGCCGAGTGGCCGTAATTCGAAGTCAGCCGATCCACCGTACATCCGGATCTTTGTGTGGAACCGGCGCTGCGGCAGTCTTGGGATAGCCCACGATGATCGGAGCGACCGGAATACATTCCGGGCCAAGCTTAAGGGTGGCCTTCCCTTCCGGGGTACCGAGCCAATGCTGGGCGAAGCCGATCCAGCATGTACCAAGCCCAGCGGCATAGGCGGCGAGCATCAGGTTTTGTGCCGCAAGGGAGCAGTCCTCGACAACCCAGGGGCTCGGCTCCTTTGCCGAGATCACAATCAGTACGGGTGCGTGATAGAAGATTTGGAAATTGAGATCACTCAGGAGCTCGCGATAACGGTCCGTTGCGTCCCGTCCAGGCGGGTTGCTCAAAAGGTAAGCCTTCGATTTTTCTGAGATCTGCGCGAGCACGGCCTGATCCCGCACGACCGTGAACGACGACGGCTGGCGATTGACCGCGCTCGGCGCCTGAACGGCGGCGTTGATTAGTTGCCGTAGAATGGATTCATCAATCGGCTCGGACGTATAGTCCCTCACAGCCCTGCGTCCGCAAATGGCATCCATCACATCCATGCGTACTATTCATCATGGGGGCTTGGGCGAGGCCTTGATATCGGTCAAGGATTTCAATGGGTGTCTACGAGCGATGTAGCCCTCAAACGACTTGGCGAAACGATAAAGCTGAAATCGAAGATGCGATAACGCGCGCAAGTGTTGTCCCCCGCTTCAGCGTCGCGGATGAGAGATTCATCCGCGTAAATATCCCCGGCGCGCGTAGCGCATCGGTCGGCTCGATCCGCCACGTCGTCTCATCAACAGGCCGAAACGAGCAGGGTCCATGGCTTCTGTTCACCTTTTTAGACGTCGATAACGCAAGCTGCTCGGAACTCTATTATCAGTTGCCGCCGCACCCTTTTCGGCCTTCCGATTTGTCCTGCTCATCAGTTCCCCCCATGCGTCCGTTAAGCTCTTCAACAATGCCTGCCGCGCGTACTCAGATTTGGTCAGAAACCTAGCGCGTGCGGTCGCATCGACGGCATCGCTGAATTCACGCGGAACACGGGCTCGCAAGAGACTCGGGGAACGACGGAGCTGCCTGAGCCGGAAGGCCGCACCAATCGCGAAGCTGCCCTTGGCATGTAGCTTCGAGGCCAGGAAGCTTCGACAAACTAACCCAAGAGGATCTGTTGATCCCGATCAAAGACCCTTCGCTCCAGCGGTGATTGGCTCTTTCTGGCACGGCGAGACCGCATGGGCCGGCATGCCGGCAGTGGATATCACCGAGAAGGACAAGGACTACGAAATCACCGCCGAGCTGCCGGGAATGGATGAGAGCAACATCGATGTCAAGTTCTCCGACGGGATGTTGACGATCAAAGGCGAGAAGAAAGAGGAGAAAGAAGAGAAGAAGAAGGATTATTATCTCTCGGAACGCCGTTACGGCTCGTTCCAGCGCAGCTTCCAAGTTCCAGATGGCGTCGATGTCGACAAGATAGAGGCGAGCTTCAATGATGGCGTTCTTACGGTGAAGCTGCCGAAGACGGCGGAGGCGCTGAAACAGGAAAAGAAGATCGCGATCAAGAAGGGCTAGAGTAGGCGAACTGCGCCTCGATCGGGGGAACCCGAGAAAAGGAACATCGAGCTCACCTTTCAGACGGCGAGATCAAAATTAGGTCTCGTCGCTACCCCAACATCGGGGGTTGAGGGAGATCAAATCCTTGGAAGCTATTTTGGGTGAAGAAAGTTCACCGAGCCGATGAGGCTCTGGCCGGCCATCTTGAATTGACCGCGAGCCATGGAACCAGAAGTCCGCAAGCGCCAGATCATCATCTGGTACATCATTGCCGCCTTCATTGGCGTTTTGCTCCTCCAATATTTCTGGTCGAGCTATTTCCAGGTTGAGACCATCCCCTACAGCGAATTCGAGCAATTCCTAGACCAGGGCAAGGTGGCCGAGGTCACGGTCGGGGCAGACTCGGTACAGGGCTCGCTGAAAGAGCCGCTGCCGAGCGGCAAGCGCGACTTCTTTGCGGTTCGCGTCGATCCGCAACTTGCGGACAAGCTCGCCGCGCGCGGCGTCGTGGTTAAGGGCGCGCCGTCGAGTAGCCTGCTCGAAACAATTCTCTCCTGGGCCGTGCCGGCCGTGATCTTCTATCTGATCTGGATGATGATTTTTCGGCGCCTCGCCGACCGGCAGGGCCTCGGCGGGCTGATGACCGTGGGTAAATCACGCGCCAAGGTCTATGTCGAGACGGACACCAAGGTGACGTTCAAGGACGTCGCCGGGGTCGACGAGGCGAAGTTCGAGCTTGAGGAAGTGGTTGCGTTTCTGCGCGATCCGAAGGCCTACGGACGCCTTGGTGCCCGAGTGCCGAAAGGTATTCTCCTGGTAGGCCCTCCTGGAACGGGAAAGACGCTGCTGGCACGAGCTGTTGCAGGCGAAGCCAATGTTCCGTTTTTCTCGATCTCAGGGTCTGAGTTTGTGGAAATGTTCGTCGGCGTCGGCGCCGCCCGCGTGCGTGATCTCTTCGAGCAAGCGCGCCAGGCCGCGCCCTGCATCATTTTCATCGATGAGCTCGATGCGCTCGGGCGCAGCCGTGTACCGGGGGCGTTCGGCGGCAGTGACGAGAAGGAGCATACGCTCAACCAGCTTCTCGCCGAGCTCGACGGGTTCGACCCGAGCATCGGGGTCATTCTTCTTGCGGCAACTAACCGGCCGGAAATCCTCGATCCCGCACTTCTTCGGGCTGGGCGTTTTGATCGCCAAGTCCTGGTCGACCGCCCCGACCGCAAGGGTCGCCTCGAAATCCTCAAAGTGCATATCCGCAAGGTAGAGCTTGCTCCGGACATTGACCTCGATGGGATTGCAGGACTGACGACTGGATTCACCGGCGCAGATATCGCCAATCTCGTGAACGAGGCCGCCATCATCGCTACGCGCCGCAAGGCCATGGCGGTCGGCTTCACTGATTTCACAGAGGCGATCGAGCGGATCGTTGCCGGTCTCGAAAAGAAGAGCAGGGTGCTCAACAAGGAGGAGCGGCGTCGCGTAGCCTACCACGAGATGGGCCATGCGCTTGTCGCGTCGGGTCTGCCGGGCGTCGACCCGATTCAGAAAGTCTCAATCATTCCCCGCGGCGTCGGAGCACTGGGCTATACGATCCAGCGGCCCACGGAGGATCGGTTCCTGCTCGCCGAGAGCGATCTTAAGAACCGGATTACCGTCCTCATGGGCGGGCGCGCCGCAGAAAAGCTGGTCTTTTCTGGCGATGTTTCAACCGGTGCGGCGGACGATCTCCAGCGGGCGACAGAGATCGCCCTCGAAATGGTCACGCGCCACGGCATGGGCGACAAGGTTGGCCAGCGAACCTATGCGCCTGCTCCACAGCCTTTCTTGCCCGGCGTTGCGCCAGATCGCATGCAGATCGCGGATGCAACCGCACGGGAGATCGATGTGGCCGTGCGCGACATCATCGCGCATGCCTTCGACCGCGCCACAGAGATTTTGCAGTCGCGGCGCTCCGATCTCGACAAGGGCGTGGAACTACTCCTGACGCGGGAAACCTTGACGGCTGACGAGTTCCCCACGATGCGCTCGGTCGTCGCTGAAGAGCGCGCACGCCTACGCGCTTGAGCAGCCAATTTTGTACGCTATGCCGATAACGCGAGCGCTGATTGTTATCAATATTGCGATATTTGCGCTGCAAGCAGTCTACGATAATGTTCTCGTTTCAATCTTCGCATTGTGGCCCCTAGGGCGGTTCTACGTTAGGGACCTCCACGCTGTCGTCGGGTTCCAGCCCTGGCAGCTTGTTTCCTACGCGTTCTTGCACGCAAACCTCGCCCACATCGGCCTAAACATGCTGGCTCTCTATATGTTTGGCCGCGATGTGGAGCGAACCCTCGGTGCAAAGCACTACCTTCTCCTATACTTTGCAGCCGTCGTCTCTGCTGCGTTCGTGCAGTTAGCTGCTACTACGGCAACAACGCACACTGGGATATACCCCACCATTGGCGCATCGGGTGGCATCTTTGGTGTTTTGCTTGCGTTCGGTGTTCTCTATCCACGCCGCATCGTGATGCTCCTTTTCCCGCCGATCCCGATGCCCGCTTGGTTCCTCGTAGTCGTATTTGGAGTCGTTGAATTGGCCAATGGCGTGCTCGGAACGGAAGCGGGCGTTGCCCATTTCGCCCCTCTCGGTGGTATGCTCGGTGCCTATTTGGAACTGAGATACTGGCGACGCCGCGTGACGGCGCAGCGGTGAGGAGAAAGACGTATCAATCGAAAAGAGTTGACCTGGGCTCCATGTCGGTGACCTACAGTCCCTCGCGCCAAAGCGTCTCGATCTCGACGCAAAGAATTGCTCTGAAAAGCGTGACGATCAACCTGACGCGCGCTTAATTCGCGATTCCCGAGCCGGCACATTCCTTTCAAAAACGGAAACGCCCCTGCGCTGAGCCCGCAAATAAGTCCGGGCGAGAGCATTGCTGGTACCGACATTCTTGACGGCATCGTGCTCTCAGGGCTCTTCACCGCATATTTGGCCTGGAGAGGGATGAGGTGAAGTGAAGGGCGGCCGCCAGCCGCGTTTGCCGCCCGTCGAGCAGCGCTCGGAAAGCCTCGCCGAAGGCGGACGAACCAACCTGCGTTCGGGACCAAGGTCCGGCGAGTCGCGCCCGCATGCCGAAACGGGCGCTGACCCGCGAGTGCGTGCCAATTGCAACAGGCTAATATTCTTTCAGCCGCCCGAATTTGAAGCCGCGGTCTC
>JBARKP010000061.1:0-2690 GCA_049801475.1 Methyloceanibacter sp.
ATCCAGGATGCCTCCGTGAATCAGGCCACGTTTCAACAAATCGGTTTCTGAGCCGGACTTCTAAACGCCGGAGCAATAATCCCTCACTGAAGCGGCCGGGTAATCCGGTTGCGCCGGAGTAAAAATCCGGCAGCAGATAGCTCTTTGCGATATGCGCAGAGGGCGGGGGATGAAGGGCGTGGAGCTTTATGGTCGGGTCCGCTACGCGGTACAGATCGAGGGGATCAGCCGTCGGGAGGCGGCGCGTCGATTTGGAATAGATCCTCGGACTGTGGCGAAGATGCTGGCATTTTCGATTCCGCCGGGCTATCGGCGGAGCCGGTCTCCGGTACGGCCGAAGCTGGATCGATTTGTCGGGATTATCGACCGGGTTCTGGAGGAGGATAAGAGCCGGCCGGCGAAGCAGCGACACACCTCGAAGCGAATATTCGAGCGTTTGCGCGACGAGCACGGCTACGCCGGCGGGCTGACGATCGTGAAGGACTACGTGCTGGCGCGCCGTCAGCGGCAGCGGGAGGTTTTCGTGCCGCTACGGCACGATCCCGGGCATGCGCAGGCGGATTTTGGCGAGGCGCTGGCAGTGATCGGCGGGGTGGAAAGGAAGATCCACTTCTTCGCCATGGACCTGCCGCACAGCGACGCTGGTTTCGTGCAGGCGTACCCGGCGGAGACGACGGAGGCGTTCTGCGCCGGGCATGTGGCGGCCTTCAGTTTCTTCGGCAAGGTGCCGAGATCGATCCTGTACGACAACACCACGCTGGCGGTGGCTGCTATCCTGGGTGATGGCAAGCGACAGCGAACCCGGGTTTTCAGCGAGCTGCAGTCGCACTACCTGTTCGCGGATCGGTTCGGTCGGCCGGGCAAGGGCAACGACAAGGGCAAGGTCGAGGGTCTGATCGGCTGGATCCGGCGGAACTTTCTGGTGCCGCTGCCGCATGCTTCCAGCTTCGACACGCTGAACGAAGGACTGTTGACCGATTGCCGCGGCCGGCTTGGTGATCGGCTGCGCGGCCACGAGGAGACGATCGGCGAGCGGTTGGCCCGGGACCTGGCGGCGTTCCACGACCTCCCTCCAACCCCGTATGATGCCTGCGAGAAGAAGACGGGCCGGGTCAGTTCACTGTCGCTGGTCCGTTATCGCGGCACCGACTACTCGGTGCCGACCGCCTACGCTCATCGCGAGGTTCTGATCCGCGGCTATGTCCACGCCGTGGTCATCTCGTGCGGGGGTGACATCATCGCCCGGCACGCTCGATCGTATGATCGGGAGGACTTCATGTTCGACCCGCTGCATTACCTGGCATTGCTCGAGCAAAAGACCGGCGCGCTCGACCAGGCGGCGCCGCTGGTTGGCTGGAATCTGCCCAAGGTCTTCGCGATACTTCGCCACCTTCTCGAAGCTCGCATGGGCAAACAAGGCAAACGAGAGTTCGTCCAGGTACTGCGGCTGATGGAGGTGTTCACCGTCGAGGATGTCGCGGCCGGCGTGCGCAATGCCATCGATCGCGGCGTGATCGGCTTCGACGCGGTGAAGCATCTGGTGCTGTGTCGGATCGAGCGACGGCCGCCCAGGCTCGACATGACGGTGTATCCCTACTTGCCGCGTGCCAACGTGGCGACAACCTCGGCCAGGACATATATGGGTCTGCTCACCGGAGTGGCGTCACGACCGACACGCCCCAGCTTCTGCTCGCCCATCACCTGAAGATGTTGAAGCTACCGACCTTCCTGCGCGAGTACGACAAGCTCGCCCGGCAGTGCGCGGCGGAGGGTGTCGATCATGTCGGCTACCTGCTGCGGCTGGCCGAGCTGGAGCTGATCGAGCGGGAACGGCGCATGGTCGAACGGCGCATCAAGGAAGCCAAGTTCCCGGCGGTAAAAAGCCTCGACAGCTTCGACTTCACCGTGCTCCCCTCGCTCAACAAGACATTGGTTTTGGAGCTGGCCCGCTCCGAGTACGTACTTCGCCGCGAGAACGTGATCGCGGTCGGCAACAGCGGCACCGGCAAGACGCATATTGTTCTGGGCTTGGCACTGGCCGCCTGCCAGAAAGGCTTGTCGGTCGGCTTCATTACCGCGGCCGCCGTGGTCCACGAGCTGATCGAGGCTCGGGACGAGAAGCGACTGCTGCGGCTGCAGCGCCAACTTGCCGCCTACAAGCTGCTGGTGATCGACGAGGTCGGCTACGTGCCGCTGTCCCAGACCGGCGCCGAGCTGCTGTTCGAGGTGTTCAGCCAGCGCTACGAGCGCGGCTCCACCATCGTCACCTCCAACCTGCCGTTCGACGAATGGACCGGTATCTTCGGGTCCGAGAGGTTGACCGGCGCGCTGCTCGATCGGCTGACGCACCACGTCCACATCCTCGAAATGAACGGCGAGAGCTATCGCCTCAAGCAAAGCAAACGTAAACGAGGCTCCCAGCCCAACTCTTGCTCCAACAACCGCTACGCTGAATACGCCTCGGGGAGGAGAACGTCTTCCGCTATGGCCTTAACGCACCGCCTTTCAGGCGGCGCAGGCCTTCGCTCCAGACGTCCTCCTCCCCGACAATCCCCGATCTCCTACATGTTCAACTGGTCTACTTTTACTCCGCCGCAGTGGTCTAGTTTTGCTCCGCCCTTGACAGAGATTGCCGAAAACCGCCGGAACATGTACTGGTGGATATCGGAACGAGGCTTGAACATGATAGT
>JBARKP010000062.1:0-13071 GCA_049801475.1 Methyloceanibacter sp.
CACCTGTTCCTGGAGCCTGGCGATGCATTCTGGCCGTCAACCAAGGGTGGGTCTCTCGCCTACACTTATGTTGGCCAAATCATCATCGAAACGACGCTCCGTGAGCTTCGTGTTGCCATCAACCCCCACCTCTTCCGGGACTGCGCCGTATTCACCGTCGCCACTGTCGCAGGTGATCGGATGGGGATCGCTTCAGGGCTTCTTCAACACACCGACTCACGCACTATCGAGAAGCATTACAATAAAGGCGCGATGATCGCTGCCTCGCGGAGGTATCAGCAGATCCTTCATCCGTTCACGAGCAAATGATTGCGCTTGATTGCCCATGCGGCGCTAACGCGCTCTGAGTCGCTGCGCGCCGGAAGGAGCTATTTCAACAAAACATCCTTATCTCGTGATCGATGTGTAGGTTCAAATCCCGGGCTCGCAACCGCCACTATTTGCTCTTCCGTGCCGAGGACCTATCAGTCATGGCTCCCCGATAATCGGCGTGTCAGGGATTCGAGCCCTCTACCCCACACATACACAACATCCCTCCCGGTGTCTGCTTGCCGGGGTCGAGCTGACGCAACGCGTGTCGATCTGCGACCGCTTCTAAACCGAAGCCGAGGGACTCACCAAGGCCGCCAGACGTGCAATTCGTATTGCCAGAACGCGAGCAGGCAAAGGGCATAAAAGCTCAGCACGAGCGCCACTCCGACAAGGTCGCGGTTAAGATCACGGCCGGCCGGACGCAGCCACCAGTCGAAGCGACGGCTCGCCCAGGGCACGACTAGGCTGAGCAGGATGACGCTGACCACATTGTCGACGAACAGAGCGCTCCAATGCGACATCTTCAGTTGCCCAACCAAGAACGGGTGCTCAAACCAGGCGGTGATCAAAAAGACCACGGGATAGAGCATCAGCAGCACGATCATGTTCTGCTTCCACGCCGGTGGTGGAGGCGCGCCGGCGCCGGCGCCTCCGACCTCGAACCATTGGTCGAAGCCCGTGCGCACGATCCGGGTGTGATATTCGTCGGTGAAGACTTGGGCTTCCTCGAGCAGTGCTTTGCGCTCCGGCGACTCGAGCCAAGTCTGCAGGTTGGCCTCGGAGTCGAACCGCAAGATCGTCAGCCAATCGTCTTGCACGCCGGGGACCGGCGGCTCGAACCTGAACCCCTGAAAGCCGGGTGTTCTCGCCTGAGCGGCTGTGATCTTGCGCTCCCACTGCCGGTAGGCATCTTCCTGACCCGGCTTAATGCGCGTCGAGATCACGGCAGAGACGGGAGCCGGCAGCACGCCCGACTCGGCGTCATTGACGAGATGGACGTCATCCTGGCCGAGCAGCATCGGCTGAGCCTCGGCCATGAGGCGCTGGCGCTCGCTCGAGCGGAGCCAGGCGAGCGCGGCCTCGCGGCTGGCAAAGCGCTGAAGGATGACCCAATCGACCTGAGCCGGTGGGCTCGGCGGCATGACGATTTCCTTGATGAATCCAGGCTGGGCAGCGACCGCCTCGCTGATTTTCTGCTGCCACTGCGCGAATTCTTCAGCTTTGTTGGGCTCGACCCGCGTCTGCGTGACGACAGTCACCGCGGGAGCCTTGGTCCCCGGCGCAGCGAGAGGCCCGGTCATGAGCGGGAGCCGAGCTTGTCGAAGATTCGCTCAGGCGACAGCGGAAGGTTCGTAAAGCGCACGCCTGTCGCATTGGCGACCGCGTTGCAAACCGCCGGGGCTACGGGGTTTATGGCGCATTCGCCCTGCGACTTCGCCCCCATCGGGCCGATGCTGTCATAGGTATCGGCGAAGTAGACTTCGCTGCGTGGGGTGTCGGCGAAGGCCGGGATCCGATAATCGCGCAGCGCCGGATTCACCATCGCGCCATTGGCGTCGTACACCATCTTCTCAGTAAGTGCCCAACCGAACCCCATGGCAATCGAGCCGTCGATCTGACCTCGACACTGCATCGGATTGATCAGTCTGCCGATGTCGGCGGCGTGCACGCTTTGCAGGATGGCGATCTCGCCGGTGACGCGATGGACGGCGAGGCGGATGCCGTGAGCATTGAAGGCGATCGACCGCGGCGACAAATAGGCCTTGCGTTTAGCCTCGAAGCGATGCGCCTCTTGCGTCCCCGCCGAATAAAGCTCGGCAAGCGCGATTTTCTGGTTGCCGCAAACAATCGCATTGCCCTCCAAGCGACATTCGGAAGCCTCACACCCCGTATGGCGCGTGGCATATTCGATGATGTTGTCGCGCAGCGCGTTCGCAGTGAGCATCACCGCTTGACCTGCGACGACCGTGCCGGTGCTGGCAAAGGTGCCGGTATCGTAAGGCGCAAGATCGGTATCGGCATTGATGATGGCGATGCGGTCGGCCCGGGTGCCGAGAATGGATGCGGCGATCTGGCAATGAGAGGTGACGGACCCGTTACCCATCTCGGTCGAGCCGACCGCGAGGTGATAGCCCCCGTCCTTCTCAAGCCGCATCACGGCGCCGGACCGATGCTCGGTGGGGGGTCCGGATTCCATCATGGCGACGGCGATGCCCGTGCCCTCGACCCACTCTTCTCCTTCGGGCTTGGCTGTCCCCCGGCCGCTCGCCAGCGCCGCCTCGACGAGATCGAGGCACTGGTCGAGGCCATAGCTGCCGAACTCGACATCGGAAGCGTCATGCCAAACCGATTCCATCCAGTCGCCCGGCCGGATCATGTTCTTGCGGCGAATTTCGAAGGGGCTGATTCCCAGGAGCTTGGCGAGATCGTCCATGGCGCATTCGATGGCGAAGGTCGTCTGCGAGGAGCCATAGCCGCGAAAGCCGCCTGCCGGAACCATATTGGTATAGACGGCATAGCCATCGGCTTTCTTGTTAGGGCATCGATAGCCGGTGAGTTGGTTGGCGAGCGCGGCCGCGAGCGTCTCGCCGCCATGGCCTCCATAGGCGCCGGTATTGGAGACGAGACGGATCTCTATCGCGGTGAGCGTCCCGTCCTTCTTGGCGCCAAGCTTGACACGCGTTGTCATTGGATGGCGGGTCGTCGCGCCGATGAACTGCTCAGGCCGCGTGAACTCCCACATCACTGGACGTCCGATCTTGAGCGTGGCGAAGAGGCACAAATCCTCGGAGATCATCTCCTGCTTGCCGCCGAACCCGCCGCCGACACGTTCGGTGAAAACGTGGAGGTCCCGGTCGAACAGCCCGAACAGGTAACAGAGCTTCTGCTTGGCGATGAACGGCGCCTGCGAGCTCGTCCGCACATGCAGCCGTCCATCGTCGCCTCTCCAGGCGATGGAGCCGTGCGTCTCCAGATGAACGTGCTGCACTCGCGAGGTCGAATAGGTCATCTCATGGATGGCGTCGGCCTGTTTGAAGCCTTCCTCGACGCTGCCGAGCTCGCCATGGATGTCGACATAGGTATTTCCACGGGACTCCGTGCCCTTGTGATGCAGGATAGGTGCCCCCGGCTCCATGGCCTGCTCGGGATCGAACACGGCGGGCAGGATCTCGTAATCGACTTCGAGCAAGCGGCAGGCTTCTTCCGCTGCCCCTTCGGTCTCGGCGACGACGGCGGCGACCCGCTGCCCTACGAAGCGGACCACGTTATCGAGGATGTAGGTGTCGTCGGGATCGACGAGGTGGTCCTCATGCGTCGCCGTGGAATAGAGGCGGCGTGGGACGTCTTCCCAGGTGAAGATGGCGGCGACGCCGGGAACCTCCATGGCCTTGTCGCGTCGGATGCTCCGGATGCGCGCATGCGGATGCGGAGACCGGAGCACTTTCAGATGCAGCATTCCCTCCATGGCGACATCGAGCGTATAGCGCGCATGGCCGGTGACGATGGATCTGCCGAAGGGGTTGCCTACGCTCGCGCCGCAGGCATTGCCTGCGACGTCGTCCTCGACGGATACGATTCCATGCAGGGCGTCGTCGATGCTGCGATACCCCGTGCAGCGGCAGAGATTGCCCTTGAGGGCGTGCGGCAAATCTTCTCGTGCCTTCTCGTCAAGCGAGGCCGCCGTCATGATCATTCCGGCCGAGCAAAAGCCGCATTGGAAGCCTGCCGCATCGAGAAACGCTTGCTGCATCGGGTGCAGCTTGCCGCCGCGTTCGAGCCCCTCGATCGTCGTGATCTCGCGTCCCGCGGCCCGAAACGCGGGCACGAGGCAAGAGTGGAAGGGCACGCCGTCGAGCCAGACTGTGCAAGCACCGCAATCGCCGGCGTCGCATCCCTTCTTGACCCCGAAAAAGCCGAGCTCGCGCAGGAAGGTTCGAAGGCACTGACCGGGCGCCGGTTGCGTGGCGAAATTCTTGCCGTTCACGGCGTAGTTCATCGCGGGGCTCCCTGGCGTGCGAGCTCGGCGCGAATTTGCTCAGCGTAATAATAGGTGAGCCGGCGCCGATAGGCGGGCGACCCATGCACATCGTCAAAATACCCGTCGTCGGGAATCGTTGCGCCGATGGCGTGGCGCAGCTCATCGGCAGACGGAGCGCGATCGAAGCGGAGCTGCACGGGTCTTGGCGTGGCTGCGGTGACGGTGAGCAGGAGATCGTCTGCGTCAACGCTCCGCGTGCCAATGAGAAACACGGCGGACCGCCCGAGATGGGTGAGCGACGAGCGGTGAGAGGCGAAGCGCTTGGCAAGCCCCTTGGCGGGAATATGGATATTGCGAAGCAGCTCTCCCGGTTGCAGCGCATTGGCGTGGTTTCCGGTCACGAAGTCAATCGCTGCAACCTCGCGCGGTTTCGAATCGCGTGGCCAGAGTGAGTAGATGCCCTCAAGCGCCGTGGTGAGCGTAATCATCGGGCCCGCCGGCAACGACATGCAGATATTGCCCCCGACCGTTGCGGCGTTCCAGATCTTGAACGATGCGAGGAACGAGTTGCAGCACATCGGAATGAGTGGAGCTGCCGTCCACTCGGGCGGCGCCTCGAACCGGTCGAGCTCGGCAATAGTGCAGGTCGCGGCAATATCCAGTCCGGCGGCCGAAGACTCCAGCGCGGGCCAATGCAGGGCCTGAAGATCGATGAGCGTGTCGGTGGCAACCTGCGGCGTCGAGAACAGCCAAGTGCCGCCGGCGAGCCACGCGTAGCCCTCGCGCCACCCAGGAATTTCGTCGGTGGACGCGGGGCACTTTATCTCGGTGACGGTATTCAAATTCACGGCCGTCCCCCCATCGGGAAGGTGCAATTCTATCGGTCTGACGAGGCCATGCCTTAGCCTTGCGCTGAGAGCTCGGCCAGACGCGCGGCGTTGCGGTTGTTCTCCCGCACGACGGGGCCCATATCGATGGTCACCACCTCGCCATTGTCGACGATCAGCCGGCCTCCCGCGACCGTGTGGCGAGCAGACGTCGGTGCGCAAAAGACGACCGCGGCGACGGGATCGCTTAAGCCACCGCTATAGGCGATCGCATTCAGATCGAGGGTGAAGAAGTCGGCGCATTTGCCGGGTTCGAGCGAGCCGATATCGCTGCGGCCGAGCACGGCAGCCCCGCCGAGCGTTGCGATCTCCAGCGCATCGCGCGCAGTCATCCACTCCTTGGCCCTGAGCGGATCGGAGGTGGAAAGCACCGTCTCCGGCCCCTCGGGCGGGAGAAGCCCGATCTTCAGCCGCGCCAGCAGCATCGCCTCGCGGACTTCGATCAACAGGTTCGAGCCGTCATTGCTTGCCGATCCATCGACCCCGAGCCCGGTCCGCACACCTGCGTCACGATATTTCTTGATCGGCGCAATGCCGGAGGCGAGCCGCATATTGGAGGAAGGGCAATGACAGACACCCGCCCCTTTGGCCGCGAACAAACGCACCTCGTCGTCATTCACATGCACGGCATGTGCATACCAGACGTCCTTCCCGACCCAATCGAGCGTCTCCATATAGGCGACCGGGCGCAGGCCTTTATGCTCTAGCGTGTAGCGCTCCTCGTCCAAGGTCTCGCAGAGATGCGTGTGCAGCTTGACTCCGTAATGCCGCGCGATCTTCGCCGACTCGCGCATCAAATCCGCCGTGACCGAGAAGGGCGAGCAGGGGGCGAGCACGATCTGCAGCATCGAACCGGGCTTCTTGTCGTGGTACTGCTCGATGACGCGGACCGAATCCGACAAAATTTCTTTTTCATCCTCCACGCAGTCGTCCGGTGGCAGGCCTCCCTTGGACTGTCCAAGCGACATGCTGCCTCGAGACACGACGAAGCGGATGCCGATCTCGGCCGCGGCGTGAATCTGATCGTCGACCTTGCAGCCGTTCTTAAAGACGTAAGCGTGGTCGAAGACCGTCGTGCAGCCCGACCGCGCCAACTCGGCACAACCGACGAGCACCGCGGTGCGTGTGCCCTCAGGCGTCCGCGCCGCCCAAATGCGATAATGCGCCTTAAGCCAGGGGAACAAATTGGTATTCTGACCAGCCGGCAGATTGCGCGTGAGCACCTGGTCGAGGTGGTGGTGACAGTTGATCAGCCCGGGGAGAAGAATATGGCCGGTGAGATCGAGCACCACGTCCGCCGCTGCGGGCAATTCGGCGGTCGGTCCCACCTGCTCGATCACGCCGTTTCGCGCGAAAAGGCCCGCGTTCCTTAGCTCCCGCCGCTGCCCGTCCATGGTGACGACGACGTCGGCATTCTTCGCAAGCAGCGTCGCCATTGGCTTGTCCCTAAGGTTTTCGTGTCGGGGACTAGTCGCTAATTTTCCAACTTCGTCAATTGACCGCTGAGGCTCAGCCTAAAACTAGCAGAATTAGGAGAAGTTGTTCCATATCCGTCCAGAAGCTGTTCTATATTCGTCCAACGGAGCATCTGATCGAAACAACTTGTATGTCAGAGCAACGCGAGGCGCGCAAATTCTACGATGAGTGCACCGGACCGATTCGCCCTTCCCAAGGCGCTCGACTGGCTGGCAGAGGGCCGGCGCGTCGCGCTCGCCACCGTTATCCAAACTTGGGGTTCCGCGCCGCAACCGGTGGGCAGCCAGCTCGTGGTCGACGCAGAGGGTAACTTCCTGGGCTCGGTGTCGGGGGGCTGCGTCGAGGCCGAGGTCATCACCGAAGCGGCCGACGTGATCGCAACCGGCGCGCCGAAGGCACTCGAATTCGGCGTCGAGGACGGCACGGCCTGGCGAGTCGGCCTCGCCTGTGGTGGCACCATTCGCATCTTCGTCGAGCCACTGGAAGTGGGACGCAGCCGCCAGCCGGATAGAGTGCTGCATCGGCTCGTCGGCGAGATTGAAGCGCGCCATAGGGTTGCGCTTGTGACGCATCTTACGACCGGCGCACGGAGCCTTGCCCATTCGCCAGACGATTTGGGGCAAGACCTTGCGCCGGCGCTGGAAGATGCATTTCGCCGTGACAGGAGCGCCGCGTTGGAGGGGAGCGACGGCGAAGTCTTCATCAACGTGTTCAGCCCGACCATACGCCTCGTCATCGTTGGTGCCGTGCATGTGGCGCAACCGCTGGTTCCGATGGCACGCGCGCTCGGCTACGACGTGGTGATCGTGGACCCGCGCTCCGCCTTCGCAACCCAAGACCGATTCGGCGACGTGGAGATCTCGCGGGAATGGCCTGACCAGGCGCTCCCCAAGATAGGCATGGATGGCCGCACAGCGCTGATCACGCTCACCCATGACCCGAAGATCGACGATCCAGCGCTGATCTACGCCCTCGCCTCCGATGTTTTCTATATCGGCGCGCTGGGGAGCAAGCGAACCCACGCCAAGCGCGTCGAACGACTGTTGCAAGCCGGTATCGCTGCCGCCGACATCGAGCGTATTCATGCCCCGATCGGACTGGACATCGGGGCGCAAGGTGCTGCCGAGATCGCACTTTCTATTATTGCCGAGATTAGCGCCGTGCAGCGCGGCAAGGAAAGCAAGCGCCAATGAGCTCCCCTTCTCCCCGCGAAGGCTTGCAAATCGCGGGCGTTGTTCTCGCCGCGGGCCGCTCCTCGCGCATGGCGCCGCTCAACAAGCTTTTGGAAAAGATCGGCGTCGAGCCGATAGTGCGCCGCGTCGCCGCCGTTGCGCTTGCGAGCGGCGCGCACCCCATCATCGTCGTGACGGGCCATGAGGCTTCACGCGTCACCGAGGCGCTTAAGGGGCTAGAGGTGACCACGGTCCGCAATTCCTCCTACTCCAAGGGCTTGAGCACATCGCTTCGGGCGGGCCTTGGCGCATTGCCCGCCGGCATCGACGGCGCGTTTGTCTGTCTCGGCGACATGCCGGAGGTGGAAGGCCCGGTCCTCGGCGCCCTCATGGCCGCCTTTGCGGCAAACGGGCCCCGCGCGATCTGCGTGCCGGTGCGGAACGGCAGGAGAGGCAACCCCGTGCTGTGGGGCGCCAGCCATTTTGCCGAGATTGTGGACATAAGCGGCGACAACGGCGCCAAGCCTGTGATCGCACGGCATGAGGACTGCGTGATCGAGGTGCAGGTGTTATCCGATAGCATCTTTGCCGATGTCGATGCGCCGCAAGACCTGATACGCCTCAAAACAAAATTCGGAGCGAGGGCATGACCAAGGAGCGATCGATGCCCGAGGAGAAGCCCGACCAATGTGAACAGCATGATGCGTTGTCGCGAGACCCGTTGCTATCGCGGCGCGGTTTCTTGGCCGCGGGCAGTGTCATCGGGACCTCCATGCTGGTGGGGGGCCTTCCCCGGATCGCGCCGGGAAGCGGAGAGGCGCAGGCGGCTGAACATATGCACGACGAGGGCTTGGACGATGCCTATGATGCCTGGAAGGAGTTCAAACCCGGTGCGCCATTCGTCGAGCCCGAGGTCCGCCGCTCCGCGAATGGCGAGCTACGCACCACGTTGCGGATGCAATACGCCTATAAGGATGTCGGCGGCTATCGCCTCTACATGCGGACCTATGAGGGCACCATCCCCGGCCCGACCTTGCGCGTGAAGCCGGGCGACGTGCTCCG
This sequence comes from Methyloceanibacter sp., assembly GCA_049801475.1. GTDB lineage: Bacteria > Pseudomonadota > Alphaproteobacteria > Rhizobiales > Methyloligellaceae > Methyloceanibacter. The sequence goes on from JBARKP010000062.1 coordinate 8,889, forward strand.
TATTAACCTGATCAACGACATGCCCCCTAACCGCGATCCCGCGCCGGTGATCCACTCGCTGCCGCATCAGTTCAACACTACCAATTTCCATTCGCACGGGCTGCATGTGAGCCCGAGCGGTATTTCCGACAATGTCATGCGCCTGATGGAGCCGGGAAAGAGCTACGACATCGAGATCGCCATTCCCGCCGACCACATCCCTGGAACCAATTGGTATCACCCCCATATGCATGGATCGGCCGACGTGCAGATCGCGAGCGGCGCGGTGGGCGCGTTGATCATCGAAGGCGATTTCGCGGATGTCCCCGAGATCGCCGCCGCGCAGGAACGGTTGCTCGTGCTGACCGAGGCGGTGTTCGACTCGTTTGGGACGATCGAGAATTTCGAGACGCTCTTCCCGGAAACCGCGGCGCGCTTCTTGGCTGTCAATGGAGTGCGCGAGCCGACCATCACCATGCGGCCGGGCGAGGTGCAGCGTTGGCGCCTGCTCCATGCCGGCTGGCAGGATGATTTATTCATGGAGTTTGAGGGGCACACGCTGCATCCGATCGCCCGTGACGGCATCGCCTTCTCGTGGATGGACCAAACCATTCCACGCACGCCGGAGCACGCTAACGACAATCCGAATGCCATGCTCATGGCGCCCGGACAGCGGATCGATGTGCTGGTTAAGGCGGGTGCACCGGGCACCTATGCATTTCGCGCGATCCCTTACAATCAGGGTTATTCCTCCCCGACCGGACCCATTGCCCGCATCGTGGTAGAAGGCGATCCGCTGCCGATGAACCTGCCGACCAAACTGCCGCTGATGCCCGAGAAGATCATCGGCGACGAGGAGATCACCGGAACCCGTGTGCTCAGGTTCTCAGCCACGCATCCCGAAGTCGAGGCGACGGAGCATTGGCAGGAATTCAGGTTCCTGATCGACGGCAAGGTATTCGATCCGACCAGGGTCGATCAACGGGTTCGCCTCGGCGCGGTGGAAGAATGGACGATCATCAATGAGCATAAGGACGACCACGTCTTCCACATCCACATCAATGACATGCTAGTGACCAAGATCAATGGCGAGCCTTTGCCTGACCCCATCTGGGTGGACACCATGATCGTCCCGCGCAATGGCAGCATCACCTTCCGCTCGCGCTTCTTGGATTTCACCGGCATCTACATGCTCCATTGCCACATGATGAACCATGAGGAGCTCGGCATGATGCAGGTGGTGGAGGTCTATGCCGATTCTTGACGTTCTTGGCGCGTGACGGAGAGGCAAGCGTCAAAAATCGCAACGAGGCAAAACATGTCCCGAACATCGGTTGTCCTTACGCTTATCGCGGTCATTGGTGTCGGTGCTTTCCTGGGAGCCGGCGAGACGCTAAGCTCCAAGGCGGCGGACGCTCCTGGCGCCACCACCGCATTATCGACGCATGTGCTCGATTCAGCCTCCGGCAGTCCTGTCGGTGGCATCCCGGTCCGGCTGGAACGCGAGGGTGAAGTACTCGGTCAAGGCAAGACCGATAAGGATGGCAGGGCTTGAGCTCGGGCCGGAGAGCTTGGCGCCGGGCACCTACCGGCTGATATTCGACGTGGACGGAGCCTACAAGCAGAGCTTCTACCCGGAGATCACGGTCACGTTTCGGATCACCGATCCGCAATCGCACCTTCATCTCCCCATTCTGTTGAGCCCGTTTGCGTACACGACCTATCGGGGGAGTTGACCCGTCCATGCGCGCAGGCGTTATCCGGGCCCTAAGCGCTCATGTTTCGCAAAGCCACGATCGTCTTGGCCACTACCGCCCTCGTTGGACCAAGCGCGACCGCGCTTGGGACCCCCTCTGCCTATTCCAACTACTGCGCCCTGCATCCCCACAAATCCTATTGCTGGGACCGGCACCACCATCCTCGTCTTGCGCATCCCCATGAGCAGAGCAAGGGCGCGAGCGATGTCGCCGCCTGCGATGAATCCAAGGATGTCGAGCTGAGCATCAGGGCATGCGCGCAGCTCATCGAGAAGAACCCGCAAGATGTTGTGGCCTACTATAACCGGGGCGTCGACTACGACGACCGGAAGGACTACGACCGCGCCATCGCCGACTACACCAAGGCCATCAAGATCGATCCCAACGAGGTGGCCGCTAACAGCAATCGCGGCTACGCCTATACCCATAAGCAGGACGATACCCACGCCTTCGCCGACTACGCGAAGGCTATCGAGATCGATCCCGGATACGCCGATACCTATTTCAATCGCGGCAACGGGTATGACGACATGAAGAATTTCGATCGCGCCGTCGCCGAATATAGCAAGGCCATCGAGCTCGATCCCAAAAAGGCCGACTTCTATAGCGACCGCGGCCTCGCTTATGCAGCCAATGGCCATTACGACCGTGCCATCGCTGACTACGACACCGCGCTCGAACTCGATCCAAACGACCCACAAGCCTATGACAGCCGGGGCGGCGCCTATGTCGGCTTGGGTGACTACATCCGCGCCGACGCCGATTTCACCAAGTCCATCGAGCTCTATCCCCAGCACGCAACGGCCTACGAACACCGCGGCTATGCGCGGTTCTACCGGGGCAGCTTCAAACTCGCGGCCACCGACCTGTCGCGCTCGCTCGAGCTCAAGGACAACGCCTCCCCGATGCTGTTTCGCTTCCTCGCACGATCAAGGGGCCGGGGAAAGCGCTTCCCCCCCCGAGCTTAAGGCCGATGCGGGCCGGCTGAAGAGCAAGGAATGGCCCTATGCGGTGATCGAGCTTTATCTCGGACGGCGAACGCCCGATGCGACGCTCGATTCTGCCAGCAACGAGGCGGAGCGCTGTGCGGCGCAGTTTTTCATCGGGGAGTGGCAATTGTTGCGCAACAACCCCAGTGAGGCGGCAGCCGCACTGCGCGTTGCGGTCGAGACCTGCCCGAAAACCAGGGTCGAATATGATGCAGCCAACGCCGAGTTGACGCGGCTCAACCCGTGATCAGCACAGCTGGGCGGAAAGAGTGTACGCCCTTGCTTTAGCCGCTGGACGCGTCGCTTCAACCAAAGTGCGGCTCTCACGAGGAGGTTTTGAGTGGCACATGGGTGCCGCCCGTTGTGGCGCGGGTGGAGTAGTAGGTTATGGATGGCTGAATGACCGCTTCTGGCACGAAGCGGCCCACCCGGCTTCGGGGCATGACAGTTAGGGAGGCACCAGCCTTGCCGGATCGGTAGCTTGTCAATCCGGCCGGCCAGCGACAGGCTGACTCACTTCTTCACTGGGGCGTAAAAGACGCTATCGATCTCCACGATATCATCGTCAAACAGGCGCTGGACCTCGACCATCGTTCGGGGTGGATATGGCGGCTTGCCCCAGAGCTCCGCCTGCGCCTTTTCCACCATGGGTGCGAAACGATGCAGGTCACTGACGTAAATAGTGAGCCGCACGCAATCCTGTAGGCTGGCGCCCTCCGATTGAGCAATCAACCTGATATTGAGGAAGGCACGAAGAACTCGGGCTTGAGGGTCCTGCACCAATGTGTTGGTCGCCGGATCGAAGCCTTGCATACCGGCGACAAAGACGAAGTCACCAGCCCTGACTCCGAGACTCCAGGCACCCTCCGTCGTGATAGCACCAGGAGGATTGAGAGTTTTGACACCGGTTGGCGACGGTGACTGGGCAAAGCCGAGACTTGAAGCCATGGCTATTACCGTCACGCACGGAAGGGCAACGCGCTGCAACATACTCCATCTCAAGTGATGATTTATCCGCCGAACGTCAGCGTTTCAGCTCCCACGATGGACCAGCGTAGCACCTATTCCCTAAGCGAGCTCGATCAACGACCATTGAGCTCGAGCGATCTCCGCCCTACGCGGAGTGTCTGCTTCTGGCACAAAGCGGACGAGCTCGATGACGCGCTGTGACGTCAGTTACTGACCCAAAGCGGACATTGGCGACCTTCCTGGTCTGTAGCCACCGCCCCGTCTGCGTACGAAGGCGAGGTGAATTGGGAATCGCTCGCCTTTGGACCCACTCTGGCATTCGTGCTGCTCAGTGCGCGATGCATGGATTGGGATGGTCTGGCGGCTGGTTGACTACTTTGCCAAGGGTGAAGTTGGTCCCGTCCGATGATCAGCTGTCCTGGACTCGCAATCAGAATGATGCCGATGGTCGGAGCACTCACGGCTTGACCACCATAAAATAAAGGTTCG
>JBARKP010000063.1:0-2831 GCA_049801475.1 Methyloceanibacter sp.
GGAACTCGATGTCGGGCGCCTTCGTACCGGTGGCATTGATCAGGCCCATGCCATCGCTCATCTGCTCGGCATGAGCGTCCACTTCCATCCGGCGCTCCAGGTCGAGGAAGAGCTCTATGGCGATGCCGTCCTCACCGCGTTGCCGATGCGTCTGGTGAAGGCTGGGCTTCTGCCTGGAAGCGTCGGCTTCGAGCCGCGCGGGGCGCTCTGGGCGGCGGTCGAGGCGAACGGCACCGAGATTCAGATCATTAACACGCACCTCGGCTTGCCGGCCTACGAGCGTATGGCGCAGGCCAAGACCCTGCTGGGACAGGACTGGCTTGGCCACCCGGACTGCCGCGATCCTGTTATCCTGCTGGGGGATTTCAATGCCAGGCGCCGGTCCGTCGTCTATCGCATGTTCACGGCCAGGTTGCGCGATGCCCAGCTCGTGCTGCACAAGCGGGCGCGACGAACCTTTCCCGCGCGCATGCCGATGCTGCGCATTGACCATATTTTCTGCGGCCAATCGGTCGACGTGCTCGGCGTCGAGGTGCCGCGAAGCCAGCTCGTCCGCACGGCGTCGGATCACCTGCCGCTGGTCATGGACTTCCGCATTGTCGAACATGAGCGGACTCGGGTGTCAGCAGCGACCGATGACGGTCTTGGTGCCTCAGAGGGGAGCGATCCGTCTCTGGTAGAGGTAGATCGGATCGGCTCATTCCACGGAACCTAGTTGCCGCCACGCTGGCAAGGTCATATTTGACATCTTGGGGATGCGTCCGACGAGTGAAGCTTGACCGATGTCGGCCAGGGTCGCACGGCGCGCCAGCCGTTGGGTCGGTCGAGATAGCTGCCGGTGTAACGCCCGGCCATCCCTACATCTCATCTCCTACCGCCGCCGCGACGTAAGGCGCGGGGCTGCAAGGCTTCAGTCGGTGTTTGATGGGCGGCGAGCCTGGAGTTTGAGCCCTCGTGAATATCCCCAACGCGCTGACGCTGGCGCGCATCATCCTGGTGCCGCTCATCGTGTGGCTGATCATCACCCATGAGATGGCGGCGGCCTTCGTGCTGTTTCTGCTTGCGGGCCTCTCCGATGCGGCCGATGGCTATCTTGCCAAGCGCTTCGGCTGGCACACCGAGCTTGGCGCTTATCTCGACCCGATCGCCGAAAAGGCCCTGCTCGTCAGCATCTATGTGACGCTCGGCCTTGCCAATCATTTGCCGGTCTGGCTCGTGATCGCCGTCGTCAGCCGCGACATCCTCATCATCGGAGCCTTCATCTTATCGTGGATACTGTCGCGCCCCGTCACCGTCTATCCGCTCCTCGTAAGCAAGGCCAATACCCTTGCCCAGCTCGTGCTTGCCAGTCTCGTCTTGGCGGAGCTTGGCCTCGGGCTCGGGCTTGAGCCGTTCGTGCATCTGGGTCACGGGGGCGCTCACCATCCTGTCTGCAACCGCGTATTTCTGGGCGTGGCTCAAGCACATGGCAAGCTATGAGCCTCAGCCTGCGCCGCTACCGGCGCGCAAGAGCCATCGGAAGCCGATCAAGACCGGCGCGGGTTCGCGGGTCAGGATCTCGTGACCCTCGGTCAGCTCATCCTCGATCCGCCGCATCGCGCCGCTCATGGCGCGGAGGATTTCCTGTTCAGCACCGGCGGTATTGCTCGGACTCCGTCAGCACTACTTCAGTGGCTCGAGGTTGCCGAGCAGCGTCGGCATATATTCTGCCACGGTAGGGTGGATATGCATGGCCCGCGTGATCACAGTGTAGGGCGCCTTGGCATACATCACGTCCAGGAAGGCATGCACCACCTCGTCGCCCCCGATGCCGAGAATTCCCACGCCGAGGATTTTCCCGTGTTCGGCATCCACTAACACCTTCATGAAGCCCTGTGTCTCGCCACGCTCTCGCGCGCGGCCGACCGAGCTCATCGGATAAGTGGCGATCAGCGCCTTTCTGCCAGTCTTGCGTACCTCGGCCTCGGTCATTCCCGCACGGCGGAGGGGCGGATCGATGAAGAGGCCATATGCGGTGATGCGATCGCTCACCCGCCGGTTGTCGCCGTCGAAGAGATTGGCGGCGACGATCTCATAGTTATTGTAGGAGGTGTGGGTGAAGGCGCCGCGGCCATTGCAGTCACCGGTCGCCCAAATCCAGGGCACATTGGTGCGCAACTGTTCGTCCACCTGGATGTAACCACGCTCGTCGGTGGCCACACCCGCCGCCTCTAGCCCGAGATCATCGGTGTTCGGCCGACGTCCCACCGCCAGCAAGAGGTGCGAGCCGTCGACGCGCCGCGGCGGCTTGCGGCAGTCGAGGTCTACGGCCACGCCCTTGCCCCTGCGCTGCACAGCAATACATTTGGCATTGAGGCGGATCTCAATCCCCTCCTTCTCCAGAATCTTGCGGATCGTGTCGGAGATGTCGGCGTCTTCGCGGCCGATCAGCCGCTCGCGCTGTTCGATGACGGTGACGCGGCTGCCGAAGCGGCGATACATCTGACCGAACTCCAGACCAACATAGCTGCCGCCAATGATGACGAGATGCTTGGGCAGGAAGTCGACATGCATCATGCTGCTGTTGGTTAGATAATCGATCTCGTCGATGCCCGGCATCTCCGGGATGAGCGCACGCGCCCCGACATTGATGAAGATCCGCTCCGCTTCGAGCAACTCGTCATTTACACGCACCGTGCGCGGACTCTCGAAGCGCGCATGCCCGCGATCCCTTGCTGCTGGCCTTGAGCATCAATCCGCACCATTCCTCCTATGGGCTGCTGAAGGAGGGTCGCGCGTTCAGCGTCAACGTGCTGAAGAAGGGTCAGTTAGATCTGGCCGACCACTACGGT
>JBARKP010000064.1:0-16366 GCA_049801475.1 Methyloceanibacter sp.
TTGGCTCCCCGGGCCGGATTCGAACCAGCGACCCAGCGGTTAACAGCCGCTTGCTCTACCTGCTGAGCTACCGGGGAGTAGAGCGCGCTATCGAGGCGCGGCTCGACGGGTCTTAGCAAATGCAAGCATGCCTTGCCAGAGCTTTGCAGGGCGCCTGAAGCTAAATCGCCGGTTGCGGCACTCCCCATCCATGCCTATGTGGTGGCGAACCCCCCCAAAGATCCACCATGCCCAACAAGATCCGCTTCGCCAATCGTCACTTCCACCTGCCGCAGTCAAAGCCGCTGCGGCTTGGTCTCGGCATCCTCCTGGTGGCGGGGGGGCTGGTCGGCTTCCTGCCCGTGGTCGGGTTCTGGATGATCCCACTCGGCCTGCTCGTCCTTTCGGTAGATATTCCTGTCGTGCGGCGATGGCGCCGCAAGCTCGCCGTCTGGTGGCATCGCGATCGCAAAGCGGAGAGGGGGACCGGCTCGTCGCCTGAGGACGCGCGGGAAACGAAGGTGGGATGAATGGGGGAGTCGGGGGATTTGGAGGCCACGCCCGGAATCGAACCGGGGTGTACGGATTTGCAGTCCGCTGCGTCACCACTCCGCCACGTGGCCAATCTAGTACAACCCGCCCGAGACCCGCTAACTAGGTGCCGATTGCCCTGCGCGTCAATATGGCTTGAATCCCCCCTTAGTAACGGTCGAAGTCTACCGACGCGTGGCGGGCGGCCGGCAGACGGGCAGAAAGTAGTTAAGGCCGTAGAAAAAGTAGTTAAGGCCGTAGAAGATGGAGACTCCCTTTGCCAAGTCTCTCCGCGCATGACAGAGGGAGCGGTATGACCCATTTCGAGCGTGCACGGCAGACCATGGTGGAATCGCAACTGCGCCCAAGCCAGGTCACCGATCGGCGCCTGTTGGCGGCTTTTGCGACGCTGCCCCGGGAACGTTTCGTGCCGCCATCGAAGCAGCCGCTCGCCTATATGGATGCAGGTCTGGAGGTCTGGCCTTCGATTGATGGTGCACCGGCGCGCTTCCTGCTTGCGCCCGTGATCTTGGCTCGGTTGATCCAGCTCGCCGCGGTTGAGGCCAACGATGCCGTGCTCGATATCGGCTGCACCACCGGTTATTCGACGGCGGTGCTCGCGCGTCTTGCCCGTTCCGTCACAGGCGTCGAGGCTGAGCCCGAGCTAGCCGCGGCCGCGAGCGAGAGCTTGGGCGAGCTCAGCATAACCAATGCGAGCGTTGTCGAGGGCGAGCTCGCGCTCGGGGCTCCCACGGGTGCCCCTTACGACGTGATCCTGCTGAATGGCAGCGTGCCGGAGGTGCCTAAGACGCTGCTCGCGCAGCTGAAGGAAAACGGCCGGCTCGTGGCGATTGTCGCCCATGACCGCGAGGGAAGGGCCCGCCAAGGCAAAGCCTGTCGTTTCGTCACGGTGAAAGGAGAGGCAAGCGGCATGCCTTACTTCGACGCCAATGCCAAGCCTCTCCCGGGCTTTTCGCCCGCCCCGTGCTTCATCTTCTAGTCGTCCGCGGCGCGCGTCGCACTGTTGCTCCGATCCCACAGTGCTTTGAGTTTTTTGCGAGAATCGGGCCGACGCGCCTTCAACGACTATCCCTCCACGCCTATGGTGCTCTATGGTTGTGTCCGCAGTCGGGGGGCGGGGCGTCACTAGCTGCGGAGGCTGCAAAAGGTGATTGGCGTCCTGAGCAGGCATGACATGTCCTGCGCGGAAAGCTCGTGGCTGCGTGGCGGGGCGGCTGTTATTGCTTGCCTTGCCATCGGAGCCATTTTCTGCGCGCGACCCGTCGCGGCTGAGACGCTGCAAGAGGCATTGTCGAACGCCTATCTCATCAACCCGGTGCTGAATTCTGAGCGCGCGAGGCTGCGGGCCACCGACGAGCAAGTTGCCGTCGCCATATCTGGATTGCGGCCGAACATCAGCGCGGCCGGCGACGCCGGCTTCCAGAGCACCGACGGTAACATTGCCACAACAAGCCCTCTGCCAACGTGTACCACCGGCCAGCAGTCGACTGAGCCAGCCTTCTGCTCCTTCCTCGCCGAGCAGGCCAGTTCCCAAGGCAGTTTCTTCGGCTTAGGCGTCACGCATCCCCGGGGCTATGCCGTGCAACTCACCCAGCCCATTTTTGAGGGCTTTCAGAATCTCAACGCCATCCGTCAGGCGAAATCCACGGTGCAGGCTGGACGCGAGTCTCTGCGCGCCGTGGAGGAGACCACGCTCCTCAACGCCATCACCGCCTATGTCGATGTCGTGCGCGACCAGGCGGTGGTCAGCTTGCGCCAGACCAATGTCGATGTCCTGACCGAGCAACTCAGACAAACCAAGGATCGCTTCAATGTCGGTGAGGTGACGCGCACCGACGTAGCCCAGGCCGAAGCCCGCCGGTCCGATGCCATCACCCAGCTCTACGCAGCGCAGGCCAACTTCAAGACCAGCCGCGCCACCTATGAGCAGGTGATCGGGCATCCACCGTCAAATCTCGTCCATCCGCCCACCATCGTTCACCTGCTGCCGACCACGCTGAATGACGCCATGACGCTTGGCGACGGTGAGAACCCCGTCATCCTCAACGCCGTCTATCAGGAAGAGGCGTCGCTCTATAACGTGAACGAGATCATGGGCGAGCTTCTGCCCCAGGTCACGCTCAACGCCGAATATTCGCAGCGCTCTGACCTGAGCACAATCCTAAAGGAGCAGGAGACCACGACGGTGATGGGGAGGGTGAACATCCCGCTCTATCAGGGCGGCGGGGTTGCCGCACGTGTCCGCCAGGCGAAGGAGACCAACAATCAGCTCAAGAAAGAGGTTGAGGATGCGCGGCTCAGGATCCACGCTGAGGTGGCTTCGAATTGGGCCCAGCTCCAAGCGACCGCCTCAGAGATCCAGTCGGCGCAATCCTCCCTCGAAGCCAACGGGATTGCCCTCGAGGGTGTCCGCGAGGAGGAGAAGGTCGGTCAGCGCACCACGCTCGATGTCCTGAACGCCCAGCTCGAATATCTGGGCTCGCAGATCCAGCTGGTGACGGCAAAGCGCGATCGCGCCGTCGCCGAATATTCGCTTTTTTCTTCAGTTGGCCGGCTCGACGCCCAAAGTCTTGGACTTTCAGTGCCTTATTATGATCCGCTTGAGCATTATGATATCGTCAAAAACAAATGGTTTGGCCTAAGACCGCCACCTCCGCCGGCCCCGGACGAATGATCAAATGTGCCGGTTAAGGTTACAATCATGAAGCCGTCCCTGAACCAGTCCGAGACTTGTACGTTAACCGTGTGTTAGGCTGCTGGGGCTTGAGGCCACCCAAGTGATGACCGCGGGGTGCAGCGGGGCAATGGCGGTAAGGGATTCCAGTTATGAGCAGCACGGAACGGGCTCCCGAACCGACGATGGAGGAGATTTTGGCCTCCATTCGTCGGATCATCTCTGACGACGAAGCGAATAATTTGGCACGGCAGAGTGCAACGAACGCGGAATATTCCGGGCAGTTCAAGCCGGAAGATGCGGACGAAGAAGTTGCCGACACTCAAATCATCGACGACATTGCACGCGTGCTGAGCGGCGGGAGCGCGCCAGCCGACGACGACGACGACATTCTCGATTTGACCGATCCCGGCGGCGCGGCGTCCGAAGCCGCGGGCGAGCCGATCGGCTTCGTGGCGACGGCGGCGGAAGAGCTCATTGTCACGGAGGACCTAGTCCTTCAGACTGAGGTCTACACCGAGGCACGGACGCCGCCCAATTTTGCTGCGGCCTTCCCGCCTGCCTACCAGGACATTGCTGAGGCCCCTCAGGAGATTGCTGAGGCCCCTCAGGAGATTGCCGAGGCTCCTCAGGAGGTTGCCGAGGCTCCTCAGGAGGTTGCCGAGGCTCCTCAGGAGATTGCCGAGGTGTTTGCGAGCGAGGCGGTGCGGGTCAGTGACACCAAAGCCCAAAGCGAAGACCCGACCTCGGCGCTCGAAAGGGCCATCGCCGCGTTGAAGGCAGGCGACCTGTCGGCATTCGCGCGAGAAGCGCAGTCCGACTACGGGCTGACCGAAACGGCACAAGCGGCGCCTCAGGCGGAGCCGATCGCCGAGCCGTCGAGCTTCGAACCGGAGGCGACGCTTGTGGTGTTGGAGGAGGAACCCCTCGCTCTGGAAGAGCCGCTCGCCCTGAGCGAGCCGGAGCCCGAGCCGGGCCCCGCGGCGTGGTCGGCTGAAAGCCCGTCATGGCCGAAGAGCGAAAGCACGCCCGAGCCAGAAGCCGCTGCTGCGCCCTGGCGCAGCGAGGAGCTTTCCTGGGGCCAGAGCGGGAGCATGCCGCAGTTTCAGCCGAGCCCGCCGCGGGTGAACGGCGGATCGGTTCACAAACATCACGAGTTCGCGGCAACGTCTGCCAAGACCCTCGAGGACAGCGTCAAAGAGATGCTTCGCCCGCTGCTGCGGCAGTGGCTCGATGACAACATGCAGCGCGTGCTCACCGCCGCCTTGCGCGAGGAGCTGGAAAACTCCGAGGACACGCGGCGCGGCAGCTAGGCAGCTCCGTCCCTCTCTAGCTGGCGCCGCCCTTGGCGCTTTTCGCGATCCCTCCTTGTTGACAGCGCGGAAGCCTAAATCGTAGGACGCGGGGCCGCCTTCCTTCTCGCGAGCCACGCGCCGATGCTCGACAAGATTTATCAGCCCGCCTTGATCGAGGGCCTGACCTACCGCAACTGGGAGGAGGCCCGCGCCTTCGCCGCTGGGCGCACCGACCGGATCGGCGGCCGGCCCTTCGCCATCGTCATCCCGCCACCGAACGTGACGGGCTCGCTGCATATGGGTCACGCGCTGAACAATACGCTGCAAGACGTGCTCGTTCGCTTCGAGCGCATGCGCGGGCGTGACGTGCTGTGGCAGCCCGGCACCGATCATGCCGGCATCGCCACCCAGATGGTGGTCGAGCGCCAGTTGCTGGAGCGCCACGAGCTGGCCCGCCGCGCGCTCGGCCGCGAAGAGTTCGTGCGCCGTGTGTGGCAGTGGAAAGAAGAATCCGGCGGCACCATTGTCGAGCAGCTGAAGCGCCTCGGCTGCTCCTGCGACTGGGAGCGCGAGCGCTTCACCATGGACGAGGGGCTCTCCCGCGCCGTACGCAAGGTGTTCGTCGAGCTCTATCGCGCTGGCCTGATCTACAAGGACAAGCGCCTTGTCAACTGGGACCCTAAGCTGCTCACCGCCATCTCCGACCTCGAGGTCGATCAGGTCGAGGTGAAGGGCCATCTCTGGCATCTGCGCTATCCGCTCGAGGGCAGGGCCTTCGATCCCAACGATCCATCGACCTTCATTGTGGTCGCCACCGCGCGCCCCGAAACCATGCTCGGCGACACCGCCGTCGCCGTGAATCCCGACGATGCGCGCTACAAGCCTCTCGTGGGCAGGAATGTCATCTTGCCGCTGGTCCGTCGGCGCATCCCGATCGTCGCAGATGAATATTCAGACCCCGAGAAAGGCTCGGGCGCGGTGAAGATCACGCCCGCGCACGACTTCAACGATTTCGAGGTCGGCAAGCGCCACGGGCTGCCGATGATCAACGTGCTCGACCCGGAAGCCAAGCTTCTGCTCGACCCCAATCCGGAGTTCATCCAAGGTGTCGATGCGAGTCCGGAACTTGCGGCAATGATTCAGGAATTGAATGGGCTTGACCGCTTCGCCGCGCGCAAGGAGATCGTCGTGGAGATGGAGGCCAAGGGCCTCATCGAGAAGATCGAGCCCTATACGCACGCCGTGCCGCACGGCGACCGCTCAGGCGTCGTCATCGAGCCCTTCCTTACAGACCAGTGGTATGTGAACACCAGGGAATTGGCGAAGCCAGCCATCGATGCAGTCAAGCGCGGCCGCACCGTGTTCGTGCCGAAGCAGTGGGAGTCGACCTACTTCCATTGGATGGAGACCATCCAGCCCTGGTGCATCTCGCGTCAGCTCTGGTGGGGTCACCAGATCCCCGCCTGGTATGGGCCCGATGACGCGATCTTCGTCGCCGAGGACGAGGCCGGAGCGAAGTCCCTGGCCAGGGAGCATTACGGCAAGAGCGCCGAGCTTAGACGCGACGAGGATGTGCTCGACACTTGGTTCTCCTCGGCGCTGTGGCCGTTCTCCACCCTCGGCTGGCCCGATCATACGCCCGAGCTTGCCCGCTACTATCCGACCGACGTGCTCGTCACCGGTTTCGACATTATCTTCTTCTGGGTCGCACGCATGATGATGATGGGCCTCCACTTCATGGAGGAGGCGCCCTTTCGCGAGGTCTACATCCACGCCCTGGTCCGCGACGAGAAGGGGCAGAAGATGTCGAAGTCGAAAGGCAACGTCGTCGACCCGCTGGAGCTGATCGAGACGTACGGCGCCGACGCGCTGCGCTTCACCCTTGCCGCCATGGCCGCGCAAGGGCGCGACATCAAGCTCGCGACCTCCCGCGTCGAAGGCTATCGCAATTTCGCGACCAAGCTCTGGAACGCTGCGCGCTTCGCCGAGATGAATGGATGCGTGCCGCGCCCGGGTTTCGACCCAGCCTCCGCCAAGGAAGCCGTGAACCGTTGGATCGCTGGCGAGACCGAGCGCGCGGCGGCGAGCATCACCGAGGCGCTCGAAACGTTCCGCTTCAACGAGGCGGCCGCCGCCATCTACTATTTCGTCTGGCACTTGTTCTGCGACTGGTATCTCGAGCTGGTCAAGCCGATCTTGGCCGGCAACGATGAGGCGGCCGCCGAGACGCGCGCCACGACCGCCTGGGCGTTCGACCGCGCGCTTGCGCTCCTGCACCCCTTCATGCCCTTCGTTACCGAGGAACTTTGGGCGAAGCTCGCGCCGGAAGGAGAGGGCAGGGAGAGCCTCTTGATCCTGGCGCCCTGGCCGCAGCATCTTGGGCTCGCGAACGCCGAGGCCGACGCCGAGATCGGCTGGCTGATCAAGCTGATCTCCGAGGTGCGGTCGGTCCGCTCCGAGATGAACGTGCCGGCCGGCGCGCGCGTGCCCCTCGTCGTCTCCGGCGCGAGTGAGGAGACGACGGCGCGGGCGAAGCGCCACGAGGAAACGCTTCTGCGGCTCGCCCGCATCAAGAGCTTGAGCTTCGGCAAGACGCCGAAAGGCGCCGTTCAGGTCGTTCTCGACGAGGCGACGTTGGCGCTGCCGCTTTCGGGCGTCATCGACGTCACGGCCGAATCGAAGCGGCTCAAGCGCCAGATCGACAAGATGGGCTCCGAAATCAGGCAGCTCGACGCCAAGCTCTCCAACGAGAAGTTCGTGGCGCGCGCGCCCGAGCATGTGGTCGAGGAGCAACGAGAGCGGAAAGCCGATGCCGAGGCGACCGCGGCAAGGCTCGAACAGGCCTTGAAACGGCTTGAAGCCACGCTTTAATCCGCCCCCCGCATTTCGCGATCTGGCGGAAGTCGGAATGGAATCTTCAAAACTGTATCTCAAATAACACAGACTGCGTCATTTTCGCCCCGTTTGCGCCATAAAACTTTGAGACATCGGGCTTTGTTCGAGGAGCATGGGCGAAGGACGTTCCCGGGCTCGCGGGGGGCCGGGAGCGAGGCCGGTACCACTGAGTAGCGGTGGTGGGGACCCGACCGGCTTCTCTTGCACACTCATCAGGGCTTTTGGAAATGGACGCCAAGACCTTCGATAAATCGCGTTTGCCGAGCCGGCACGTCACCGAGGGTCCTGCCCGCGCGCCCCATCGCTCCTATTATTACGCCATGGGGCTGTCGCGTGAGCAGATCCATCAGCCCCTGGTCGGCGTCGCCACCTGCTGGAACGAGGCGGCCCCGTGCAACATCTCGCTGATGCGCCAGGCGAAAGCAGTGAAGCAGGGTGTTGGCGCCGCGGGCGGCACGCCGCGCGAGTTCTGCACCATCACCGTGACCGACGGCATCGCCATGGGGCACGAGGGCATGAAGTCCTCGCTGCCGTCCCGCGAGGTGATCGCCGATTCCGTCGAGCTCACCATGCGGGGCCATTGCTATGACGCGCTGGTCGGCGTGGCCGGCTGCGACAAGTCGTTGCCCGGCATGATGATGGCCATGAGCCGGCTGAACGTGCCTTCCATATTCATCTATGGCGGCACGATTTTGCCCGGCTCCTTCAAAGGCCGTCCCGTGACGGTGCAGGATCTGTTCGAGGCGGTCGGTCAATATTCGGTCGGCAAGATGTCCGCCGACGATCTGGACGAGCTCGAGCATGTCGCCTGCCCCTCGGCGGGCGCCTGTGGCGCCCAGTTCACCGCCAACACCATGGCCACCGTGTCCGAAGCCATCGGACTTGCGCTCCCCTATTCCTCGGGCGCGCCCGCGCCCTACGAGATCAGGGACCGCTTCTGCATGGCCGCGGGCGAGAAGGTGATGGACCTGATCGCGCGCAACATTCGCCCGCGCGACATCGTCACCCGGAAAGCGCTGGAGAATGCGGCGGCAGTGGTAGCCGCCTCCGGAGGCTCCACCAACGCGGCACTGCATCTCCCGGCCATCGCCCATGAATGCGGCATCGACTTCGACCTGTTCGCGGTTGCCGAGGTGCTGAAGCGCACCCCCTATATCGCCGATTTGAAGCCGAGCGGCCGCTATGTCGCCAAGGACATGTTCGAGGCCGGCGGCGTACCGCTCTTGATGAAGACGCTGCTCGATCATGGCTACATGCACGGCGATTGCATGACCGTGACCGGGCGGACCATGGCGGAAAATCTCGCCAAGGTGGCCTGGAACCCGGACCAGGACGTCGTGCGTCCGGCCAACGATCCGCTGTCGCCCACGGGAGGCGTCGTGGGCTTGCGCGGCTCGCTTGCCCCCGATGGCGCCATTGTCAAGGTCGCCGGCATGAAGGGGCTGAAATTCCGTGGGCCCGCGCGGTGCTTCGATTGCGAGGAGGATGCCTTCGCCGCGGTGAGCGCCAGGCGCTACAAGGAAGGCGACGTGATCGTCATCCGCTATGAGGGCCCAAAAGGGGGCCCCGGCATGCGCGAGATGCTGTCGACCACGGCGGCCCTTTATGGCCAGGGCATGGGCGACAAGCTTGCCCTCATTACCGATGGGCGTTTCTCCGGCGCCACGCGCGGGTTCTGCGTGGGCCATGTCGGCCCCGAGGCCGCCGTCGGAGGTCCGATCGCGCTGATCCGCGACGGCGACATGGTCGTGCTCGATGCCGAGAAGGGTACCCTCGACGTCGAGCTGACACAAGCCGAGCTCGACAAGCGGGCGAAGGAGTGGAAGGCCCCGGCAAGGTCCTTCCGGAGTGGGTATCTGTGGAAATATGCCAATGAGGTTGGGCCGGCCCGAACGGGCGCCGTGACCCATCCCGGCGGCGGCGTGGAAGTGGCGTGCTATGCGGACGTGTAACGGCGGGGCGGTCGCCGTTCTGGCGACGCTGATGATCCTGATTTCCCTGGCGGTTGGCGCCGACGACGCGCCGCCCTTCGCCTCTGCGACCGACGCCTACCGCCAGGGCATGACCGCCATCAAGTCGGGTGAGACCGAGCTGGCGCTTTCCGCGCTTGAATACGCTGCCGAGCGCGGGGTTCTCGGTGCCCAGCTCAAGCTCGCCCGGGTGTACGCAGCCGGCAACGGTGTTCGCAAGGACGAGGCCAAGGCCTTTTTCTTCTATCGGCAGATCGCCAATCAGCGTGCGGACATCTCGCCCTCAAGCCCCGTTGCCAAATACGTCGCGGAGGCCTTTGTCGCGCTTGGCCAATACTATCTGCAAGGCGTCGAGACCACGGGAGTGCGGCAGGATCCGGCTCGAGCCGCGGATCTGTTCCGTCATGCGGCAAGCTATTTTGGCGATTCGGACGCCCAATACGCACTGGCGCGTCTCTATCTCGACGGCACCGGCGTCGACAAGAATATGGGCCTTGCCGTCAATTGGCTGGCGACGGCCGCCAAGAAGCAGCATGCCGCGGCGCAGGCGACGCTCGGCGAGCTTCTATGGCGTGGTGGCGATGAGGTCCGCCAGAGACCCGCAAGGGGGTTCGCTCTCATCATGCTTGCCCATGCCAACGCGAAGGCAGGCGGCAAGGAGCCGAAGTGGATCGAGGATCTCTACCGCGAGGTGCAGGGCGCGTCCGATGCGGCGATGCTCAAAGAAGCACAAGGCCTGATGCCCGAGTTGGGCGGTCCCGCCGTGATCCCTGCGACGGCCAAGACTGGAGTGCCCGATACGCTTCTCGTTCCGGCGTCTGGCGGAGCGGCGCCCAAATCTGCTCCGGCCTCCTCTGCCGCAGCCGAGACCGTGGTTTCGGGCGACGCCGGGGCGAGCGCCCATCCGCCGGCTCCGATCGGCGTGCCGGTCGGCTTCGGGGAAACGGGTTCTGATCCTGCGGCGCTCAAGCCTTAGGGATTGAGCTCGAGCCACACCGGTACGTGGTCGGAGGGCTTCTCCCAACCGCGGGGCGCGGGATCGATCTCGCACCTCACCAGCCGGTCCGCGGCCTGTGGCGACAGGAGCATGTGGTCGATGCGCAAGCCGTGGTTCTTCTGCCACGCGCCGGCCTGATAGTCCCAGAAGGTGTAGCGGTGCGCCTCGTCATGGCAGGCGCGGTATGCGTCGGTCAGGCCGAGATTGAGCAGTGCCTGGAAATGGGCGCGGGTCTCGGGCCGGAACAGGGCATCGTCCATCCAGGCCGCGGGGGCATAAACATCGTCGGGCGTGGGGATGACGTTGAAATCGCCGGCGACGATCATCGGCTCCTCAAGCAGCAGAAGCGCCTTCACCCGCTCTCGGAGTCTCGTCATCCAAGCAAGCTTATAGGCGAATTTTTCCGTTCCGACCGGATTGCCGTTCGGCAGATAGATATTGACGACCCGGAGCACGCCGAAGGGCACCGAGACGACGGCCTCAAGATAGCGGGCCTGCACGTCGTCAGGATCGCCGGCAAGCCTCGGCGCTACCTCGTCGAAGGACAGCTTGGAGAGGAGCGCCACGCCGTTGAAACCCTTCTGGCCATGAACGGCGACGTTATAGCCCATGTCCTCGAACTCTTGGGTAGGGAAGGCCTCGTCGACGCATTTGATCTCCTGGAAGCAGGCGATATCGGGAGCCGCTGAGGCGAGCCAGGTCTTGGCGCTATCGACGCGTGCCTTGATGCCGTTGACGTTCCAGGCGGCGATTTTCATGGGCTGACAGGGTTCGTGCTCGGCCGCGGGAGCGGCGACCCTCGATAGCATGCCGGCGGACGGAATCGAGCCCCGATCGTCTGAGGCAGTGCCGCGCTCGGCCGCTTGCCCCTAGACCGAAAAGCTCGTGCCGCAGCCGCAAGACGCGGTGACGTTTGGATTCTTGATCTTGAAGGATGCGCCGATCAGATCGTCGACGAAATCGATCTCGGCTCCTTGCACGAAGCCGAGCGAAACGGGATCGACCACGACGCGGGCGCCGTCGCGCTCGACCAGAAAATCGTCCGGTGCCGTGTCCTGTACGAGGTCGAAGCGGTATTGGAAACCCGAGCAGCCCCCGCCTTCGACGCTGACGCGCATCAGCGCCGCATCCTCGGCCCGCAAGATCTCCACGATCCGGCGGGCGGCGCGTTCGCTCAAGGTGATGGACGGTTCGCTCATCTTACGTTTAGCTACCCATGAGCAGGCTGGCTCGGGATGAGGCAGCGCGTGAGCACGGCTTGACTGAAAGATAGGATGGCGGCAGGGCTTGTCAATCGACCATAGCCGCAAACGGGAACGGAGTTACGCCGCAAAGGCCATGACCGGACGCTCGCGGCCAGGCGCGGGCGGCTTAGCGCCTTACGCCGTGGACGAGCGCAGGAGCCGGGGGCGCCTCGCGCCCGAGGCGCCGAGCCCCACCCGCACGCTGTACCAGCGCGACCGCGACCGCATCCTGCATTCGACCGCCTTCCGCCGGCTCACCCACAAGACCCAGGTCTTCATCTATCACGAGGGCGATCACTACCGCACCCGGCTCACCCACAGCCTCGAGGTTGCCCAGATCGCCCGCTCCATGGCGCGGACGCTGCGCGTCGACGAGGATCTGACCGAGGCTTTGGCGCTTGCCCACGATCTCGGGCACCCGCCCTTTGGCCATGCGGGGGAGCGTGCGCTTGATACCGCCATGGCGGACGCAGGCGGCTTCGATCACAACGCCCAGTCCTTGCGCGTGGTGACCGAGCTCGAGCGGAAATATGCCCGCTTCGACGGTCTCAACCTCACCTGGGAGACGCTGGAAGGCCTCGTCAAGCACAACGGCCCGCTGCTTGGCGGCGAAGCGGTTGGTACAGGCGCGCGATCCGTTCCAGAAGCGGTGATCGCCTATTGTTCCAAGCAGGATCTTGAGCTTGCGACCTACGCTTCCATCGAAGCGCAATTGGCAGCCCTTGCCGACGACATCGCGTACAACAACCACGATGTCGAAGACGGGTATCGAGCCGGCCTCTTCACGTTCGCCGAGCTCGCCGAAGTGCCGCTGGCCGGTCGAGCTCTGGCCAATGTCAGGTCGGCGCATCCGAATCTCGACGGCCCGCGCCGTCTTTACGAAGCGAACCGGCGCCTCATCACCGCGATGATCGACGATGCGGTCGCCGAGACTGAGACGCGATTGCGAAAACTGGCGCCCACGAGCGCCGACGAGGTGAGGCATGCCGGCTACGCGATCGCCGCCTTTTCCGAGGCCATGCAGGGCGAGCTCGCGGCCTTGCGCGCCTTTTTGTTCGCGCGTGTCTATCGGCATCCCCGGATCGCGCGCATCATGACCGACGCCGAAAGCGTGGTGACCGATCTGTTCGGCCTTTACCACGCCCGCGTTGACGCCTTGCCGCCCGAGTGGCGCGAGCAGGCGCGCGAAAGGCCGGCCGAGACGTACGTGCGCCACGTTTGCGACTTCATCGCCGGCATGACAGACCGCTATGCTCTGGCCGAGCACCGCCGCCTGTTTGACGCGACTCCGGATTTACGTTAGTCGCGCCGGACGCTTTCCCCGGGAGCAGTCATGGACGTTTTTGCAGGATTCCACGGACACGTCTTGGCTGCGGTCCAGCAGCTGAAGCACGACGGTGTCGTGCCTGCCGAGGCGAGCATCGAGGGGGTGACGCTCGATCCTCCGAAAGAGGCTTCCCATGGCGATCTCGCCACCAATGCGGCTATGGTGCTGGCAAAACCCGCACGAATGGCTCCGCGGGCGCTCGCCGAGCGCATCATTCCACTCCTTGCCTCCGATCCCAATATCGAGCGGGCGGAAATCGCCGGGCCAGGCTTTATCAATTTGACGCTCGCCCGGAGCTTCTGGCCGAGCTTGCTCCGCATGGTGCTCGAAGAGGGCGAGACCTATGGGCGTAGCGCCATCGGTCATGGCCAGTTGGTGAACGTCGAATATGTCTCGGCCAACCCCACGGGGCCGATGCATGTCGGCCATTGCCGCGGCGCCGTCTTCGGCGACGCGCTTGCCAATGTGCTCGCCTTCACCGGGTTCGCCGTCACCCGCGAATATTACGTCAACGACGCGGGCGCCCAGGTCGATGCGCTGGCGCGCTCGGCCTATCTCCGCTACCGCGAGGCACTTGGCGCGGCGATCGGCGAGATCCCGGAAGGCCTCTATCCCGGAGACTATTTGAAGCCCGTGGGAGGCGCGCTTGTGGACCAGCACGGGAAGCAGCTGCTGGCGCTGCCCGAGCGCGAATGGCTTCCGATCGTGCGCGCCGAGGCGCTCCGGACTATGCTCGCCATGATCGAGCAAGACCTCGGCGAGCTCGGCATCCGCCACGATGTTTTCTTTTCGGAGCGGTCGCTGATCGAGGGGCCTCGCGATCAGGTGGCCGAGACGATCGAGGACCTCAAGTCCAAGGGCCTCATCTATATGGGTCGTCTGCCGCCGCCCAAGGGCAAGGCGGATGAGGACTGGGAGGACCGCGAGCAGATCCTGTTCCGCTCCACGGCCTTCGGCGACGACATGGACCGCACCCTCGTCAAGTCGGATGGCAGCTACACCTATTTCGCAAGCGATATGGCCTATCACCGCGACAAGTTCAGACGCGGCTTTAACTCCATGATCGACGTTTGGGGCGCCGACCATAGCGGCCACGTCCGGCGCATGCAGGCCGCCGTCGCCGCGCTCACCAACAATGATGGCGCGCTCGACGTCAAGCTATGTCAACTTGTGCGCTTGTTTCGTGGCGGAGAGCCTGTCAAGATGTCCAAGCGTGCCGGAACGTTCGTCACGCTCCGGGACGTCGTGGACGAGGTGGGCCCAGGCCCGGTTCGCTTCATGATGCTTTACCGGAAGAACGACGCGCCGCTCGACTTCGATTTCGTCAAGGTCACCGAGCAGTCGCGCGACAACCCGGTCTTCTATGTCCAGTACGCCCATGCCCGGGCGAGTTCCGTGTTGCGTAACGTGCGCGACTGTTTCCCCGATCTAGACCTTGGGGGTGGTGCCTTGGCGCGCAGCGATTTGGATCGGCTCAGCGACGAAGCCGAAATGGCGTTGATCCGCAAGATCGCCCAGTTCCCTCGTATTGTCGAAGGATCGGCCGAAGCACATGAACCACACCGCATCGGCTTTTACCTCTATGATCTTGCAGGGGAGTTCCACGGCCTGTGGAATAGAGGCAAAGACTCGCCACAATTACGATTTATTTACGAAACAGATCGAGAGTTAACTCGCGCTCGTATGGCGTTGGTGGCTGCCACGCAGCAAGTCTTGGCGTCGGGTTTGGGCATTCTCGGCGTCCGCGCACTGCATGAGATGCATTGACCATGCATAACTTGGGGCGCGGGGGGGTGGTTCGAGGGAAAGTACCATGTCCGTGCACGATGAAGGATACGGCGGCAACGCCGCTCCGATGCTTGAGTTTGAGTCGGATTTCGCCAATCGGCCGAGAAACGGGAGCGCTCCGGACGATCAGTCCTGGGGCATGAACGCACGCAGTGCTCATCAGAGCGAGGGACGCCTCATGAACTCGGGAACAGGTAGACCGGGCCAGCCCATGATGGGACAGCGCTCGATTTTCGGAACCGGCCGTGGGCCGGTCTTTGCGCAGGTTCCCGCCTATACACCCGTCACGCGGGCTCCGGATCCGCGCGAGCAGCACCTGCCAGAGCCGCCGCAACCAGACTACGGCGTCTTCGCCAGACAGGGCGGGGAGCGAACCCGCCCGGACACCGACCCCCCGGGGGTATCCGCCTTTTCCCATGGCGCTACTCAGGCCTATCGAAGCCCAACCAACGACCGAGGCCTAACGCAGGACTATTCGACTCCAGCCTATCCAAACCCGGTCTCTCCGACGCAGAGCTATTCTCAGCCACAGCCGAGGCCGCAGGCCCAGCCGAACCCGACCTATCCGCCCCAGAGTTATCCCTCCCAGCCGCAGCCCCAGCCGAGCTCGACCTATTCATCGCAGAGCTATCCGGCCCAGACGCAACCGAGCCAGGCCAATCCGGCCCAGCCCAGCTCAAGCCGAGGCCAACCGACCCAGGCCTATCAATCCCAAGCCAACCCGACTCGTACGTATCAGGACTCGGGTTTCCCCGAGCGGATCTTTGCCGAGCCAACCACTCGTGGCGCTGGGTCTGCCGACCAAGGCTTCGCGGGCGCAGGTTTTTCCGACGCAAGTTTCGCCGATGCCAGCTTCCCCGACGCAAGCTTCCCGGACGCAAGTTTCGCTGACGAGAAACTCCCGGAATCAGACTTTTCCGCCAAAGCTCCCTACGGCGAGCCGTATGCCGAGCATGAACCTCTACACCTCGAATCTCGGGCTGACACCTATAGCACCGAGCCAGACCACGATCCTCTCGCGGAGCAGGCCGTGCACGAATATGTAGCCCATGCCTCGCAAGAAGACGGTTACGCCGGGCAGGGCCGATCAGTCCCTCCGCATCAGGCGCTGCAAGCCTTCGACGCCGTCTACGACCAGCCTCCGCAAATCCCGCTCGGCCCGACCGAGCACGCCCGCCGGAGCACACAAGGCATCTATGAGGACGAGCAAGTCGATGCCGATTTCCTCGATGAAGGCCAGCCTACCCCCGGCGAGGATGGCGCTCAGGTTCTGCCGGCGCGCAAGGCGGGGATGCGGGGACGCAGCATTTTCATGGTTGGTAGCGCTTTGCTTGGCGCCGTCGCCTTGGGTGGCGCTCTCGCCTTTGCCTATAAGCAGAGCGGTGGAGCCATGGGCGGTGGTGCTCAACCCCCGCTGGTTCAGGCCGACAGCCGGCCCGTCAAGGAGCCGCCGCAGCAAGCTGGCGGCAAGGATTTCGCACACAAGAACAAGCTGATCTACGAGCGGCTTCAGAACGGAGATCAGCCCGAGGCGGAACATATCGTGCCGCGGCAAGAGGACCTTGCCATGCCGACGATGCCGGGCGCCAATCCGACAGCGGGCTTGCCGGCCGATGCCGCGCCCGTGCCGCCGCCCGCCGTGGCG
>JBARKP010000065.1:0-1724 GCA_049801475.1 Methyloceanibacter sp.
GCATGGGCTCTCGCCAAATATGACAGATAAAACGGATCCCACACTGTTGCTCCCGTTGACCGAAATCCAGTGATTCCGGAGGTCATCATTTGCACCGCCTCCGAGGCTTTGCCGGTCAAGGCCAGTACGCAACCTTGGTTCCTCATTCCCTCCGACTTCCACAGCAAGGCGCCTTTTTCATCCGCCAGCGCGACGACCTGATTGGCTTGCGCGTTCGCCGTCGCGTTATTTCCGATGAGGATATGGGTCAACGGTAGGTGGCCCAGCGCGTACATCAAAGTGCCGGCTTGCCCGATCTCGCGCGCATCCTTGAGTGCGTGCTCAGCGTCCGCCAGCGCGGCCTCGGGATAGCCGAGCAACCACAGGTCTCGCGACCGATAGCACAAGATTGCCACGCCGACGTCTTGGCCAAATCGCGTCGCCAATGGACGATGCTCGGCAGGATCATAAAGCGCGAGCGCTTGATCGTAGTGCGCTCGGCCCGGTGCGATGTCTCCCGTACTCATCAAGGACGTGCCCATAAGCCGATGCCCGACCATGAGCGGAACGGTCGCACCTTTCTTCTCGGCGAGCGCCAAGAACTGCACCGCAAGCTCAAGCGTAGCATTGCCGTTGAACGCCACGTAGTTCGCGACCCAGAAGCCGTAGAGGACGGAGAACAACAATAGCGGGTCTTCGACAGGCTCTCCCAGCGCCTCAGCCTGCTCGATCAGCAGGCGTGCCCGCTCCGTAGCTGCCTTGGTTTCCGGCGCCGCATACCCTTTGACATGGATGAGTGGGGTTATGAGCGCGACCTGCAGCTTGATCTGCTCGCGACGCAGCGCGGGCGTGGCGGGCAAGGCCGCAATCTGGGCAAGCGCACGGGTGAGTTGCTCGGCAGCTTCAACCAGCGCCGAGCGCGCCAGCGACCGCTGTCCCGCTTTGCCCCATAGGACCGCAGCCTTCTCGATCAGACCGGCCTTGGTGCAGTGACGCGCCAGCAGCTCCGGCTTGCTCTCGGCGATCTCGGCGAATTGGATTTCGAGGGTTTCGGCGATGCGGGCATGAAGCGCGCGTCGCGGCTCGCGCAGCAGCGTGCCATAGGCCGCGTCCTGCACCAGGGCGTGCTTGAACAGGTAGGTCGCGTGCGGCGGCACGCCCTGCCGGAACAGCAAACCAGCTTGAATGAGACGGTCCAGCGCCGATCCCAGCTCCGCCTCTGGCTTGCGCATCACGGCAGCCAGTAGGGCATGGGAGAACTCGCGCCCGATCGCCGCCCCGATCTGCGCCACCTCCTTGGCGGGGCCGAGCCGGTCGAGCCGCGCCATCAGCGAGGCGTGCAAGCTTGCAGGCACTGCCAGGGCTGGAGACGGCACCGCTGCGGCCGTCCGTCGGCCCTCGCCTTCGGTCTCCGCCTCCAGCACCGCCTTGGTCATCTCCTCCACGAACAGCGGAATACCGTCGGTGCGCTCGATGATGTCCTGCCGGATGCTCGCCGAGATGAGCTTGTTGCCGACGACGCGGTCGATCATGACATCGATATCGCGTTGCGCCAGCCGATTGATGGTGAGAGGGGTCACCTGTGGCCGTCCAATCCACGGCGGCTCGAATTCCGGCCGGAAGGTGACGATCAGCAGCACGCGAAGGGTCGCGATCCGGTCCACCGCCCGGCCGAACAGTTCCAGGCTCGTGGGGTCGGTCCAATGTGCATCCTCGAAGATCATCAGCACCGGACTGGAGCGTGT
>JBARKP010000066.1:0-45165 GCA_049801475.1 Methyloceanibacter sp.
CACCCACTCCGCCTCCTGCCGCCCCGGCGCCTCAGCCGGCAGCTCCGCCCGCCCCGATTGCGGCGGACCCGCAGCCCGTGGCCGCGATACCGGCACCAAAACCGAAGCCGAAGCCTGTGGTGGCAGCCGCTGACCAAGCGCCGCAAGCCGCGAGCTCCAGCCAATATTTGGTGCAGATCGGCTCCAAGCAGAACCAAACCGAGGCGCTCGCTGCCTTCGCCGACATGCAGCAGAAATATCCGACGCTGCTCGCCAACTACCGGCCCATGGTCCAGAAGGCCGATCTCGGCGCCAAGGGGGTTTGGTACCGCCTGCGCATCGGACCAATCACCGACAAGGCAACAGCCTCCAAGCTCTGCACTCAGCTCAAGTCCCAAGGCATGCCAGACTGCCTGGTCATGGCGGCGCAGTAGGCGGCTCAATCGCGGCTTGACCGTGGGCCGCGTGGTCGTTAGCCCCGCGTGGTGGACCTCAGAGCCTTCCTCTCTGGCTGCGCCGGCACCTCTCTCAGTGACGACGAGCGCGTTTTCTTTGCCGAGGCGCGGCCTTGCGGCCTGATCCTCTTCGCCCGCAACTGCGCGTCCGTTCCACAGCTGCGCGCCCTCATCGCCGCATTTCGGGATGCGGTCGAAAGCGATGAGGCGCTGGTGCTCATCGATCAGGAGGGTGGCCGCGTGCAGCGTCTGCGCCCGCCACGCTGGCGCCAAATGCCTCCTGCGCGGGCCTATGGCGAGCTCTACCGGCACGATCCTGCCGGGGCGAAGGCGGCAGCCTTTGCCGGCGCGAGGCTGATCGCTGCTGAGCTTCACGAGGTGGGCATTACTGTCAATTGCACGCCCGTCCTCGACGTGCCGGAGCCGGGATCCCACGAGATCATCGGCGATCGCGCCTTCAGCTCGGACCCCCACATCATGAGCGACCTCGGGCTCGCCGTGGTCGAAGGGACGCTTGCCGGCGGGGTGTTACCGGTGATCAAGCATGTGCCGGGTCATGGGCGCGCGAGGGCCGACAGCCATCTGGCGCTGCCGAGGATCGATGCCTCCGCGGCGGAGCTGAACGAGATCGACTTCCGGCCTTTTATCGCGCTTTGCGATGCTCCGCTCGCTATGACGGCCCACGTCCTCATGCCGGCCTTCGATGATCAGCGACCCGCAAGCGTCTCCCCCGTTATAATGGGCGAAGTGATTCGTGATCTGATCGGACTGAAGGGCTTGGTGATGAGCGACGATATCGGCATGGCGGCTCTCGGCGGCTCGATGGCGGGGCGCGCGGCCGCCGTGATCGAAGCGGGCTGCGACGTGGCGCTCCATTGCAGCGGCGACCTTGCCGAGATGCGCGAGGTCGCCAGCGCCGTTCCGTTGCTTGCCGGCGAGAGCGCCGAGCGATTTGCCCGCGCCTGCGCCGAGATCGGGGAGCCGCAAGCCTTCGACGCCGATCGGGCGCTCGTGCTCGTGACCGAGGTTGCAGGCGGGAGCGGACGCGTGGCGTGAAGCCAATGGCGGCGGGACGACCATGAGTGCGACCGAGGACCCCATGACCGACGAGCCGCAAGAGCGCGCGGGCGCCTTCGGTTGGGAAGATGCGGAGGCGGATCGTCAGGCGCCAGGCGCCGGCGAGACCCTGGTGGTCGATGTCGAGGGCTTCGAAGGGCCGCTCGACCTGCTGCTGACGATGGCGCGTACCCAGAAGGTCGACCTTGCCAGGATCTCCGTACTGGCGCTCGCCCAACAATATTTGGATTTCATCTCCGAGGCGCGCCGTCTCCGGCTTGAGATCGCCGCTGACTATCTCGTCATGGCGGCGTGGCTTGCTTATCTGAAGTCGAAGCTGCTCTTGCCGGCGGAACCGAGCGCCGAAGGCGAGCCGAGCGGCGCGGAGCTTGCCCAGCTGCTGGCCTTCCGTCTCAAGCGTTTGGGCGCCATGCGTGATGTCGCGTCCCAGTTGATGACGCGCAAGCGGCTCGGCCGCGATGTCTTCGCCAGGGGAATGCCCGAGCCCCTTCGCATCACGCGCAAGAGTACGTACGAGGCGAATGTCTACGACCTGCTCAAGGCCTATTCGCAACAGCGTCAGCGCACCGCTATTCGCACCTGGCAGGTACGGCAGCGCACGGTTTGGTCGCTCAAGGAGGCGCGGGACGAGCTTGAACGCCTGCTCGGCATGTCCTGCGACTGGGCGCCGCTCGATCAGCTTCTCAGCGAGTTCCTGGTCGGGCCCGAGCTCCGCAAGACGGCGCTCGCAAGCGGCTTCACCGCGTCGCTGGAGATGACGCGCGAAGGCATGCTCGAGCTCCGGCAAATCAAGATGTTCGCGCCGCTTCTCCTTCGCCGCTGCACCAGGGCTGCTTGAAGCGCCGATGACAACAACGAGGTCATGAATGACAGCGAACAATTTGGATAGGGCGATGCCGATGGAGGCCGGTGACGATGACCGGGGCGGCCGCGGCGCATCGCTGCTCTTGCCGTTCCCATCCAAGGTGATGGCACTCCCCTCGGCCGACCGGCGCGAGAAGCTGCGCATTATCGAGGCCCTGCTGTTCGCAGCCCCCGAGCCACTCGACCAGGGCGCGCTCGCCCAGCATTTTGGGCAAGGCGAGGAGGTCGCGGCTTTGCTCGAGGAGCTGCAGGGCCATTATGCGGGACGCGGCGTCAATCTCGTGCGCGTCGCCGGCAAATGGGCGTTCCGCACCGCCGAGGACTTGGCCTTCCTGCTCGAGCGCCAGGCCGTGGAGCAGCGCCGCCTGTCGCGCGCGGCGCTCGAGACCTTGGCGATCATCGCCTATCACCAGCCGGTCACCCGCGCCGAGATCGAGGAGATCAGAGGCGTGAGCATGTCGAAGGGTACGCTCGACGTCCTGCTCGAAACCGGCTGGATCAAGCTCAGGGGTAGGCGGCGCGCGCCCGGGCGACCCGTCACCTACGGCACCACGGAGCAGTTCCTCATCCATTTCGGCTTCGACTCGATCCAGGACCTGCCGGGCCTGAGCGAGCTGAAAGGCGCGGGACTCCTCGACTCGACCTTGCCTCCCGGCTTCTCCATGCCGAATCCCAACGACTCTCCGGACCTTCGCGAGGACGAGGAGCCGCTAGAGGAGGAGCCGGAGGTGATGGACGAAGAGGGCGCCCCAGACCCCGAGGGCGAAGAGGACGAGCCGCCAAGGTGATCCCATGTGGCTGCACCGCTTGCTGCGTCGCTCGCGGTTGCGCTTTCGGGGTCAAGATCGTAGATCCGCCTCGTGCTTGAGTTCTTGAAAGCAGGCCGGCGCGGGCGCGCCTTGATCGACGCGCCGCTTCTGGCGCGCGTCAAGTAAAGCGACAGGCCGCCGCTCGGGACCGAGATCGGCGTCGGCATCGACACCGGCGCGGTCCTCGTCTTCGAGGCCGAGGAGCAGACTGCCGCGAACACGATTGGATAGGGGTGGGGAGCGCTTGCCCCCATCTTGCGACGCGGCGCTCTTTGCTGCCATAGTGCCCTGGACAACGAGGCTTTAGGGGAGATGGAGACCGACGATGGGACTGAGCTGGTGGCACATCCTCCTTGTCCTACTCGTCTTTGTGCTCCTGTTCGGGACCGGCAAGATTTCCGGCCTGATGGGCGACGTTGCCAAAGGCATCAAGAGCTTCAAGAAAGGCATGGCCGAGGACGATGATGAGGCGAAGGCCGAGCCCGTGCCCACGCCCCCCAAGCCCAAGGTGATCGAGCACAAGGCCACCCAGGCCGCCGCGGGCAAACCGAAATCGACGGCGCGCGCCAAGACCCCGCGGACGCGGAAGTCGAGCTAGGCTGCTTGGCCCCGGCGCGGCCGCTTGCATCACCTCATGTGCTACACATCCGGCCTGAACTTCGCCCATGTTCGACATTGGTTGGTCTGAGCTCCTCGTCATCGCCGTCGTGGCGATCATCGTCGTCGGTCCGAAGGACCTGCCGCGGCTGATGCGCACGTTCGGCCATTACGCGGGCAAGCTCCGGCGCGCCGCTGCCGACTTCCAGCGCCAGTTCGAGGAGGCGGTGCGGGACACCGAGATCGACGAGGTGCGCAAGGCCATGCAGGACTTTCGCGAGCAGACGCCCGCTGTTGATCTCCGCGCGCCGATCGACAAGCCGCTGATGGTGCCGAAGCAGGACCCAACGCCGGCGCCGATCGTCGCCTCGGTCGAGCCTGTCGCCCCTGCGACCACGGTCGCGACCAAAGCGAAGCCGAGGCCACGCCCGAAACGCGCTCCGGCGACGAAGGCTGCTCCCACTAAGATTGTTTCGGTAAAGGCTGCTTCAGCCGGGGCCAAAGCCACGCCACCGAAGCCGCGCCCTGCGCGCAAGTCTCGGGAGCCGAAGCCGTGACCCACGAGGACATCGAGGCCACCAAGGCCCCGCTCATGGAGCATCTGATCGAACTCCGGCGCCGGCTGATCTGGTCGATGGTGGCGATCCTGATCGCGTTCGCCATCTGCTTCTATTTCGCGCGGCCCATCTACAATCTTCTGCTCTGGCCCTACCGGCTCGCGGCCGGCGTCGATACCCCCATCGAGATGATCTACACCGCGCCGCAGGAGTTTTTCTTCACCGAGATGAAGCTCGCGCTGTTCGGCGCCGTGTTCATCGCCTTCCCGGTAATCGCCTCGCAGATCTACATGTTCGTGGCGCCCGGGCTTTATCGCCGCGAGCGCCAGGCCTTCCTGCCCTTTCTGATCGCCACCCCGGTCCTGTTTCTGCTGGGCGCGGCGCTCGTTTATTTCGTGGCCATGCCGCTTGCCATGAAATTCTTCCTATCGATGCAGCAGACGGGCGACAACCAGGTGCATATCCAGCTCACCGCGAAGGTGAGCGAATATCTCTCGCTGATCATGACGCTGATCCTGGGCTTCGGCATTTGCTTTCAGCTGCCGGTGCTGCTGACGCTGTTGGCGCGCGCGGGCCTCATCAATTCGGCGCAACTGAAGGCAAAGCGCCGCTACGCCATCCTCATCGTATTCATCGTCGCCGCGGTATTGACGCCGCCGGACCCGATCAGCCAGATCGCGCTCGCGCTGCCGACGATCGCCCTTTACGAGCTTTCCATCTACGCCGTGAGGCTCGCCGAGAAGCGCCACGCCGCCGCGACCTCCGCGCCCGCCGGCAAACCTGCTTAAATGCGACGCCCGCGCGTCCTTCACGGACGCGGAACCATAATGGACTTGCGCTTTTCGGCACGCGCATCCCCCTTGTCGTGCGCGGCGGAGGGAGAAGAGCAAAGCCCGGACGCTCGCCAGCGTCGCGGAGACGGAGAGTCGCATGCCTCCTGGTCTGCTGTCATGCCCGCGCAGGCGGGCATCCAGTAACCACCGCGCTGCAATCAAATTGAGGTCACGGGTCACTGGATCGCCGGGTCAAGCCTGGCGATGACAAGGCAGAGGCTGGGGCCTATAGGGAAGCCTCGATTCCAACCAAGGACTTAGCCTTGTTCGACATCAAATGGATTCGCGAGAACCAGGACACCTTCGTGCGGGGTCTCGAGCGGCGCGGCTTCGAGCCTGCGCCCCCGGAGCTGTTGACTCAAATTCTGAAGCTGGACGAGCACCGCCGCGCCACGATTCAACAATTGCAGGACGCGCAGGCCCTTCGCAATTCCTTGTCGAAGGACATCGGCAAGGCAAAAGCGAGCAAGGACGAAGCCTCCGCCAAGCGGCTGATGGACGAGGTTGCTGCGCTGAAAGGCACCATTCAAAATGGCGAGGAGAACGAGCGGCAGATCGACAAGCAGCTGCATGATCTCCTCGCGGGCATTCCCAACATTCCGCTCGACGATGTTCCCATCGGAGATGAGAGCGCTAACAAAGAGCTTCGCAAGGTCGGCACGCCGCCTAAATTCGACTTTCCTCCCAAACAGCATTTCGAGTTGGGTGAGGCGCTTGGGCTGATGGATTTCGAGACGGCAGCGAAGCTGTCTGGTTCCCGCTTCGTGGTGCTGAAAGGCGCGCTGGCGCGGCTCGAACGGGCGCTCGCCCAATTCATGCTCGACCTGCACACAAGCGAGCACGGCTACACCGAAATAAACCCGCCGCTGCTCGTGCGCGACGACACCATGTTCGGCACCGCGCAGCTGCCGAAGTTTGCTGAAGACCAATTCTTCGTCACGCGCAAGCTAAGCGAGGAGGAAGAGAGGAAGCGCCGCGCTGAACTTGAAGCCTACGCGGCCAAAGACAAATACGAGGCAATGGTAGCGAAACTGCAGACGATTGTCCTTCCAGATGAAAAGGTTCGACTCTGGGCGATTCCCACTGCCGAGGTGCCACTGACCAATCTTGTTCGCGATGACATCATTGACGAAGCGAAACTCCCCATGCGCGTCACCGCCTGGACGCTCTGTTTCCGCGCCGAGGCCGGCGCAGCGGGCAAAGACACGCGCGGCATGATTCGCCAGCATCAATTCTCCAAAGTCGAGCTCGTCTCCATCACCACGCCGGAGCAGGCGCTCCAAGAGCATGAGCGCATGACAGCCTGCGCCGAGACCGTGTTGAAACGACTCGAAATTCCCTATCGCGTGGTGGTGCTGTCCACCGGCGACATGGGCTTTGCCGCGCAGAAGACCTACGACATCGAAGTGTGGCTGCCGGGGCAGGAGACATATCGCGAGATCTCCTCCTGCTCGGCGTGCGGCGACTTCCAGGCCCGCCGCATGAATGCCCGCTATCGCGCGGCTGGCGCCAAGGACACGCGCTTCGTGCATACGCTGAACGGCTCGGGCGTCGCCGTGGGTCGCGCGTTGATCGCCGTGCTGGAGAACTATCAAGAGGCCGACGGCAGCGTATGCGTGCCCAATATGCTTAAGCCCTATATGGGCGGGCTGGAAAAGATCGCACGGAACGCCTGAGCATGACCGGCTAGGACCAGATGCCCGAGACCGATGTCACTTTCTTCAATCGCCAAGGATTGAAGTTCGCAGGGGTCCTGAACCTGTCTGCTGCAGCAAAAGCGACAGCTCCAGGCCCGCGGTGCCTCTTTGCCATGGACTCTCGGGGCTCAAGCACCTGGTTCTTCCCGAAATCGCCGCGGACTTTGCATCCCAAGGGCTCGCCTCGCTCCGCTTCGATTACGCCGGTTACGGGGATAGCGAGGGTGAAAAGGGCTGGATCGACCCACCTGCGCGGGTCAACGGCGCGCTTACGACTTTCGCTTGGCTCCGACGGCACGAGGGTGTCGACGCCGGTCGCGTTGGCGCTTTCGGCCACAGCTATGGAGGCCCGGGGGCGATCACTCTCGCGCTCGGGAGTGGAACGAACGCGCGGTCGTCTCGGTCTCAGGACCGGGCGACGGCGCCGCGATGCTCGCCTCGGTGCGGACCGCGTGGGACTGGATCGCGTCCAAAGACCGCATCGAGAAGGAACGCGCCACGGTCGCGATGACGGGCCCGTCGACCTTGGTCGACATCGGCAAATCTTGCCGTTCAGCCGGGCGTTTCTGGCCGCTTACTCGAAGCTCAAGGCCGCGGCGGGGGCACGAGCGCGATGGCGTCCAGTACCGACACCGGCGATAACAGGTTCAAGCTTGCCAGCGTCGCCGCCATGCTCAACTTACACCCTGAAGCCGCCCGTCGGCTGGGGAGCAGGCCGTTGTTGATCGCCCATGGTGAAGACGACGATGTTGCCACCATCGAGAGCGTCGAGCCCATCTATGCGAACGCGCCGGGACCCAAGCGATCGTGCCCGGCGCCGCCCACAACGACCTCGACTCAGGGCCCGGCCTCGTCCATGCCATCGGCCTTGCATCGGATTGTTTCCCCGTACACCTCGCCCGGGCATGACGCATCATGAGTGGCAAAGCGCGAGGTATGCGCATCCTGATCACCAATGACGACGGCATCGAGGCCCCCGGCCTCGACGTGCTCGAGCACATCGCAAACGAGATCAGCAAGGATTTGTGGGTCGTGGCGCCGGAGACCGACCAGAGCGGCGCCGCACATTCGCTCACCCTTGCCGAACCTTTACGCATGCGCGAGCTGGCCAAACGCCGTTACGCGGTGAAGGGAACGCCTACCGATTGCGTTATCATGGGCGTGCGCTACCTGCTTGCCGAGAAATCGCCCGACCTCGTGCTGTCGGGGGTCAATCGCGGCCAGAACGTCGCCGACGACGTGAATTATTCCGGCACCGTGGCGGGCGCCATCGAAGGCGTGCTGCTCGGCGTGCGCTCCATCGCGCTCAGCCTCGCCATCGGGCAGAACGAGACGGGTCAGCCCCTTTGGGGCACGCCCATGCGCCATGGCGCCGAGCTCTTGCGCAAGCTGCTTGATGCCGGCTGGCCCGAGGGCGTGGTCCTCAACGTCAATTTTCCGGACTGCGAGCCGGATGCGGTCAAAGGGACGGCAGTGACCGCGCAAGGCCAGCGCAACCCCGACGTCCTGCGCATCGAGGATCGGCTCGACACCCGCGGCAAGCCATATTACTGGGTCGGCATCGAACGGCGCAAAGCCCGGCCGCCGAAAGGCACCGACCTCTGGGCGGTACAGGCTGGCCGCATCTCCGTGACCCCGCTGCATCTCGACTTCACCGACCACGAGACGCGTCAGAAGCTTGGCGCGGCGCTCGGCGAATAGGACTTTCGCGAGCTAAGACAGGAGCTGAGAATCGTCCGATACTCGAAAGAAACGCCTCGCAAAGGGGGTTCGGCTCGCCATGGCGAGTGAGCCAGACCAGATCGGCCTGATCATGCAGCTCAGGCGTCGCGGCATCCGCGATACGACGGTGCTGCGCGGCATTGAGCGGGTTCCGCGCGACCTGTTCGTCGACCCGGCCTTCGCCGATCACGCCTATCAGGACATCGCGTTGCCGATCGACTGCGGCCAGACCATCTCGCAGCCCTTCGTCGTCGCCTTCATGACCGAAAAGCTGGAGCTGGACGAGAGCCAGAAGGTGCTGGAGATCGGCACGGGGTCGGGCTACCAGGCGGCGGTGCTGTCGCATCTTTGCCGCCACGTCTGGTCCATCGAGCGCTACCGGGAGTTGCAAAAGGCTGCCGACCGGCGCCTCACCCAGCTCGGCATCACCAATGTCACCACCATCATTGGCGACGGCTGGCTCGGCTGGCCCCCGCAAGCCCCCTTCGACCGCATCGTCGTCACGGCGGCGGCGCCCGAAGCCCCGGCGGCGCTCGTGGAGCAGCTGAAACTGGGCGGCCGCATGATCATTCCCCTGGGGCCGACGCGCGATACTCAGTCCCTGGTGCAGATCGACAAGACCGAGGCGGGGATCACCGAGACGCCCCTTCTCCCGGTCCGCTTCGTGCCGCTCGTGTATGGGCGGGTGAAGCGCTGACAGGTGGGCATTCACCCCCGTTGCGCGGCGATTCTTTTTCCCGCGGCCCGACAAGATCGTTAACAGCTTGTTTACCGTTGCCGCGCTTAACTCTGCCAGGCGGATTGTCATAGTTTGTAGGGGGTTCAGAGGGATGCGAGCGGGCGTGTTGTGGTCACGGATTGGCCGTTGCGCTCTAACGTCCGTGGCCGCGTTGATGCTGATTTTCGCCGGCGGCTGCAGCTCCGACGCCTCACGCTTCGACTTTCCCGCGTTCAACCTTGCACGCTCGTCGGATGCGCCGCTCGCCGATCCGAACACCACCGCATCGATTCCCGTTCCCCAGGAGCCAGTCTATGTCGCGGGCAACGCGGATGACTACAGAAGCGCGCAGCTCTCCCGCAGCAGCCTGCCGCCGCTCTCCCAATCCTACACGCCACAGGCAATGCCGGCGTCCTATTCGCCAACGGGTCCAGGCCTAAGGTCGCAGAAGGCCGCCTATGTCCCGCCGAGTCCGGCACCACGGGCTAAGGCACCGATGCTGCGCGCGGCCGCGGAGCCTGCGCCGGCCCGAAGCGTCACGGTCGCCCAGGGCGATAGCCTCTACACCTTGTCGAAACGCTATGGCGCTTCGGTCGAGGCGATCCAGGCCGCTAACAGCCTCCCCGACGCACACCTCCATGTAGGCCAGACCCTCGTCATTCCAGGGGCAGGCTATTCCGTGGCCGGGGACACCTACAAGGTACAGAAGGGCGACACGCCTCATGTCATCGCCGAGAGGCTCGGAGTGAGTGAGAAGGCCATGATCGAACGCAACAAGCTCGATCCCTCGCGGTTGCATATTGGACAGGTGCTGTTCGTGCCCGGCGCCCCAGGGAAGATCCCCACCGGCGCGCCCTCGGTGGCCGCCAGCGAGAGCAAGCCCGCGAGCGCGGCTCCGGCCTCCAATTCCGCGCCTGATATCCACGTGGTGAAGACCACCACCATCCCGGCGCCGGGACGTGCGGGCCAGGGGACGGCGCACACAGCAGAGCCGCCGAAATCCTCGCAAACCCCCGCGCCCGCGATCGCCGCATCGCCTGAAGTCACCGGCGAAAGCGCAAGTCGCGGACAAAACCCGCATGTCGCGAGTGTCGATCAGCTTCCCACACCGGAGCCGATGTCGGGCAACAGCTTTCGCTGGCCGGTGCAGGGACGCATCATCTCGGAGTTCGGCACCAAGCCCGACGGCGGTCATAATGACGGCATCGACGTCGCCGTGCCGCTCGGCACCTCGGTGAAGGCGGCCGAGAACGGCGTCGTCGCCTATGCTGGCAGCGAGCTAAAAGGCTACGGCAATCTGGTGCTGATAAGGCATTCCAACAACTGGGTTTCGGCCTACGCCCATAATGACGAGATCCTGGTCAAGCGCGGTGATCAGGTCCGCCGCGGTCAGATTATCGCCAAAGCCGGAAACTCTGGTCAGGTGAGCCAGCCGCAGCTTCACTTCGAGCTCCGCAAAGGGTCGCGGCCGGTGGACCCCACCAAGTTCATGAGCAACGCGCAGGCAAGCGCAGACTAGCCCTCTAGCCGCACGCCCAAACGCCCGGCGACATCCTGAATATATTGAAAGGCCACGCGGCCCGAGCGGGCGCCGCGGGCAAGCGACCAGGCCAAGGCCTCGCGCGCAAGCTCACCGTCATCAACGCCGAGCCGATAATGCGCGGCATATGCCTGCACCATGTCGAGATAGGCGTCCTGGCTGCAACTGTGGAATCCGATCCAGAGGCCGAAGCGGTCCGAGAGCGAGACCTTCTCCTCGACGGCCTCCGATGGATTGATGGCGGTCGAGCGCTCGTTCTCGAGCATCTCCCGCGGCATGAGATGCCGCCGGTTTGACGTCGCGTAGAGGAGGACATGCGCAGGGCGTCCTTCGATGCCTCCTTCGAGCACCGCTTTCAGCGATTTGTAGGAGCTGTCGGGCGCCTCGAAGGAAAGGTCATCGCAGAACAGGATGAAGCGTTTTCCCTTCGTCTCGCGTAAGTGACTGAGGCAGCGCGGTAGCGTCCCGATGTCCTCGCGATGGATCTCGACGAGCTTGAGATCGCCCGCCTGGGACGCAGCTCCCTTCACCAGACGGCTGACTTCGGCATGGACCGCCTTGACGAGAGAGCTCTTGCCCATCCCCCGCGCGCCCCAAAGCAGCGCGTTGTTGGCGGGAAGCCCGCGGGCGAAGCGCGACGTATTGTCGAGGAGCACGTGGCGCATTCGGTCGATGCCCTTGAGAAGGCTCAGCGGCACGCGGTTGACGTCAATAACAGGCAGGAAGGCCTCAGGCACAGCCTGCCAGATAAAGCCTTCCGCCCGGTCGAAGTCGGGCTTTCGGGGTGGAAGCGGGGCGAGACGCTCGAGCGCCCGCGCGATCCGCTCGATAAGTCCCCCGATCGGTTCCTGGAAATTCATGGTCGCTTCGTCCCACGCTCGATCCGTCCTCGTTGCAAAGACGAGGCCGGCCGCTATAGTCGCGGCACTTTCCGCGGGCCACCCGCTTACCGGACCCAAGCAAAAACCTCGAAGGCCTAAGGGCGGCCACCTTTAAGCCAAGCCAAGGACAGGAGCAATGATCGGAACCGTTTACGCTCAAGCCGCCCCAGGCGCCTTCGACTA
Source organism: Methyloceanibacter sp. (assembly GCA_049801475.1). Classification (GTDB taxonomy): domain Bacteria; phylum Pseudomonadota; class Alphaproteobacteria; order Rhizobiales; family Methyloligellaceae; genus Methyloceanibacter. Next base: position 11,913 of record JBARKP010000066.1, read on the forward strand.
CCTGAATAGCTTGATCGTTCCGACCATGCTAATCATCGGCATCATGTATTTCCTGATGATCCGGCCGCAGCAGAAGCGGCTCAAGGAGCATCAGGCGATGATCGGCGGGATCCGCCGGGGCGACACTGTTGTCACGGGCGGAGGCATCGTCGGCAAGGTGACCAAGGTCGATGACCAAGAGCTGCAGGTCGAGATCGCGGACGGCGTCCGGGTCAAGATCCTGCGCGGAACGGTCTCCGAGGTCCGGGGCAAGGGGGAGCCGGCGGCGAGCCCCAAGGGCAAGGCAGCGCGGGATGAGTGAGAGGTTGAGTTTTCGCTTGGGTCCAATCACTTGGCCCGCTAGCCTAAGCTGGAGTCGATAAGCGGAAATGCTGCATTTTCCCCAATGGAAGGTGATTTTGGTGATCGGCATCGTCGTTGCCGGCATCGTGTTTGCCCTTCCCAACGTATTCCCGCGAGCGACCATGGTGGACATGCCGAACTGGCTTCCCCACCACCAGGTCAATCTCGGCCTCGATCTGCAAGGTGGAGCGCATCTGCTCTACCAGCTCGACGAGGACGAGATGATCCAGGATTGGCTCGGCACCATACGCGATGACGTACGCGAGACGCTTCGCCGCAATCGCATCCCCTATACGGACCTGACGCAAGCTGTGGCGACGCGGACCGTATCGGTGAAGATCCGCGAAGGAGGGGATATCGAGAAGGCCTATACCGAGCTACGCAAGCTTTCTATCCCAGTGGGTGGCTCGTTAGGCGGCTTCTCGGGTGCCCATAACCTCGACGTGGATCGCAGCGGCGATAACGGCATCGTGCTCAAGGTCACCGAGCCTGGCCTCAACCAGCGCATGAGCTCGGCCATCGAGGCTTCGATCGAGACGATTAGGCGTCGCGTCGATGCGTTTGGCACGACCGAACCGAGCATTCAGCGCCAAGGCCGCAACCGTGTGCTAGTCCAGGTCCCGGGCATCAGCGATGTCGAGCGGCTGAAAAAGCTCATCGGCGAGACCGGCAAGCTCGAGTTCAAGCTGGTCGACCCGGCGGCGAACGCGGCTCAGATTGCGGAGAGCAAGCAAGTCCCCATCGACGACGAGCTGCTTTATTCGACGACCACGCCGCCCACACCCTACGTGATCAAGAAACAGACCCTGGTGAGCGGCGAGGACCTGGTCGATTCACAGCCGGGCTTCGACCAGCGCTCGGGCGAGCCGATTGTGAGCTTCCGTTTCGATGCCACCGGCGCCAAACGCTTCGGCAAAGTGACACAGGATAATGTGGGGCTGCCCTTCGCCATCATCCTCGACGGCAAGGTGATCTCGGCGCCGGTCATTCGTGAGCCGATCCTTGGCGGCTCTGGCCAGATCAGCGGGCGTTTCACCGTTCAGGAGGCAACCGATCTTGCCGTGCTGCTGCGTTCGGGCGCGCTTCCAGCCAAGCTCACTGTGATCGAGGAGCGGACCGTGGGCGCGAGTCTCGGCGCTGATTCCATAGCCGCTGGCAAGAAGGCCACGTTGCTAGGTTTGCTGCTGGTGGTGCTGTTTATGTTTGCCGCTTATGGGCTGTTCGGCCTGTTCGCCAATATGGCGCTGCTGATCAACATTGCGCTCATCTTCGGCGTTCTCTCCCTCATCGGCTCGACGCTGACCCTGCCGGGCATCGCCGGCATCGTGCTGACCATAGGCATCGCCGTGGATGCGAATGTGCTCATCAACGAGCGCATTCGCGAAGAGATACGCGCCGGCAAATCCCCACTTGCCTCGGTCGATGCGGGCTATACGCGGGCAATGTCCACCATCGTGGACTCCAACGTGACGACATTGATCTCGACCCTCGTGCTGTTCTGGCTGGGCTCGGGGCCCGTGCGGGGATTCGCCGTGACGCTGAGCATCGGCATTATCGCCTCGATGTTCACCGCCGTGACCGTGACGCGGCTGATGGTGGTCTATTGGCTGCGCCGGACCCGGCCCGCCATGGTGCCGATTTAGGGATAGCGACATGTTCAGGGGTTTCCATTTCGTCCCTCCGCATACGAAGATCGGCTTCGTCAGATTGCGGACGATCAGCTGGGTCGCTTCGGCCCTTCTGACGGTCGTGCCGCTCCTGCTCGTGTGGAAGGTGGGGCTGAACTACGGCATCGACTTCCAGGGCGGAACGTTGATGGAAATCAAGACCAAGGAAAGCGTCGCCGACCTTGCGGCCATTCGCGCCAAGGTGCACGCGCTCGATCTCGGCGAGGTGCAGATCCAGGAGTTTGGCGCGCCGGACGACGTACTCATCCGCATCGCCGCTCAGCCGACAGAGAAGGAGCAGCAGGAGTCGATCACGAAAGTGAAGCAGGCGCTCGGCGATGAGGTCGAGTACCGCCGCGTCGAGGTAGTCGGGCCCACCGTCTCCGGCGAATTGATCGCTGGCGGGACCTTGGCCGTGGTGATCGCCATGGGTGCGATCCTGCTCTACATCTGGTTCCGCTTCGAGTGGCAGTTCGCGGTCGCGGCCATCGCCTCGCTAGTCCATGACGTGACCGGTACCATCGGGCTCTATTCCGCGTTGCAGCTCGAATTCAATCTGTCGAGCATCGCCGCGATCCTCACCATCATCGGCTATTCGCTCAACGACAAGGTTGTGATCTTCGACCGGATTCGAGAGAACTTACGCAAATACAAGAAGATGCCGCTCGCCGAGCTGCTCGATCTGTCGATCAACGAGACGCTGTCGCGCACGGTGCTGACCCATGTGACGACCTTCCTCGCCATGATGCCGTTCGTAATTGTTGGTGGGGAGGCCATCTTCGGCTTCGCTCTCGCCATGGTCTGGGGCATCGTCATCGGCGCCTACTCGTCCATCTATGTGGCGGCCCCGCTGCAATTGATCCTGGGGGTCAGGCGCGACGGCGGCATGGCCACCGCGCCCGCCAAGGCGAAGGCGGGAGCCGCTGCGCGTGCCTGAGCCATACGCGGCCGGCCCTCAAGGACGGGAAGGCCTTGGATGAACGAGAACAGCAGGCCGCGGTCCGGAAGATCGCGCGCGACGGCGATCCGGACCGATACGCGAGCGCCTTGTTCGCTCCGCGCCGGTCCCGTGAGCACCTCTTCGCCCTCTACGCCTTCAACGCTGAGCTCGCCGGCATCGGCGAGCGCGTGGGCGAGCCACAGCTCGGCGAGATCCGCCTGCAATGGTGGCGTGATGCCCTTGATCGCGCCGCAGCCGGCGAAATTACTGGACACCCGGTCGCCGATGCAATCGGGCGCACGGTTCGGCGCTGTGCCCTATCCCGCGCAACCCTCGCCGGCCTGATCGACGCAAGGAGCTTCGATGTCTCGGTCAAACTCATGCCGGACTGGCCAGCGCTAGAAGCCTATCTCCACGACACTGCCGGCGCCATGTTCGCCGCTGCGGCCACGATGCTCGGCGCCCGGAGCGAAGTGATCGAGCCCGCGGCTAAGGCGGCAGGTATCGCTTATGGCCTGACCGGCCTCATGCGAGCCATGCCCGTCCACGCCGCGCGGGGGAGGGTGCACCTGCCTTCCGACGCGCTTCTTTGCCACGGAACGTCGCCCGCGCGCCTTCTTGCCGGGGAGATAAGCGAAGGCCTCACCGAGCTGCTTGGGGAGATGCAGAGCAAAGCCAAAGGGGCCCTGCACGAGGGTTTGCGCCAGATCGCAACGCTTCCGCACGCGACCCGAGCGGCCTTCCTGCCGCTTGCGTTGGTCGACCCCTATCTTGCGGCATTGCAGAAACACGATCCCTTGCGCGAGGTCACCGAGATCAACCCGCTTTATCGTCTTTGGCGGCTGGTGACCTATAGGTTCCGCGGACCGGCATGAGGAGGCGCTGAGATGGCAAGAGAGAACAGGCGATGGTCGTGGCAAAGCTGGCTTCCTGACGTCAGCGCTGCGTTCTCGCGTTTCCGCTCGCGGTGATCCTCGCGGGGCTGCTCACCCTCTATAAGCTGGCTAGCGACAGCCCAGGCGAAACCGAGCTCAAAATCCTCGGGACGCTCGCCGCCTCCTTTCTCTGGGTCATCCCCGTCGATCTCTTTTCAGAATCTCATGGCAGTTCGCCCCCGACGCGCGGCCCCGGCTAGTTGGCCGGCATCGCCGCCATGCGCTCCTGTTCCACTTCCAATGGGAGGTGTGGTTTGACGTTTCTCTTCTCTTCGGCGCCGTCTTCCTAGGTGTCGGCTTGTCCGCCATCCATCGAATGGTATCTCAATACCCACCGTGCGCTGACCCCAGCTCGCGCCTTGGTTCGAGGGCCAAGATCCAAATCCCTTCGCCGAGGGTAAGACGCCAGAACAGACCTCGCGCGAGGTTCTTGCGGCGCTGTCGCTTCGCGCCGACATTCCCAACTCGGCGGGCGTGGTCTATTTCACCCATTATTCCGACGTGCCGGAGGCGGTATCGCTTGGCGGCAGCGGCCACGTGATCGGCCCCGTCGTATTCGAGGGCGGCGGCCCGGTGCCGGCCGCCATTCCTGGCCAGTCCGTGACCGTGGAGGGCCTCGGCACTGTCCGGCTCGAAGTTGCGGACAATTTGCTGAACGCGCGCGTCGAGAACGGCCCGGAGCTTCGCTTCAACATCATGGAAGCGGCGCGGGAGCTGACCAATCCGCTCAGCGAGGAGCATCGGCCGTTGCGGCTCAACGCGTCGAGCAACGGCCTTGGGCGTCCTGCTGATCGACAATCTGAACGGCATTTATAGGGAGCCGGACTTCGATCTCTCGCTCATCCGGTTCTGGCTCGTGCTTCGGCGCGGAGACTGAGGATCGCTATTCCGCGGCAACCGGCGCTGCGCGGCCGAGCCAACCGTCGAGATCGGCAAGCGCTCTTACGGCAAGGGCGTGCTTGCGTGCCAGCGTCTTGCTTCCGCGTACGTCCTTCACGCGTCCTGGCTCCCCGGCCGGGAGTGGCGGAAACAGACCGAAATTGACGTTCATCGGCTGGAAGCTGCGCGAGCCCCCTTCGCCTCCGGCGCTCAAATGGCCATCGGTGATGTGGTGCAGCAGCGCACCCAACGCCGTGGTCGGCGGCGGCGACGACACGCTCTTGCCGAGGCGCTCGGCCGCTGCGAAGCGCCCGGCGAGCAGCCCGATGCCCGCGGATTCCACATAGCCTTCGACGCCAGTGATCTGCCCAGCGAACCGCAAGCGAGGATCGGCTTTCAGCCTCAGACTTTGGTCGAGGAGCAGTGGGCTGTTGAGGAAAGTGTTGCGGTGGAGACCGCCAAGCCGGGCGAATTCCGCGTTTGCAAGTCCCGGGATCATGCGGAAGATGCGCGCCTGCTCCCCGTGTTTCAGCTTGGTCTGAAATCCCACCATGTTCCAGAGCGTACCGAGAGCGTTGTCTTGCCTGAGCTGCACCACGGCATAAGGTCTCACGCCTGGACGATGGGGGTTGGTCAGACCCACTGGCTTCATCGGCCCGTGGCAGAGCGTCTCGCGGCCTCTCTCCGCCATGATCTCGATGGGCAGGCATCCCTCGAAATAGGGCGTCGACGACTCCCACTCCTTGAACTCGGTCTTCTCGGCAGCGAGCAGCGCCGCGATGAAGGTGTCGTATTGCGCTTTGTCGAGCGGGCAATTGATGTAGTCGGCGCTGCCTCCGCCCGGCCCCACTTTATCGTAGCGGGACTGGAGCCAGCAGATGCCCATGTCGATGGTGTCGCGGTGGACGATTGGCGCGATGGCGTCGAAGAAGGCAAGCTCCGCTTCGCCGGTCAGGGATTGAACGGCGCGCGCGAGCGCAGGCGAGGTGAGGGGACCCGTCGCCACGATAACGCTCCGCCATTCGGCCGGCGGCAGTGCCTCGATCTCCTCGCGGACGATGCTGACCAGGGGCTGCATCTGCAGCCGCCGCGTCACCTCTCCGGCAAAGCCGTCGCGATCCACGGCGAGCGCTCCGCCTGCCGGAAGCTTGTGCCTATCGGCAGTAGCCAAGATCAAGGAGTCCGCGCGGCGCATCTCCTCGTGCAACAGGCCGACGGCGTTGGTCGCCCAGTCATCGGAGCGGAACGAGTTGGAGCAGACAAGCTCGGCTAGGGCGTCAGTCTGATGCGCCTCGGTCCGCCGCTGGGGGCGCATCTCGTGGAGCGCCACGGGCACGCCGGCTGAGGCGAGCTGCCAGGCCGCCTCGCTGCCGGCAAGGCCGCCGCCGATCACATGAACCTGGCCGACCATGATGGCTAGCTAGTCCTCTAACTCTTGCGGTTTCAAGCACGCAAGCAGCAAAGGCAGTTCGAGGAGGCGTGCCCCAACCCTCAAAAAAGCCAAGGATTGACCGCTATGCCCCAAGACGACAGGGCTAGAGAAATCGGTTGGTGCGAAAGCTGGCCTGCTTTTTTCAGTGCGACCGGGGCGCGTTCTCGTAAGCTTTCTTGTCGTCGCCGTTAGCCTCCCGCCGCCTGCACCAATGATCGCAGCGGCGATTCTCGCAAGCACTTTGCCGAATTCAGCGTGGCCCCGCCCGATGGCGATGTGGTCGAGGTCTGCCACGCCTACACCTGTCAGATGAGGACGACCTTCTATTTCCACCAGAAGGAGATCAACGAGATCGCGCAGCTGATGCGCAAGACGAAGCGAACGGATCCCCTTTCGAGGAGCGACGCGCCGTCGCCTACGCCATCTCCGACATCGAAAAAAGGCTTGGCGTGAAGCTCGGCATCAAGGACTGGGCCGGCATGGAATTTGGAGGTTCCGGAGACCCGACCCAGGAGGATTGGGTCATAGCGATATGCCGTCGACTCCTGGAGCTACGCCAATAGCGAGAACCCCGCGGTGGTGAAGGTCGAAGACTGGTACATCAGGACCTCGCCAGCCTGCCGAAATCGACCCACTGAGCCCGGCCTCCGCCGCTCAGCCGCCATCTCGATCCAGCCCCTGCAGTCTCTCTGGGCGGCTTCCCGCTCTGTCAGCTTGTTCCTCGCGCCTTGCGCAACCCTAGGGCAGGCCCGGCTAGGATTTGGGCAAAATTGTGAAATGGATGTTCTAATTGTGCCAGTCTTCGACTATGATTTGAGCGGAAGCCGAATCGACTTGGCGTAAAAATAGGCTTCCGCTCTATTGAGCCGGTGGACCGCCGGCAATGCGGACATCCACCCGCTCTCAACCAAAAGGGGGGTGAGATGTCGTTGAATACAGCCTTAGCTATTAGTCTTGGCGTTCTTGGCGCCGTCGCCGCGTGGCTCTTCCTTGGGCCATTGGCGAGTCATACGTCGCTTGGCCTGCAGATTTGGGCCACGTTCATCGCCTGGGGATGCTTCTACCATTGCGGTGGCAAGGAGTCCGGCCTGCAAACAACCATCATCTGCAATGCCGCCGGCGCCGTCATCGGTGGCATAACTCTTTATGTCGCGACGAAGACCGGCCTCGACGCGAAACTCGGCCTGGCGCTCTGGGCAGGGACCTGTGTCGGCCTCGGTGTGGCCGCGATGGTGCTGCTCGCCAATGTCCCGATGTTTGCCACGATCCCGGCGCAGGTCTATGGCTTTGCCTCAGTCGTGGCCATGGTGCTTATCGGCGGTGGCGATGTGGCTGCGGCGAGCCTTGCCAATCCCATCGTCGCGATCATCCTTTCGATGATCATTGGCGCCGTCTTCGGCTATGTGTCGGAGAAGGTCGCTGGCATGCTGGTCGGCACGGGCCACCATCGAGCGGCGGCGAAGGCTTAGGATCGCGCGAAGAGCCAAATCTCGCGCGAATCGCAAGCGGGTCCGCTTCCATGCGGCTCCGCCCGCGTTGGCCTGACTGGACATCGGCGTGACGTTAAGGGTAAGCGTCACGCCGTTCTTTATTTAGATTCGTTGCAGGCGGACGACAGCCGAGGAGGAAGGCGCATGAATGGCTACAATTACGGCGCAGAAGGCGTTAAATATGGCGTGAGCTTCGGCACGGCGCTCGCCATCGCCATCTCCTATACCAACAATCACTCGATCCTCTGGGCGATCATCCACGGCATCTTCAGCTGGCTCTACGTCATCTATTTCGCCCTGTTTTATTGATGGCTGGGCGCCGCGCCCGCGCGGTAAGGCTTCAGCCCACCGAAGGCCCTTGGGTTTTTCCCGGCCGCCAAGTCCGCAAGCCCGCCGTTAGGTCATTGGGCGGCCCATAATGGCGAGCGTGATCGCCCAGCTGTTGCGAAGGGCCGTGACGAGCAGAATCACGGAGGCAATTGCGCCAATCTCCTCGGCGAAGGACGCGCTTAAGGCCCAGGCCGCCGCCGAGACCAAGAGACAGATATAGGCTGCAATCGGCAGGAAAGCGCCCCACAACGGCTCGCGCTCCGGCGTCTTGATCCGCTTCTGGGCGAGAAGTGCAAGGTTGGCCGCATAGGCAAGCCCCGCGCATCCGATCATGCCGAGCGCGCCGGCCCGTACCGAGTTCGAAACCGGCCCCAGCATCACGAGAGCAATCAGCAGCAGGCTCGCGAAATGCACGAGGACGGGGGTGACGAAGATGCGCGTGCGATCCTCGTCGCCCGTCCTGGCATGTTCGGTACCGAAGCTGAGGACCACGAAAATGAGGCCGACAAGCGTGCCTGCGGTGCCACCGACCAGCATGTAAAAATTATCCCAATTGGGCATGGCCGATCCCTCTGTCCGCCGACACTATAACGAGCCGGCATCACAACGTAAGGGGATGTGCAAGGGCATGGCGCCCGCGCCGCGAAATGAAAGTGGATGGGGCTTCGGCAAGGATCTGTTGTGGTTACTGATGCTGTCCTGAGGGATGTTGGCAATAGACCGTTTGCCACAGCAGCAAAGGCTTCTCGCTCGGCCTTGCCTGCGCCTGGAAGCTAGCGCAAGGTCGGGCAGTTTCGTACCTTGCTGGAGCGGCCTTCCTCATGTCCTCTGTCGTTGTTGGCTGGACCGGCAGATGCCCTGATCCCGAAGCTCGCGCTAGGCTCGTCGGTCATTTGCACCGCCTGGCCGAGGTCAACGACAACTACCTGCGCACCAGACTGCCCGAACCTACCTTCGCCTTGAACGGGACGATCGAACCGCGAGAGAAGCGTCGGCGCCGACGCGCCAATATTGAGCATGTGAGCCAGGCGATCTCAGGCCGGATTCTGATCTCGAGCGGAATTGTGCAAGATCGCAGCACCTTCATCGACGCCGCGCGCGAGGCAGACCTTCCGGCCATCGATCATCCCGAAATCGATTGCGCCTCGATGACTTTACTCCGGGACGCGCGCCTCAACGGCATCGATTTCCGGCTCTTCGATCCAAGGCAGCTCCATCCCGGCGCCGACCGCCTGAGCTTCGTCTTTCTCGAGACGGCGGCGACGCCGTTCCTCGACGGCAGGCTCGTTCAGGTCGCCGGTAGCGAGGAGTGCCGGGACCACGAGGCCGAGATCATCCGCAGGGCAAGCTTCTATCTTGGCGCCCCCAACATCCACCTCCATTGCTATCTGGAGGACTGGACCGACCTGTTGTTCTCCTGGGTGAAGTACTTCTTCGTCGGGGATCTGTGGTGGCGGCGCTGGGAGGAGATGCAAGGCTACGAGGAATACCGGGAAGTCTTCTCCGATGTGCAGACGACGCTCGGGCCCAACCGCGCCGAGCAGGCCACTTTCGACGCGATCCTCGCCACCTTCGCCCAGCACGCCGACCATTGGAGCGGAAAAGTTGCGGCCGGGGCCATCGAGAGCCAGGGGCAAGGCTAAGAGCGAGAGCCAGGGGCAAGGCTAAGAGCGCCGCTACTGCGGGATGACCCAGTTCGATCCATCGCTTTGCGCGACCTGCGTTCGGCAGAGCCTCACATCCTGGCTTTGGGTTTGTCCGTTCTTGTCGACACTCTGGGTAACCTCGCGACAGGTAGTTCCGTCTGGCCGCTGATAGGGGTCCGATTTCGGTACGACCCAGCCTGATGCCGTGACCGTCTTGGTCTCAGGATTCGTTCGCTTCCACTGCCAATGCTGACCGCAGAGACGATTCCCGCCCATTTCCAGCGATGATCAGATGCCATGCAAAATCGGTCTGGCGACCCCCCAAGGCGATGACGAGAAGGGTAAAAACCTACCACGAAGTGGGAGCACTGAGAACATGGCGGGATTGGGCTGTTGTACTCGGAATGGCCGCCCGCCTTATCAAAAAGCCGGGGAACGGGCCGTTTCTGGCTTTGCGCCGAGGCGCCTTCATGCCCTCGCCATCATCCCGTGCAAAACCGGTCTTAAAGAACCCCAAGGAGGGCCCGAATGGCCGCGCTCACGCTCTATCATGCCGCACCGTCGCGCTCGTCGATCGTGCGCTGGATGCTCGAGGAGATTGGCGAGCCCTACGACATCCATTTGTTGAGCCTCGCCAGTGGCGAGCAGCTCAAGCCCGACTACCTCGCAGTCAACCCGATGGGCAAGGTGCCGGCGCTCCGCCACGGAGACGTGGTCATCACCGAGGCCGCGGCGATCTGCACCTATCTCGCCGACGCGTTCCCGCGCGCCGGCTTGAGCATTCCGATCGGCGATCCGCGGCGGGGCGTCTATCTCAAATGGCTGTTCTTCGGGCCAAGCTGTGTGGAGCCCGCGATCACCGACCGCGCCTTTCCGCGCAAAGAGGAGCCGCGGCGGGGCACGCTCGGCTATGGCGATTTAGACACGATGATGACTGTGCTGGCGAAAGCCGTCGCGAGAGGCCCCTACCTCATGGGGGAGCAATTCACCGCCGCCGATGTGGTCATCGGCTCCACGCTCCGTTGGGGCATGATGTTCAAGCTTCTGCCGGAGCGGCCTGAATTCACGGCCTATATCGCGCGGCTTCAGCAACGCCCGGCGTTGCAACGCGCTGTCGCGCTGGACCAGGACCTTACCGCGGCGTGAGCGAAAATGATCGGCACAGTTCGACTTTAATCCTCCACTCTGGCGATAACGATCCATAACTGCAAGGCGTGGTAAGGTTGAGACCCTGTAATCGCGGGCGCTAGCTCGCTTCCCCATCCTCAAGGAGAACGGCAGATGACACCAGCATCCACTGCCAAGCCAACGCCGGCCAAGCCGGCCGCTTCCAAGAATCCCGTCGTCGCGTCCGACAAGCTCAAACGCGGCGAGGTTTGGGGAGAGACCGACCCTGCCGTCCATTGGGCGGGTGCTTTCGCGGTCTATGGCGGACACGGGTCGACCGCGTCCTCGACCATCGTTTACGAGATCGAGCCCGGCAAGCGGCTCGGCTGGCACACGGACGCCACTGAGGAGACGCAGTACATCATTGCCGGCCAGGGCAAGCTCCATCTGGAAGACGGGTCGACCTATCCGGTCGGGCCGGGCAGCGTCTTCGTCCTGCCGACGCCGATGCGCCACGACCTCGAGAACACCGGCAAGGAGACGCTTCGCGCCGTCGCCTTCTTCGCCGCGGCGATGTTCACCCAGGACTTCGACCAGGTGATGCTGCCGCCGAAGAGCCACATCCTCGGCACGCCCAATCGCGACGGCTGAGGCGCTTATTACGAACGTACCGCACCCGGAAACCTCAAGAGAAGCGCGGTGCCGAAGCCCCAGGCGCCGTTGACGAGAAATCCCAGCGCCGGGCTGGCCTCGCCCTTGAATGGCGGAAAAGAACGCAACGAATGTTAGCGCCACCGCCCCGGCGACGACCCAGCTCGTCCAGTAAACCGCCCCCCTCAACTCATAGAACTCATGATGACTGGGAATGAGTTCCAGCTTCTGGGGCTTACCTTGAGATACGCTTCTAATGAGATTAGGAAGGACTGGGTTACAAGGACGAGAGATGCTGAGCGCGCGACAAATCCTCATTTTAGCTTTTGGAAAAACCCGCTTTCTATGGGAAGGCCTTTTCGCACGGGCACCACTTGTTGGCCCGGCGAAAATCCAGAAATGATTTGTGAATCCGCCGCCAAAGCAAGGTCCAAGCGGATCCCAAATAATGGTCGTATCACTCCGCCGCCTCGGCGGGGCGCTTGGCCTTGCGCCGGCGGTCGAACAGCTGCTTCAGATACTTTCCTGTATAGCTCTCGCCCACGCGCGCGATGTCCTCGGGCGTGCCTACGGCCACCACATGCCCCCCCGCGTCGCCGCCTTCCGGTCCGAGATCGATGATCCAGTCCGCGGTCTTGATCACTTCCAGATTGTGTTCGATAACGACGACCGTGTTGCCCTGGTCAACGAGCTCATGCAGCACGTCGAGTAGCTTAGCCACGTCACGGAAATGCAGGCCGGTGGTCGGCTCATCCAAGATATAGAGCGTGCGCCCGGTCGCCCGCCGCGACAGCTCCTTGGAGAGCTTTACCCGCTGTGCCTCGCCACCTGACAGCGTCGTCGCCTGCTGGCCGACATGGATGTAGCCGAGGCCGACGCGCTTCAGCGTCTCGAGCTTGTCGCGCACCGAAGGCACGGCCTTGAACAGATCGGCGGCCTCCTCCACCGTCATGTCGAGCACATCGGCGATGGAGTTGCCCTTGAATTTGATCTCCAGCGTCTCGCGGTCGTAGCGCTTGCCCTTGCACACATCGCACGTGACGTAGACGTCGGGTAGGAAGTGCATCTCGATCTTGATCACGCCGTCGCCCTGGCAGGCCTCGCAGCGCCCGCCCTTGACATTGAAGGAGAAACGCCCGGGCTTGTAGCCGCGGGTCTTGGCTTCGGGGAGCTCGGCGAACCATTCGCGGATGGGGGTGAAGGCGCCGGTATAGGTGGCGGGGTTCGAGCGTGGCGTCCGCCCGATCGGCGACTGGTCGATATCGATCACCTTGTCGAGATGCTCCAACCCCTCGATGGCGTCATACTCTCCCGGATGCCCCCGCGCATTGTTGAGCTTGCGGGCAACGGCGCGATACAGCGTCTCGATGAGGAGGGTGGACTTGCCGCCGCCCGACACACCGGTGATGGCGGTGAACAGGCCGAGCGGAATGTCCGTGGTGATGTTTTTGAGGTTGTTGGCGCGAGCGCCGATCACCGTCAGCCTGCGGCCTTTGGTGGGCTTCCGCCGCTCCTTCGGCATCGGGATCTGCCTGAAGCCGGTGAGATATTGCCCGGTGAGGCTTTTCGGGTTGGCCATCACCTCTTCGGGCGTCCCTTGCGCTACCACCTCGCCGCCATGCACGCCCGCGCCCGGCCCCATATCCACGATATGGTCGGCGGTGAGGATCGCCTCCTCGTCATGCTCCACCACGATGACGCTGTTACCGAGATTGCGCAGGCGGTTCAGCGTCTCCAAGAGCCGTGCATTGTCGCGCTGGTGCAGCCCGATGGAAGGCTCGTCGAGAACGTAGAGCACGCCGGTGAGGCCGGAGCCGATCTGCGAAGCAAGGCGGATGCGCTGGCTCTCCCCGCCAGAGAGGCTGCCGCTAGCGCGCGCAAGCGTGAGATAGTCGAGACCGACATCGTTCAAGAAGGCGAGCCGCTCGCGGATCTCCTTCAGGATGCGCTCGGCGATCTCGTTCTGCTTGGCCGTGAGCTTCGCCGGCAGCGCCTCGAACCACGCCCCCGCCTCGCGAATAGACATCTCGGCGACCTGACCGATATGCAGGCTGGCGATCTTCACGGCGATCGCCTGCGGTTTCAGCCGATAGCCGCCGCAAGCTTGGCATGGGTGGTTCGATTGGAAGCGGGACAGCTCCTCCCGCACCCAGGCGGATTCCGTCTCGCGCCAGCGGCGCTCGATATTGGTGATCACGCCTTCGAAGGGCTTGCTTGTCGAGTAATGGCGGACACCGTCGTCATAGGTGAAATTGATATCGTCCTCGCCAGAGCCGTAAAGCACGATTTCGCGGAAGCCCTCCGGGAGCGACTTCCACGGCTTCGTCATCGGCTGCCGATAGGCGCGGGCAAGCGCTTCGAGCGTCTGCTGGTAATACGGGGAGGTCGCGGAGGTGCGCGCCCAGGGGGCGATCGCGCCGCGGGCGAGGCTCAAATTCTCGTCGGGCACCACGAGGTCAGGCTCGAAGAAGAGCTCGGTGCCGAGCCCGTCGCAAGCGGGACAGGCGCCGTAAGGGTTGTTGAAGGAGAAGAGCCTTGGCTCGATCTCCTCGATGGTGAAGCCAGAGACGGGGCAGGCGAACTTCGCCGAGAAGATGATCCGCTCTTGCTCATTGCTGTCGGCAAACTCGGCGATGGCCACGCCGTCGGCAAGCTGCAACGCGGTCTCGAACGAGTCGGCAAGCCGCGCGCTCATGTCCAGGCGCACCGCGACGCGATCGACCACCACGTCGATGTCGTGCTTGACATTCTTGTCCAGCGCCGGGACGTCCGCGATCTCGTAGAAGTGGCCGTCCACCTTCACCCGTGGGAAGCCTTTCTTCATCAGCTCAGCGAAGTCTTTCCTGAACTCGCCCTTGCGGCCGCGCGCGATCGGCGCGAGCAGATAGAGCCGCGTGGCTTCAGGCAACGCGAGCACGCGATCGACCATCTGGCTCACGGTCTGGCTCTCGATGGGAAGCCCGGTCGCCGGGGAATAGGGCACGCCCACCCGGGCGAACAGGAGCCGCATATAGTCGTAGATCTCGGTGACCGTGCCGACCGTCGAACGGGGATTGCGCGAAGTGGTTTTCTGCTCGATGGCGATCGCCGGCGAAAGCCCGTCAATATGGTCCACGTCGGGCTTCTGCATCATGTCGAGGAACTGGCGCGCGTAAGCCGCGAGCGACTCGACATAACGGCGCTGACCCTCGGCATAGATGGTGTCGAAGGCGAGCGAGGACTTGCCGGAGCCCGAAAGGCCGGTGATGACGACGAGCCTCTCGCGCGGCAGATCCAGCGAGATGTTCTTGAGATTGTGCTCGCGCGCGCCGCGGATGGAAATCTGCTTGGAGGTCATTGCCCTAGCAATGTCGGGGTGGCCGGTGCCTTCCGCAAGCCTTAGTCCTGGGAAGATGGGCCGGCAAGGGGAGGACGGGCCTCATGGTTCGAGACGCGCCCGAAGGGCGCTCCTCACCATGAGGATTCGCGGAACAGACGGTCAGAGCGGGACGCGGATTCCGAACACCATGAATAGGACGAGCCAGGCGAAGGCGGTCACCGTCGGATAAAAGGTGATGCCGAAGCCGAATGCGCGCAAATAGGGGTTCTTGTGATAGCCGACCCAAAACAGAAGCCGCCCGAATAGGAACAGCCCGGTGAGGATGACGAGGGTGCGGGCTTCCTCCGGCGGGCAGAAAAGCGCAAGCCCCGCATTGGCGACGAAATAGGCCGCGAACTGCTCGAACGTGTTCAGGATGAAGCGCGTGTTGATGTCGAGGGCCGAGTTGGGTTTGGCCGTCCGCCCCACCCACATTTTCGGATTGAGGCGCTGAGCGGCAACGACACAGATGCCGATCACGCCAGGCAGGAGCGCGAACACGGCATCCTTGATCACCAAGGCAAGCCGGTCGCCGAGATTGTTCCACTCCGCCGGCACCCAATGCCAGAGGGCTTTGACGACAAAGAAGACCGCGAGCGAAAACACCCAGTTCCCGACGAGCACGAGGATAAAGGGCCATTGCCGCGAGTTGAAACCGAATGATTTGGCGCGCGGATCACGCCGCGCGCTTACCCGGCGTTTTGGTCTGTGGCGCTGTTCGACGGAGCGCTGCATCTATTTCCCTGGTCCTGTTATTCGTTGCTTCGGCGAGCAGCGCGCCAGTCTTGACGACCGGGCAGCCTGCTCCGTGGCGGTAAGCCCCTGTTCCCTTTAAGCCATAGGGCGCGCTTGTAGAAATCTCAAGGCGCTTGGCTGAGGTGGACAGAGTAGAACAAAATATGTACAAAAAACCTTAACAGTCCTTTTGTGGACGGCGCCATCGCCGACTAGCGAGAGGCGCCCCGCAGGCGTAAGAGTTGCAAACAGTCTCAAACAGTGCCGGGGATCAGGGGAGGTCGATAAATGGCGGGATCGGTAAACAAGGTCATTTTGATCGGCAATCTCGGAGCCGATCCAGAAATTCGCCATACCCAAGACGGTCGTCCGATCGTGAATTTGCGCGTGGCCACGAGCGAGAGCTGGCGCGACAAGGCGAGCGGAGAGCGGCGCGAACGCACCGAATGGCATCGCGTCGTCATCTTCAGCGAGGGGCTTTGTCGGATCGCCGAGCAATATCTCAAGAAGGGTTCGAAGGTTTACCTCGAGGGCCAGCTGCAGACGCGCAAATGGGAGGATCAGTCTGGCCAGGAGCGTTACACCACCGAGGTCGTGCTCCAAGGCTTCAATTCCCAGCTGACGATGCTCGACGGCAAGGCGCCTGGAGGCGAGGGGCGGGAGAGCGCAAGTGGCCCAAGCGGCGACTTCGGCCGCTCAGGGCCGCTCGCGGGCGCGCGGTCCTTCGACAAGGAGCTCGACGACGAGATCCCGTTCTAGAGGGTGGATTTCCGGGCTTCGGACAACTGAATTCAAATTTAACGCTGATTTGAGGCTTTCCTGTCCCGGCCAGCTGTCCATAGGCTGTTGGCCCTGGTTCCTGCAGGGCTTATCCGCAGCTTCAACGTGCTCGGTGACTATTCCTACGGCCTCTACATTCTCTGCGTTCCGATCCAGCAGACATTCGTGACGCTGTACCCGAGCTTCACCCCCCCGTTGCTGGCATGCAGGCTTCCCGGTGGTGCTCGCTTTCGCCATGCTGTCGTGGCATCTTGTCGAGCATCCAGCGTGGAGACGCAAAGCCTGGGCGAGCGCATATTTGCGCGCAGCTTTGCACAGGGGCCGGCAGAGACTATCGTTGCCGCGATCGAGGGCCGGGGTAGCCGAGGCTTGAAGCGTGGCGCCTTCCGCGTGCCGTTCCGGGACCCGCAGAACCTGCAACCGCAGAATTTAGTAGGTGCGAGTCGTGTTCTTGTCCTCGTGGTCGCTCTTGTTCGCGCCTTCAACAACCGGCTGCTCATCGAGCGACTGATAGTCCGGCGCCGAGGTCAGGGCGTCCTTATCGATGTTCACCATGACCTTGATGTCATTGTCGCCATCGCGGGCCAACCTGAGATCCTCGAAGCGTACCGCCACATCCTTCTCGCCGATGCCGAGGAAGCCGCCCACGCCAATCACCGCGGCGATGGTTTTGCCGCTTCCGTCGGTGACGATATCATTGACGTCGCCGATCGTCTCATCTGCGGCATTGACCACCGGCTTGCCGATGAGTTCGGTCGCCAGCCACTCGCCAGGCTCCTGCCGAGCGAGAGTATGGGCGTTAGAGTCGAGAGCCGGCTTCCTGGCCTCTGACGATTGACCAAGCAATATCGAGGGCTCAGGCGCCTTCTCTGACGGCTGCAACGGAGCCTGCATCGAAGGCTCTTTCGACGTCTCGTTTGCAGGCGCCCGAGTCTCGGCCAGGGCCGGCGCAAGCCCCAACAACAGAGCGATGGCCGAAGATGCAAGTAGACGTTTCATGATGCTCTCCTTTGTCGTTTCGAACAGAATCGGCGGGGCCCGAGCAAGACCCACGCCATCGTATCAAAAGAACGTCCCGGTGACTCCATCGTTCCCGACTTCGCCGCCCATGTCATTACTCAGACCACTGACGAATTGGTCCCGCGCACTGGCTGTGAAGAGCCGCCGCCATCCTTGCAACCAATTGTTCTTAATAGCGAAATTCGACCGCCCTTAAAGCTTGGGGACGCGCCCTGATCGGTTGCGTGGGCGCTGCCAAATCAGCTATAGAGAAGCGTCTTCTCCAGACGACTCCTGCGAGGGGCGCCGCACATAAGCGGCGACGTTTGGACCTTCCGCCACGACACTTCAACGGATTAGACTCGGCCTTGGCTGACAACGATCAGACTCCCGGATCGGGCGCGCCCGCAAGTCCGTCGGACATTCGGCCGATCTCCCTCATCGAGGAGATGAAGCGGTCCTATCTCGATTACGCCATGAGCGTGATCGTGGCCCGCGCGCTTCCCGACGTGCGCGATGGGCTGAAGCCCGTGCATCGCCGCATCCTCTATTCAATGCACGAGAACGGCTACGAGTGGAACAAGGCGTACCGCAAGTCCGCACGCGTTGTCGGCGACGTCATCGGTAAGTATCACCCCCACGGCGACCAATCGATCTACGATGCGTTGGTCCGCATGGCGCAGGAGTTCTCCATGCGTCTTCCGCTGGTCGACGGGCAGGGGAACTTCGGCTCTGTCGACGGTGATCCGCCCGCAGCCATGCGCTACACCGAGGTGCGACTCGCCAAGGTGGCTCATGAGCTGCTCGAGGACATCGACAAGGAGACCGTCGATTTCCAGGATAATTACGACAATTCCGAACGCGAGCCGATGGTGCTGCCGGCGCGCTTCCCGAATCTGCTCGTCAACGGTGCGAGCGGCATCGCCGTGGGCATGGCGACCAACATCCCACCGCACAATCTCGGTGAGGTGATCGACGCCTGCGTCGCCTATCTTGACAATCCGACGATTGGTGTGGGCGAGCTCGCCGAGATCGTGCCCGGCCCAGACTTCCCGACCGGCGGGCTCATCCTCGGTCGCTCCGGCATCCGCTCGGCCTACTTTAAGGGCCGTGGCTCGGTCCTGATGCGCGGCTGCGTCGCCACCGAGATCTTGCGCAAGGAGCGCGAGGCGCTGGTGATCACAGAGATTCCCTATCAGGTGAACAAGGCGGCGATGATCGAGAAGATCGCCGATCTAGTGCGCGAGAAAAAGATGGAGGGCATCTCCGACATCCGCGACGAGTCCGATCGCGACGGCATGCGCGTGGTCATCGAGCTGAAGCGCGAGGCCATGGCCGACGTGGTCCTGAACCAGCTCTATCGCTTCTCGCCGCTGCAAAGCACCTTTGGCTGCAACATGGTGGCGCTCACCGGCGGCCGCCCGGAGCTTTTGAACCTCAAGGATCTGATCCGCACGTTCTCGGAGTTCCGCGAGCACGTCGTCGGCCGCCGCACCAAGTTCCTGCTGCGCAAGGCGCGCGAGCGGGCCCATGTGCTGGTGGGCCTCGCCATTGCGGTGGCAAATATCGACGAGGTGATTGCGCTGATCCGCCGTGCGCCCGACCCGGCGACGGCGAGGGCGGAGTTGATGACCCGCGATTGGCCCGCCCAAGACGTCATTCCTCTCGTCGAGCTCATCGCCGATCCGAGACACAAGGTCTCGGCCCAGGGCGCTTACCGTCTGTCGGAGGAACAGGCCCGCGCCATCCTCGATCTCCGCCTGCAACGCCTGACCGCGCTCGGCCGCGAGGAGATCGCTGACGAGCTGACGCAGCTCGGCGTGGAGATCGCCGACTATCTCGACATCTTGCGGTCGCGGGCGCGCATCATCGCCATCGTCAAGGAAGAGCTCCTAGGCATCAAGCGGGAGTTCGGCACCCCCCGACGCACACAGATCCTGGATGTCGAAGCGGAGGTCGAGGACGAGGACCTGATCCAGCGCGAGGACATGGTCGTCACCGTCTCCCACAAGGGCTACATCAAGCGCGTGCCGCTCTCCAACTACCGCGCGCAGCGGCGAGGGGGCAAAGGCCGCGCCGGCATGGCGACGCGGGAGGAGGACTTCGTCACCCGCGTCTTCATCGCCAATACCCACACGCCGGTGCTGTTTTTCTCTTCGCGCGGCATGGCCTACAAGATGAAGGTCTGGCGCTTGCCGGTGGCGGCGCCGCAAGCGCGGGGCAAAGCGCTGATCAATCTTCTGCCCCTGGATAAGGACGAGAACATCACCACGATTCTGCCCTTGCCCGAGGACGAGGGGAGCTGGGAGAAGCTCGACGTGATGTTCGCCACCAACGGCGGCACCGTCCGGCGCAACAAGCTGTCCGACTTCGTCGAAGTCAGGCAGAACGGCAAGATCGCCATGAAGCTCGAAGGGCGTGACCGTATCGTCGACGTGGAGATCTGCGGCGAGCGCCACGATGTGTTGCTGACGACGGCCGAGGGTCAGGCCATCCGCTTCCCCGTCACCGACGTGCGCGTGTTCAAGGGCCGCGAGTCCGCGGGCGTGCGCGGCATCAAGCTCGAGGCAGCCGACCAGGTCATCTCCATGGCGATCCTCAGTCACATCGAGGCGTCTGCGGCGGAGCGCGTGGCCTATGTGCGCCAAGCAAACATGGTCCGCAGAGGCGGAGCCGACCAGGAGTCAGACATGGAGAGCGAAGGCAATGGCCAGGAGGCCGTGGTGCTCTCGACCGAGCGCTATGCCAAGCTCAGCGCCCATGAGGAGTTCGTGCTGACGGTGTCGGAGAATGGGTACGGCAAGCGAAGCTCCGCCTATGAGTACCGCATCTCCGGCCGCGGCGGCAAAGGCATCATCGCCATGGTAGTCAATAAGAGGAATGGAAAGCTGGTCGCTTCCTTCCCCGTGGAAGAAAGCGATCAGATCATGCTCGTCACCGACCGCGGCCAGCTCATCCGCGTGCCGGTCGAAGGCATCAGCATTGTGGGCCGCTCGACCCAGGGGGTGATTGTATTCGACACCGCCGAGGACGAGCGCGTGGTCGCGGTCGAGCACATCCCTGACGTCGAGAACGGTGATGACGAGACCCAAGACCAGGCCCCCGACGTTGAGGAGGGGATTTGATGGCGCGCATCGGTCTCTATCCCGGCAGCTTCGATCCCTTGACCTTTGGCCACGTCGATATCGTCAGGCGCGCGGTAAAGCTTGTCGACCGCCTCGTCATCGCCGTCGGCACGCACCACGACAAGCAGGTGCTATTCTCGGCGGACGAACGCGTGGCTATGGTCGTGGATGCGCTCCGGCCCGTCGCCGACGAGACGGGCTCCGTGCTTGACGTTACGACCTACGACACCCTGACCGTCGAAACCGCGCGCGTGCTGGGGGCGTCCGTCATTATTCGCGGCCTTCGCGATGCTGGCGATTTCGACTACGAGATGCAGATGGCTGGGATGAACGCGGCTCTTGTGCCTGAGGTCGAGACGGTGTTCCTGGCCTCGTCGCCGGAAACACGCTATGTCGCTGCGAGCTTCGTCCGCCAGATCGCCGCCATGGGTGGCGATGTCTCCACCTTCGTGCCGGCTTCGGTGGCCGCCGCCTTGAAAGGGAAGTTTTCCTCATGATGCTCAATCGGAGTCTCGGTCTCGTTCTTGCCGCCTTGCTGACGACCATCGCACCGGGAATGTCCCGCGCGGCGCCTCCCGCCGCCGGCCCGCTCGAAAATGTGGTGCTCCTCGATCTCCAGGACGGGCGCGTCACCATCCTGCTGCGTCCCGACCTCGCGCCGAAGCATGTTGCACGGGTGAAGCAGCTGGTGCGCGAGCACTTCTATGACGGCATCGTCTTTCATCGCGTCATCCCAGGCTTTATGGCGCAGACCGGCGACCCGACCGGCACCGGCACGGGCGGCTCGAAGTATCCCGACCTTCCGGCCGAGTTCAGCAAGACGGCCAAGTTCGAACGCGGCACCGTCGGGGCTGCACGGAGCAGCGATCCCAACAGCGCGAACAGCCAATTCTTCATCGACTTCGCGCCGGCGTCCGGCCTGAACGGGCAATATACGATTTGGGGCCAGGTGATCGACGGCATGGACGCCGTAGACAAGATCAAGCCCGGCGAACCTCCGGTCAAACCCGACAAGATCGTCAAGATGCAGCTCGCCGCCGACGCTGATCAGACCTCGAAGGACGCCGCCACTGCCTTGCTCAAAGCCCAGCGATAAGGAAGACCAAAATGGCGTCAAAGGCGGAGGATACCCTTATCATCGAGACGACGCGCGGCCCGGTCACCGTCGAGTTGCGGCCAGACCTCGCGCCGAAGCACGTCGCGCGCATCAAGGAGCTCGCTCGCCAAGGCTTCTACGACGGCGTCGTGTTCCACCGCGTCATCGACGGCTTCATGGCCCAGACCGGCGATCCCACCGGAACCGGCCGAGGCGGTTCCGGGCAGAAGCTCGGCGCCGAGTTCAGCAAGGAGCCGCATATGCGCGGCGCCGTGTCCATGGCGCGGGCGCAGTCTTCCGATTCGGCCGACAGCCAGTTCTTCATATGCTTTGGCGACGCGACCTTCCTCGACGGCCAGTACACGGTGTGGGGCCGCGTGATCGAAGGCATGGAGAATGTCGACAGGCTGAAGCGCGGCGAACCTCCGACCAATCCCGACAAGATCGTCACCATGCGGGTGGCCACCGACGCGGGCTAGAGCGCCGTCTCATCCTCGTGCGCGTCGACGCCTTCGATTTCCATCTCCCGCCAGAGCTGATTGCGCTCCGCCCGGCGAGCCCGCGAGACAGCGCGCGCCTTCTCGTGGTTGAACCTGAGGCGACGAGGCCCTTCGCGGATAAGAGCATCGCCGACCTGCCCATGCTGCTCGCTCCGGGGGACGCCCTCGTGTTCAACGACACCAAGGTGATCCCGGCGGAGCTGCACGGCTCACGCGACCGCAATGGGGCTTCGGCGCAAGTCTCGGTCACGCTCATCGAGAAACTCGATGCGAGCCGCTGGCAGACGTTTGCGAAGCCGGCGAAGCGCTTGAAGCCGGGGGACCGCATCCTGTTCGGCGAGGGGAGCAATGTCTGCCTGCTCGGAAGCCTCGCCGCCACTGTCGAAGCACGCGGAGACGAGGGAGAGGTGACGCTTCGCTTCGATCTGCAGGGCGCGACCTTGAACGAGGCCGTCGCCAGCCTTGGTCAAATGCCTTTGCCGCCCTACATCGCCTCGCGCCGGGTCCCCGACGAGCGTGATCGCAGCGACTATCAGACGATCTATGCAAGAGAAGAAGGTGCGGTTGCCGCGCCGACCGCAGGCCTGCATTTCACCGACCGCTTGGTGCAAGCCCTCGAGAAAAGGGGAGTGTCGGGGCACTTCGTGACGCTGCATGTCGGGCCTGGCACCTTCCTGCCTGTGCGCGGTGACGATACCGAGGATCATGTCATGCACCCTGAGCACGGCGAAATCGGCGCCGGTGTCGCCGAGCGCCTGAATGAGGTCAAGGCGAGGAAAGGGAAGATTGTGGCGGTCGGCACCACGTCGCTCCGGCTGCTCGAAAGCGCCACGGACGACAGTGGAAGCGTTCGCCCATTCTCCGGACAGACAAGTCTGTTCATCACGCCGGGCTATCGCTTCCGTTTCGTCGATCGGCTGTTGACTAACTTCCATTTGCCGCGTTCCACCCTGTTCATGCTGGTGGCGGCCTTCTCAGGGCTTGACCTGATGCAGCGCGCCTATGCCCATGCGATTGAGAGAGGCTACCGCTTCTACTCTTATGGCGATGCCTGTCTGCTCGGCCCTGGCAGCGACCGCACATGACCCAAAAACGGAGCTTCACGCGGCAAGCGCGAGACGGCATGGCCCGCCTCGGCGAGATCACGACGCCGAGAGGCGTCATCCGCACGCCGGCCTTCATGCCGGTCGGCACCGCCGCCACCGTCAAGGCGATGTTCCCCGAAACGGTGCGGGCGACTGGCGCCGACATCATTCTCGCCAACACCTATCATTTGATGCTGCGGCCGGGCGCGGAGCGGATCGCCCGCCTCGGAGGCCTGCATCGCTTCATGCATTGGGACGGCCCGATCCTCACCGACTCGGGCGGTTATCAGGTGATGTCGCTCGCGAAGCTCCGCCGCATCGAGGAGCAGGGCGTCACCTTCCAATCGCATCTCGACGGCGCGACGCTCGCGCTAACGCCGGAGCGGGCGATCGAGGTGCAGTGCCTGTTTGGCGCCGACATCCAGATGGTACTCGACGAGTGCACACACTTCCCGGCATCCCGCGATGAGGCGACGTCCTCCATGGAGCTGTCACTGCGTTGGGCCGAGCGGTCGAGGCAGGCGTTCCAAGCCCTGGCCTCGCCCGGCCAGGCGCTGTTCGGCATCGTGCAGGGCAGCGTCTATCCTGATTTGCGCCAGAGTTGCGCTGAAGCGCTCGCCCGTCTCGGCTTCGACGGCTATGCCGTGGGCGGGCTCGCGGTGGGTGAGGGGCAGGAGGCGATGCTCGACATGGTGGAGGTGACGACCGCTTTGCTCCCGGAGGATCGCCCCAGATACCTCATGGGCGTAGGCACGCCCGACGACATGCTCGCGGCAATCGCGCGCGGCATCGATATGTTCGATTGCGTGATGCCCACGCGCGCCGGGCGCCATTGCCAGGCGTTCACCTGGGAAGGGCACCTCAATTTGCGCAACGCCCGCTACGCCGATGACTCAAATCCGCTGGACGCGGAGAGCTCCTGCCCCGCGGCGCGCTATTCCCGCGCCTATCTGCACCACCTCGTGAAGTCGGGCGAGACGCTCGGCGCGATGCTGCTCAGTTGGGCGAATGTGCATTTCTACCAGGAGCTCATGGGCGGCGCGCGGGAGGCGATCCTCCGCGGTGAGTTTGCGACCTTTGCTGAGGAGGCGGGACGGCGCTATCGTACATCGAACGAGAAAAATGGCCCGCCTCACAGTTAGGCGAGCTGACCGACGGCGGCCTGCACGGCGCAGTCCTTGACACGCCAGTCTCCGGCCGACTGCCGCTCGACCTGGAACGTCGCAAGCCAGTCGCGGCCATCGCCATCGGTGATTAGCACCAGCTGATTGGCGCCAGTCTTGTCCCGCCCGGCGCCAAGAAAGGCAAAATGCCTGGTTGCAAGGATCGGTGGAAGGTCCGACGCGATCGCCTCGAGATACTGGTCGGGCTGGGCGAAATAGTGCTGGGTCGAAGGCGCGAGCTTGGCGAATGCTCGCTTTGCATCCCGCGCTGCAATCGCCGTGAGCTGATTTCGCACGGCGTCCTCGATCCCACGCCTTTCGGCCTCGCTTAGCCCGGTACTCGGAGGCTCTGCGGGCGCGTTCGGTTTTGCCTGAACTTGCTTCACCACGACGGTGCTTCCGCCAGACACCGGCGGAGCGAAGACGCTTAGCACCTTGGCGCCTGCGAGCATGGTCCCCGTTGAGACGAGGACGACCAGCGCTGCCACGAGTGCGCCTCTGAGCTTGACCTGCATAGGACGACTCCTTCCGTCGGTGCCCGGCCCAGCCCAGCGTTATAACCGCGCAAAGCGGCTAAGGTTGCATGCCAGCGCGGATTCGCATGGATTAGGGCAGCGCGGGGCATGCGGGCACCCTGGATCGGCGCCCTTTATTGCGAGGCGATGTCGGACGCAGGCCCGATTGCCTTCGGCCCCAACACCCTCCGTTCGCGCGCAAACAGATAGAGACCCGAAAGGATCACGACGGCGCCGCCTGAGAGCGTCCACGAGGTCGGCACGTCCCCAAAGATGAGGTAGCCGAGGACCGACATTGAGATCAGCCCAAGATAGATGAAGGGCGCAACCACCGGTGCCGGGGCGGAGCGATGGGCAAGGATCAAGAGCCAATGCCCGAGCCCGCCCCACAGCCCAAGCGAGGCGAGGAGCACCCAGATGGCGGCGTCTTCAGGCCACTGCCACGTGGCAAGTGAGAGCGGCAGCATGAGCACAACGCCTGCGAGCGGGGAATAGTTCTGTGTCACCTCGGGCGGATCGAAGGCCGCGAGATATCGCGTCGAGAGGTTGTAGAGGGCGTAGCTCAGGGTCGCCGCCAGGGAGAACAGCATCGGCCAGCGCATGCCGCCCAGCCCCGGGTGCATCACGATCAGGACGCCGGCGAAACCTACGACGATTGCGACCATGCGGTGCCAGCCTACCCATTCATGTAGGAAGGGCCCGGCGAGTGCGGCGACCAGAAGCGGGGTCAGAAAGAAAATAGTGACGGTCTGGTCGAGTTGCAGATATTTCAACGCGATGAAATTGAACGCCGTGGAACCGACCATGACCACGGAACGGATCATCTGGACGAGGGGCTTCGCCGAGCGCAAGGACGGCCGGAAGGCAAAAGGCCAGAGCGCGATCGCGCTGAAAGCGACATGGCCCACGAAGCGGAGCCAGGTCACCTCCGCGACGGGCAATCCCTTGACGGCGACGAGATATTTCGCCGTGGCGTCGAGTGCGGCAAAACAGACGGTGGCAAGGGCCATCAACCCGATCGCCTTAAGTCGGTGGCGAGGATCGGTTTCGGCGGAAGGGGATTGGCGCGGCGTCATGAGCGGCTGTCTATCTGCATGAGTCTTTGCCAAAACGCCACCGACCGTTAGGGTCGAAGCCTCAGGTCTCACGTCTAAAAGGAGGACACCATGGCTGAGGTTCGTGCCATGTGCGCTATAGGCCTGCGCGGCCAGCTCGGTCTTGGCGGCAAGCTACCCTGGGAGGGCAATAAGGGCTGGGAGTATTTGGCCGACGTGGCGCGGTTCTTCGACGTCACCCGCGGCCACGTTCTCATTGCCGGCCCGCGCACGATCGCCTCGATTCCACCCCTGGCCTACGAGCATCGTACCGTCGTCGAGATTCGCTCCGGCATGCTTCCCGCCGAGGTGCTGGCGCAATTTCCCCATCGCATGGTCTATGTTGGGGGCGGTCCCGCAGTCTGGGCTGCCTACGCACCCTTCATTCGCCATTGGGATATCACCAGGCTCCCTTACGACGGAGAGGCCGACACCTGGTTCGATCCGGCCTGGCTCGTGGCGGCCAACGAGATGATGGTGTCCCGGTGAGTTTGCCAGGCGGGATCGATAGTCACCGCCTTGATTGTCTCATGGGTTGAGGACCTAGCCGCCATCCCCAGTTGCAGCACCAAGGAGAGCCTTCCCGTTGTGACCGCCGGACGTCTCCTTCCACTCGGAGAAGGGTCCCGATCACGGCGCTCGGCACATGATCAGCGCCGAAATCCCGAACACCGCCTCGATGGCACCCGATAAAATTGTCAGGAAGGGCAGCGACATCTCGGTTCCCCCCTTTGGCCCGCAATGATCGGTTTTTCGAGCATGGCCTGCGTTATCCATAGCGCCTCCGGAGGCGCCTGCAGAAGCGGCTTCGCTGGCGATTTATTATCCTCCCTGTGCTTTAATTCTCGCCAGATAGAGGAGGCTAAGGACGTGACGCCGAGATCGACAATCAATCCGGCCAATTTGTCGATCTTTACCGTGGTCTATGGACTCGACGGCGTGGCCTCGCGCACCGCCAACAAGGACCGCATCGGCACCACCAGATGAACGACAAGGATCCCGACGGCAAGGCGATCGTGAAGGAGCGCGCGGAGCTGGCTAAAGAGCAGTGCCGAGCTCCTGCCAGTCCTACAAATTCATGAACCCGGTGACCAAGAAGGTTGAGTCCAAGCAGATGTATTGCGAGCGTCTGGACCAGACGGTTGTCTGTGGCGGCGTTTATCAGTTCTGAGGTTAGCCCCCGGCGGGGATCGTTCGGAGGAAGAGATGCAATCGCTCGTGCTCGCGGCACTAATGGTCATGGCGATGGGGGCGCTTGCCCTGCCTGCGGCGGAAGAAAGCCCCAAGAACATCATCGCCGCCCAAATCCGCGATCAGGGCTATAAATGCGATTCCCCGCAAAGCGCTGATCAGGATGTGCAAGCCTCGAAGCCAGACGAGGCAGTGTGGGTCCTGCAATGCGAGGACGCGAGCTACAGGGTGCGCCTAGACCCGGACATGGCCGCCAAGGTCGAGCGCATCGACAACAGCCAAGCCCCCGACAAATGACTCCTATTTTCGGCGCACGCGCGAGCTCCGGCTGACCGGCCTGGGCGTAACAGATCGTCAGGCCCAAGATGCGCGGCGATCTGATTGGGTGCGAGCGCAATCGCTTGCTTATAGACGGCCATGGCCTCGTCATAGCGAAGCATGGGGCGGTAAGCATGCGCGAGCACGGGCAGATACCAGGCGGAATGGATGGGGCTTAGCCGCATCGCCCGCTGGACGAGTTCGCTTGCTTCCTCAGGGCGGCCGCCGGTGCTACTTGCTTGAGCCGCACACGCGAGCCAGGCTTCGTCGCAAGGGCAGGCGGAGGGCGCCAGTAGGTGCGCCCTTCGGATCTGGCGAGCCTATTGCGGCGCCGGAGGGGGGGCTTCGCCGCCCGTCGGAGCGGTGGTCACAGCCGCCCGGCCTAGGACGCAGTGGAACCAATTGGCTTCGCCGAACTTGCAGCTGTGCCGGTAATTCTGCACCACGACGAAAGCAACGACGGCAATCAGCAATATGAGAATCAGGCGCATGTGCTCATCCCTCCCTTGTAGAGGCCGCAAATTAGCCGAATGCGCAAGAAACAGAAAGGGGCGCCGGAGGGACGACGACGAGCACGGGGTTCCGCTTGGGTTTTTGACTGGACCCCCGAACCCGAAGCCGACACGGTGACATATGCGCAGGATGAGGTTCCCTTTGTTCGCTGGCTTATTGGCACTCGGTTTGGCTGGGTGCGGAGATCAGGCGACCTTGCCGAGGAAGCGGGTACCGGGCCGGGGCCTAAACTTCCAGAACCCAGGCAGACGCTAATTCCCACGGTGAACATCGCTCCCGCCGAGGGCTGGCCTGCAGGCGCGAAGCCCACGCCAGCTGCAGGCTTGTCGGTCACCGCCTACGCCATTGGCCTCGACCATCCGCGTTGGCTCTACGTCCTGCCGAATGGCGATGTTGCTTGTCGCGGAGGCCAACGCTCCAGCGATGCCTGATGCCTCACTCGGCATCAGGGAGATGGTTACGCATCACCTTACTGCGCGACGCCGACGGCGATGGCGTGGCCGAGACGAAATCGACCTTCTTGGCCGGGCTCAATTGCCTCCCTCTGGCCTTAATGGGCCAGCTTGTGGTGGGGTATGCGACTGGCTCTTTGGATCACCATTATTCTGGTCGTCCTGTTGGGGGCGTACGCCATATGGCCGGTTGCCGGTTTCTACCGGATCGCATCCGCGATAGAGTCGAGAGACGCTGCGGCTTTGACCAAGTTGGTCAACTTTCCTTCGCTGCGAAAGTCGCTCACCAAACAGCTCTTGGCGACTTACCTTGAGCTCACCGGCAAGGAGAAAAAGCTGGGTCTGTTTGGAAAAAGCATCGCCATGGGCGTTGGTGGTTCCATCGCTGAGCCGATCGTCGCTCGTTTGGTTAACGAGGAGACGCTCATGGACCTGTTGACCAAAGGCAGCGCCGGAGGAGGTGCCGCAGTTTCGGCTGATCGCGTCCCTTTTTCCAAGTCTGCGTTGCGCAGTGGATGGCAAACGTGGTGCGACTCCGAATACGGCCTAGGCGATTTCCACGTGCGTCTGCCGCCTGATAAATCTTTCGACGAACAGTTTAGGGTGAAACTTAGCCTCACCCAATGGCAGTGGAAGCTCTCGGGAATCGATCTGCCGGAATCCCTGCGGGTGCAGTTGGCTCAGGAAATCATTAGACGGCAAAAAAATCAAAACGAGTGAGCTCGCCCTCGCGCGCTTAGCGCTTAGAGGGCGCCCCCGCCGGGAAAAAAGGGCGAGCCGCTTTCGATTCAAGCTTTCTTAAAGACTCCGCGCTTCGATGAATGCGAGTGCACACCTCACGCACGAGGGGCCGCGCAGAGCCAAGCGGGGCATGCTTCGTTTCTTGAGCTCCCGGGAGGACCGGAGAATTGAGTCACAAAGCGCCGCATTTTGGGGGCAGCCTCACTTCTATTGCGCCCCGAAACAGCGTCTGTCTTGAGGGCGATTCGCATCGCGCCCGCTCGAGAGTGGGAGCGCGCTTGTGTCAGACCCCTTAGACATAACCCATCTCATTGATGCGAAAGTTGCCGCCGTTAAAAGGACCGTCGCCTGGTCGAAACAAGTTGCGGTCTGGGCAAAGGAGGACCTGGATAAGCATGAGCGGTGGCTTCAGGGCTATCGCGTGCTCGCCGCGGAGGACCTGAAGCGGCATCAGCGTCGGCTGAAACGCCGACGCACCATTCGGGCGTGCCAGCAGACGGCTATATCCCTCATCCTGCTCGTGCCCTCCATCTGCGCGGCGTTGTTTCATGGGGCGATCTGGGCCCTGATTTGTCTCGGCAACCTGCTCTCGATCAGTGGTTTCTGGATCGGCGCAAAGGCTCACGCCCTCGGGGTCTGGCTCGTCGGTTTGCTTTCGCTCAGTTGCTTGTGGATTGGCGTACAGGCTCGCACCTGCGGGCTCTGGCTCATCGCAGTGCTTTCGATCAGTTGCTCTTGGGTCGGCGTAAAGGCTCGCGCCCTCGGGGTCTGGCTCGTCGGTTTGCTTTCGCTCAGTTGCTTGTGGATTGGCGTACAGGCTCGCACCTGCGGGCTCTGGCTCATCGAACTGCTTTCGATCAGTTTCTCTTGGGTCGGCGTAAGGGCTCGCGCACTCGCGCTCCGGTTGATCGATCTGGTTTCGCGCAATCTCTCCTGGACCGGCGTAAAGGCTTCCGCACTGGGGCGCGGGCTCATTGAACTGCTTTCGATCGGGTTCTCCCAAGTCGCCGTAAAGGTTCGCCCGGTCGGGCTCTGGCTCGAGGAAATTATCGAGCGGCAGTTATCGCAACTCCTCGTGCGATTGGGCTTCGACAATGAAGCGCTCGACGGGACGCGCGATGCCATCCGCGCCAGCCATCGCGATGAGCGTCGAATACAGGAAGCAGCCTTCACCCGGCTGCGAGCGGAGCATGAGGGCCTCCAAAACCGCATCCATGCAATGGACAAGGCCTACGGGCAGCGCTTCTTGCGCGGAGGCCGGGCGAGCGGCGCGGCGAACAAAGAATGGGTGCAACTGCGCGAACTAGCGCGGAACGCGCGGCGGCTATTCGAAATGCAAGAACGTCATTTGCTCAATTCTTCTAGAGCAAGTGGGTGTCCTGGCGTCGTCAATGGGACCGGCCCATTGGCTCCGATCCATTCCCTTAAGACTGGTCACGATGCGCGATGAGGCCGCTGGCCGATAAGGAGCTAAGTCATTGGAAACGGGATCTCGCCTTCGGCAAAAAGAGGACGCTGCCCTTGGAGACCGAAGCTACGGAGAGGACCGGGAAAATAAAAAAACTAAACCCCGGACGATGTGGCCGGGTTTAGTTCTTAAGGTTGGGAAGACTTGTCTATCACGATTGCCATCCTCCGCCTGCGGCAGAAGGTCCAGGCCTCGACATGCTGATTTTCGCATAGTCTGTTTTCGGCAAAATGCCAATAGACAGGAGGAAGCCAAATGAAGACTCTCGTTTCCACTATCGTCGCTCTCGGTCTCGCGGTTGCTTTCACGGCCCCGGCATTTGCCGCGGACAAAGCTCCCAAGACGCAAGCGGCGTGCGAAAAGCTTCACATGAAGTGGGATGCCACTACCAAGACGTGCAGCAAGGGCATGTAACGTCCTCGGCCTGAACTTCAAAGGGGCCGCCCCACGGCGGCCCCTTCAGATTGTACATCTCCTGAAGATGGGTCTAAGCCTCAGGTGCCAGATAGCGCGCCGCTAGCGCCGGTTTCCTTGGCCAAGAAGAACCAAGCAAGCCAAGCCAAGGTCCACGAGCCTGTCTGCCACGCACAGCCTCAGCCTCATCGCGACGATGGCCGCGAAGACGCGCTTAATGTAAGCGAACAGCGAGGCCACCAAGTCCTCTGTGGGCCGCTACGGTCGCTGGCGGGGCTATGGCACAGGTCCATGTTGGCAATGGACACCCGTTGGCTGGATTTGGACTTGCGGTTACTGAGAACTGGGTAAGAAAAGGGCTGGTACTGGTCGCGGGCTTCTTGCTGCGGCCCGCGCCCTCAAGCTTCTCGGCGTCTCGTTAGGGTCTTCCTGAGCCCAGACCCACGGGCGCGCCGCTGGAGTTTAAATCTGTGCAAAACTTTCCAGGCGGGGTTGACTTGAGCTTGATTGGTCTGCTCAGCGGTACGATATGATTCGCATACCCGGGTTTGGCGGGAGCGCTATTGGTCTCGCGTAGCCTGTTTCGCGTCACGCCCCCGCCCATTCTTTCCCCTCATTTCAATTGGTTCCTGCATCGCGCGCCAATTGGGGAGGGTACGATGACGCGACTAGCCACGATCACCCTAAAAGGCGAATCGGGGAAAAAGTACGAATTCAGCGTCTATCCCCGATCTGACACCTTCAATGCGGAAGGTGCCGTATACCTCATGACAAGACGGACGGTTAGACCAGATGGCAGCGGCACCCATCGAGGGCTATATCTCGGCGAGACAGATGACCTATCTGACAGGCCGCTCAACTATGAGCGTAAGCCTTGCTTGGATAGGCATGGCGCTAACTGCATCTGCCTCTTGCTCGAGAAGGATTACGAGACCCGCTGCGCGATAGAGACCGATTTGCGGCACAACTACGATCCGCTCTGCAACCTCCAGGCAGTTGCGTCAAGCCAGAGCAGCGACTGACTGATATGGCCCTAGGCTCAAGTCGCGGTCTAGCTGGCCAGGTGCAGCACGCGGTGTTGAACCTGATCAAGGACCAGCTAGGCGGCAATCGTCTAGATGCCGATGCTCCCTTCGCCTGAGGTGTCCCGCGCCCAAAAGCGCCCCGGCGCGCGCAGCAAAACGCTCTTCCGAAAAAGAAAGCCTTGCAGGTCAAGCCGGGTTTGGCCAACTCTGCCCGAACCCAGAAGCTCTCACGCAGGCCATGGCGAACCAAGATATTCTGACAATCCTTGAGCAGCGACTCGGGCGGCGTCACGCGCGGCAGCGCCTCGGGATCGAGAAGGACCATGAGGCGCAGGTCTTCGGCCAAGGCATAAACTTCTTTCACATCGGGAATCTGGCGCTGTCGCATGCCCTGATCCGAGACGTCCTCATGGCGACGGGCGTCTATTGGCGAGGCATTAGCAATGCGGCAAAGGTCGACATACGGCACAATCGCATTGAGTCGCCGCACCTGCCGAGGGCCTTCGACGGGTTCACTATCGTTCAGCTCAGTGACCTTCATGTCGAGATGAGCGAAGCCGCAATGGAGCGCGTGATCGATCTCCTCGGTGAGGCACGCTACGACGTTTGCGTTCTAACGGGTGACTACCGGGGCGGGAACTGCGGTCCGTACGACACAACGCTCGCCGGAATGGCGCGCGTACGTGCCGGCCTGAAGGGCCCAATCTACGGCGTGCTCGGCGATCACGACACGATTTGCATGGTGCCGGGATTGGAGGCGATGGGAATAAGGATGTTGCTCAACGAGAGCGACGTTATTGAGCGCGGCGGCCAACGCCTTTATCTCGGCGGCATCGACGATGCCCATTTCTACAGAATGGACAACATCGAGAAGGCGGCTGCCGCGATACCCCACGACGAGTTTTCGATTCTGATCTCGCACACACCGGAAGTGTATCGGCAGGCTGCCCATGCCGACTTTAATCTCCTGCTGAGCGGCCATACCCATGGCGGCCAGATCTGCCTTCCAGGCGGCATCCCGATCACGCTTGATTCGGTCTTGCCGCGCTCCATGGGCTCCGGCGCTTGGAAATATCATGACATGATCGGTTACACGTCGGTGGGCGCAGGGTCATCCGTCGTCCCTGTGCGCTTCAACTGCCCTCCAGAAATCACCCTGCACCACCTCCACCTGTCGAGTTGACGATCGCCGTCAGTGGGGCTCGTCGCGAAGATTCAACTTGAAAAGGAGGGGCGACAGGATCAGTGCGCCCACGACGAAG
>JBARKP010000067.1:0-34141 GCA_049801475.1 Methyloceanibacter sp.
CCGTAGCGTCAGCTTGCGCGCTAGATCCGCCCTTCTTGTCGCCACCCCGCCGTCTAGCAAAACGCAATAGTCTTCCCGACCCAGCGCATGGATCCCAAGGGCTTTTATGGTAGCGTTGATTTCACTCTGCGAAGGCCGCGGCGCAGCCTGTGCCTGGGTTTCCAGTCTAAGCGTTAGGATATCATCGCCATTGAACGGCGTTTGAATGAGGAAATTTGATCGGGCTTCGCCACGTCCTTCCTGAGCGTATAGATTAGCGGCTAACGATTCATTGCCGGCCAAGACATGGGCCGTTCAGGACGAGCGCCGTGCATAGGTGAAAGCGTCGCTAGCCAGATCGGGTCTTGCACGGTAGGGCAGGCCGGATCGGCGCGGCCAATTAACCTTAGTTAGGAGAATGAGCCTTGCGATAAAGATTTAAACGTATTTGCAACTAACTTTCGATGACCCTCGACATGGCGAATATCGAACAATCGAGGGCATACCTATGGGCCACCTATCAGATCATTATCGGCCTGAGCGGCACTATATGCGCGGGCCGGGACCAAAATCGCTTGAGAGGCACACTGTGTTCTCAGGACCCTATGAATTTCCGAGCGAGCGGAAGCCATCCAAACTCATCCGGGGTAATGCGTTGATCCTACGCAGTCGACTACCCACGGGATGGCAAATCCTGTCGAACGACACCCGCGAGGAACGTTAGTTCGGTGATTGCCTTGGCTCGTCGATGGCGAAGCTATCTGCGCCACGCACGACACTTGGCTTCACTATGCGGCCTTCACCGGTCTGCACCGGGACCCAGTTTCAGGAATGGACGGGAAATCTCCCAGCGGAGAGACACGCGCTTATCGATATTCTCGCCACGCAGCGGGCCCTACCCGGCTTTCCCCCCGGACCCCTTTTTAGGATCGCGACAATTCGGGGTGCTCGAACGCGGACGACGCCGACCAACGGACGACGAAGCCGGCGAAAAGCGCCAGAGAAACATTAGCTTGTGAAGACACCAGCGACCAGCGATGGACAGGGCCGGACGACAGTTTGGCGGAATCGGTGTCCGCCGCTATCGCTCGGTCGAGATCAGGGACACAGTCGACTGCTTCAACGCGGCCATCGATGTCCATGGTAAACCGGAGAGCCCAGGCTTGAGGCGAGCGTCGCCGCGGTCCTGCCGCTCGCTGTGTGGTGCACCGATTTCGGCGTGATGCCGGGAGACAGCGGGAGCGCCTTGCTCATCGAAGGGCCGGCCGGCAAGCTCTATTATATCGGCGTGATCTCGTCCCACCGGGGCAGCTATGCCGAGAAGGCGACCAAGCGCGAGGTCGATTAACGGAGCTTTGCCACCGCGCTCTACCCAAGTTTGGATTTCATCTCCGAGCAGGCACGCAAGCTCGGCTACGTGCCCTAGTTTCCGACATCCATTTGCGCGCGGCGAACGACCTCGCCTATGCTCCAAGCCATGCCGGCCTTCGTGGACAGCGTGCAAGCGCCCTCCTCAGCCTCCAGCGGAGACGAAAGGCTAAGCGGGCTTCAGCCTCTTGCCGCCGGCGCGCCGGGCCGCGAACGCTTCATCCCGGTGAGCCGCTACGGCCTCCGCGCCAAGCTCGTCGAGAGGCTGAAGGCGGGCGGCGCCGATGAGCGGCTCTGGCGACGGGCGCTCGACTGCCTCGCCGCCTGGCGGCATCAGGAATATCGCAAGCGGCTGCTTGATTTGGACACCCTGGACGCCGCAACCGCGGGTGCCGCTAATGCCTGACGCGCCGGCGAGCGCCGCTCCGCTTGAGGCCAAGGCCGCCACCTATCTCGCCACCATCGAGGTTTCGGCCGCATCGGCAGACCGCATCGCGGCTACGCTCGAAGCGGCCGGGGCCCCCGCCGTTATGGCCGTGACCCTGTTCGAGCGTGGCCGCGGCCGCATCGAGGTGTCGGCGCATTACGCTAAAAAGCCTTCCCGCAAACAGTTGACCAGGCTGATCCGGACCGCGGCGGACGAGCAGGAGCTTAGGGCTCTGCGCATCGAGGAGCTTGCCGATAGGGACTGGGTGGCGCGAGCCGAAGGCTTGCGGGGTCCGGTTCGCGCCGGCCGCTTCCTCGTGCATGGCAGCCACGACCGCAGCAAGGTCGGCCACGGGCGTTTCACGCTGGAGATCGACGCCGAGCTCGCCTTCGGCACGGCGCACCACGCGAGCACGCGCGGCTGCCTGCTCGCGCTCGATGCACTCCTCAAGCGCCGCCGCCCCAGGGCCGTCGTCGACATCGGCACCGGGACCGGTATCCTCGCCATTGCGATTGCCAAGGTGCTTGCGTCGAGAGTGGTCGCGACGGATGCGGATGCCAAGGCCGTTGTCGTCGCCGCCGCAAACGCCAAGAAGAACGGCGTGGCGCCGAGGTTCCGCGTGGTGCGGGCCTCGGGGCTCGCCCATCCCGCCTTGCGGCGGGTAAGGGCCGATCTGCTGTTGGCCAATCTGGCGCCGCCTGCGCTTCTCGAACTCACGGCAACCTTCGCCCGCCACGTCGCTCCGGGAGGGGTCGCCGTGCTGTCCGGCATCGAGCAAGACCAAGCCGGGATGGTCGAGGCACGCTATCGTGCGGCGGGCTTCATTCTGAAAAGCCGAATCCTTCTCAATGGATGGACGACGCTGATCTTGGTTCATGGCAACATGAAGCCGGTCCGCGATTGATCGGGAGCGACCCCGGCTCTACAAGGCTGAACCATGTTCCAAAGCTTCGATGAGGTCACTTCGCCGGGCGCGGCGCCGGAACGCGTCCAGGCGTTAAGGCGAGAGCTCAAATCGCGCCAGCTCAACGGCTTTCTCGTCCCACATAGCGACGAGCATCAGGATGAGTTCCTTCCCCCTTCCGCGGAGCGCCTGCGCTGGCTCACCGGCTTCACCGGGTCGGCAGGAACGGCGATCGTCTTGGAGACCGAAGCGGCGCTGTTCGTCGATGGCCGCTACATCCTGCAAGCCCAGGCGCAGGCCGACAGTGCCTTGTTCGAGCTGCTGCAGATTCCGGAGGCCAAGGCCTCCAAATGGCTCGTGAGCAAGCTCGCCAAGGGCGGAACCGTCGGCTACGACCCAAACCTGCACACGATCAAGGAAATCGAGCGCCTCATCGAGACTTTAGGCAAAGCCGGCATTCGCCTCGAGCCGCAGGCGAGCAACCCCATCGACCTCTTGTGGCAGGACCGGCCAGCGCCCTCCCCCGCTCCGGTGGTGCCGCGTGGGCTCGAATTCGCCGGCCGGAGCGCGAAAGACAAGATTGTCGAGGTGCAGGAGGTGCTGAAGCGGGACAACGCCGATGCCGTCCTCCTCACCTTGCTCGATTCCATCGCCTGGCTGTTCAATATTCGCGGCGGCGACATCAGCCACACGCCCTTGGCGTTGGCGTTTGCCATCGTGCCCGCACGCGGCAAGGCGTCCCTCTTCATCGATCCCGCCAAGGTAAACGACAATGTACGTGGCCATCTTGAGGAAGCCGTCGAGAGTCTATGCCCCGATTCGCTGGAAAGACGGCTCAAGACGCTCGGGCAGGCAAAGGCTCGCGTGCGCATCGACCCGGAGACGGCGCCAGTTCGCTTTGCGCACATCCTCGAGGCGGAAGGCGCCAAGCTTGTCCCCGGCGAGGACCCTTGCATCCTGCCCAAGGCGCTCAAGAACGCGACCGAGATCGAAGGCGCGCGCGCCGCGCATCTGCGCGACGGCGCCGCACTCGCCCGGTTCCTTGCCTGGCTCGACGGCAAAGACGCCTCGGGAAGCATCGATGAGGTCGGGGCGGCGGTGAAGCTCGAGGACTTCCGGCGCGAGACTGGGCAGCTCAAAGATATCAGCTTCGACAGCATCTCCGCGGCCGGACCGCATGGGGCGGTCGTCCACTACCGGCCCACGATTGCGAGCAACCGGAAGCTTGAGCCGGGCTCGCTCTATCTGATCGACTCCGGCGGGCAATATGCCGACGGCACCACCGACGTCACGCGCACCATCGCCATCGGCACGCCAGCGCCTGAGATGCGGCGGCACTACACATTGGTGCTGAAAGCCCACATAGCCATCGCGGCGGCGCGATTCCCGCAAGGCACGCGCGGCCAGGATCTCGACCCCTTCGCACGGAGGCCGCTCTGGGACGCAGGCCTCGACTTCGACCATGGAACCGGGCATGGCGTCGGCAGCTATCTCTCCGTGCACGAGCCGCCGCAGCGCCTGTCGCGGCACGGCACCGTCGAACTTCAGCCCGGCATGATCCTATCCAACGAGCCCGGCTATTACCGCGAAGGCGAATACGGCATCAGGCTGGAAAATCTCGTGCTGGTGACGCCGCAAGAGCCGATCGAGGGCGGCACACGCGAGATGATGGGCTTCGAGACGCTGACGCTTGTCCCTTTCGACTGCCGGCTCATCGACAAGGGCCTGCTGACGGGGGAGGAGCTTGCCTGGCTCAACGCCTATCACGCCGAAGTGCGGCAGAAGATTGAGCCCTTGCTTGAGAGCGGGGACCGGACGTGGCTCCGCCAAGCCACGG
Source organism: Methyloceanibacter sp. (assembly GCA_049801475.1). Classification (GTDB taxonomy): domain Bacteria; phylum Pseudomonadota; class Alphaproteobacteria; order Rhizobiales; family Methyloligellaceae; genus Methyloceanibacter. The sequence goes on from JBARKP010000067.1 coordinate 4,516, forward strand.
CGCCCATCCCCTGAGGCGACGGAGCCCCTCATGGAGATCTGGGTTTCAGCCATCGCCGCGACGCTGACCACGGCGGCCTTCGTGCCGCAGGCGCTGCACATCATCCGCTACAAAGAGACCAAGGCCATCTCGCTCGTGATGTATGTCACATTTGCGGCCGGCGTGGCGATGTGGCTCCTGTTCGGTGTGCTGATCGGCAACTGGCCGATCACGATTTCCAATGCCATCACGCTCGTGCTCACGCTCGCCATCGTGGCGATGAAGCTGCGCTATGAGTAGGGGTTCATCGGCCCTCGCGAATCAGTCTATGGTGGGCCATGGCAAAGTCTCTCGTTCAGGCATTGAATCAACTGGCGACGCTCTCGAGATGCCCGGGTTGCGGACACGCCGTTCATTCCACCATCGGGCAGATCAAGCGGAGGCCGCAATTTGCCTGCCCAACTTGCGGTGGCGACTGCGATGTGCGCGAAGCTGTCGCCTGGGCCGAGGCTCACGCGCGGCGGAGCTGGTTGAAGCGTGTTGCATGACGGTTAAGGGGAAGCGCTTTCCTCAAGCGCTGGTTCTTCGCCTTAATCAACCAATCAGCGCCAGCCACTCATCCTCGCTGAGCACTTTTAGCCCCAAGCGCTCCGCTTCTTTCAGCTTCGAGCCGGCGCCCGGCCCCGCCACCACATAATCGGTGTGCTTGGAGACCGAGCCCGCGACTTTGGCGCCGAGGCGCTCCGCCCTCGCCTTCGCTTCGGGGCGTGTCATGCGCTCGAGCGTGCCGGTGAACACCACCGTCTTGCCGGAAATGGGCGAGGCATGGTCGATGGCCTCGAGCGGCTCCGGTTTCACATGCTCAAGTAGCTCATCGACGACTTTCACATTGTGGAGCTCAGCGAAGAAGTCGACGATGGCCTCCGCAACGGCCGGGCCGATGCCTTCGATGTTGTCGAGCTCGGCATAGGCTTCGCCCTGCCGGTCGGCGGCGGCTGCAAGCAGGCCTGCACGGAATGCTTCGATGCTGCCAAAGCTTCGCGCGAGCAGCCTTGCGGTGATCTCTCCAACATGGCGGATCCCCAGCGCGTAGATGAAGCGGTCGAGCCGCACGGCGCGGCGCGCCTCGATGGCCGCAAAGAGCTTCTCAGCGGAGGTTTTGCCCCAGCCCTCCCTGGCCTCGAGCTTCGTCGTCGAGCGGCGATCGCGCGCAGCGAGCATGAAAATATCGGGCGGCGACTGGATCATGCCATCGTCATAGAAGGCCTGGATGTGCTTCTCGCCTAAGCCTTCGATATCGAAAGCATTGCGTGACACGAAATGCTTGAGGCGCTCGACCCGCTGCGCCGGGCAGATCAGGCCGCCGGTGCAGCGTCTGACCGCATCCTTTTTGCCCGTGACCGGATTGACCTCGCGCACCGCATGGCTGCCGCAGGCTGGGCACACGGTCGGAAAGCTGAATCGCTTCGCGGATTTGGGCCGCTTCTCTTCAACCACCCCGAGAATCTGCGGGATCACGTCGCCAGCCCGCTGGACGATGACGGTGTCGCCGATACGGACGTCCTTCCGTGCGATCTCATCCTCATTGTGCAGCGTGGCGTTCTGCACCACGACGCCGCCCACGGTCACCGGCTCGAGCTTGGCCACGGGCGTGAGCGCGCCGGTGCGGCCAACCTGGATCTCGATGTCGTTTAGGATCGTGGTCGCCTTCTCGGCCGCGAATTTGTGGGCGATGGCATAGCGGGGCGAGCGCGAGACGAAGCCCAAGCGCTGCTGCAGGTCGAGACGGTCGAGCTTGTAGACGACGCCGTCGATGTCGTAGTCGAGGCCCGCGCGCCCGCTCTCGAAATCCCGATAGGTTTCAAGCATTTCCTCGACGCTGCTCGTCAGCCGCATCAGCGGATTGACGGGGAAGCCCCAGCCGAGCAAGGCCTGATACACGCCCCATTGCGTGTCGGCCGGCAGGCTCGGCGCCTCGCCCCAGCCATAGGCAAAGAATCGCAAGGGCCTCGACGCCGTGATGGCAGAATCGAGCTGGCGCAGGGACCCCGCCGCGGCGTTGCGGGGATTGGCGAAGGTGCGCTCACCCTTGGCTGCCTGCTCGGTATTGAGGCGCTGGAAGGCGGCGCGGCCCATATAGATCTCGCCGCGTACCTCGAAGGGGTCGGGAAAGCTCTTGGCTTTGATCGTTTGCGGAATGTCGGCGATGGTGCGGACATTGGCGGTCACGCTCTCGCCCTGATAGCCGTCGCCGCGGGTGGCGCCTTGCACCAGCCGCCCCTTCTCGTAGCGAAGCGTGATGGAGAGCCCATCGATCTTGGGCTCCGCCGTGAAGGCCAGGCCCTCAATGGTGTCGAGCCCGAGAAAGCGCCGGATGCGCTCCAGGAAGTCGGGCACGCCCTCGTCGTCGAAGACGTTGCCGAGGGACAGCATGGGCACGCGATGGACGACCTTGCCGAAAGTCTCGACTGGCGCCGCCCCAACGCGCATGGACGGGCTATCCTCGCGGATGAGATGAGGGAAGGCCGCCTCGATCGCCTCATTACGCTCTCGCAGGGAATCATAGTCGGCGTCGCTGATCTCGGGCGCCGCGTCACGATAATAGAGATCGTCGTGACGGGCGATCTCGCGGGCGAGGCGCTCCAATTCGGCAGTCGCTTCCCTCTCGCTCAGCCGGCTCACAGGCTTGAGCTCGGAGTCCGCCACCGCGTTGCCGTGTCGCTTGGTCCGGCTCTTGGCGTTGCTCATGCCGATTTGCTCATCAGCCGGTCGGCCGCAGCGCGGGCCTCATCGGTGATGGTTTGGCCCGCGAGCATGCGGGCGATCTCTTCACGCCGGCGGTTCCCATCGAGCACCAGCACACGCGTCGCCATGGCTTCACCCTCGGGCCCGCGCACGGCCTCCTTGGCGATCAGCATATGCTCCTTAGCGAGCGCCGCCACCTGCGGAGCGTGAGTCACAGCCAGAACCTGCACGCGGGCCCCAAGCCTCGCCAGCCGCTCGCCGACCGCAGCGGCGGTGGCGCCACCCACACCGGCATCGACCTCGTCGAAGACGAGCGTCGGCGCCGAGCCGCGGGCCGCGAGCACAACTTTCAGCGCGAGGATCACGCGCGCGAGCTCGCCGCCGGAGGCGACCTTCATCAAAGGTCCAGGCTCAGTGCCGGGGTTGGTGCGCACGAAGAAGAACACGCTGTCGATGCCGTAAGGCCCGCCTGCGTCGACGCCGACGGTCTCCACCTTGGTGAAGAGCTTCGCCTTGTCGAGCTTGAGCGGGCCGAGCTCGGCGCCCACTTCGGCAGCCAGCCTCAGGCCGGCCGCGTTACGGGCTTTGCTCAAGCGCAGGGCCGCGGCTTTATAGGTTTCACGCGCGGCCGTCGCGGCTGCCGCGAGCCGCTTAAGCCCGGTCTCGCCTTGGTCTAGCGCGGCAAGCTCGGCTTGGAGGCGGGCGACAAGCGCCGGCAGGGCGTCGACCGCGACCTTGTGCTTGCGGGCGAGCGAGCGGAGCGCAAACAGACGCTCCTCGGCGCGCTCGAGCTCTACGGGCTCGAAGGCCGTTGCGGCGAGCGCCTCTTCAATCTTAGCGCGGGCGGCGTTGGTCTCGGCGAGCACGCGTTCGAGCACCTCGGCCACGGGTCCGAGCAGCGTTTGCCCAAGTCCGGTCTGGCGCTCGAGGCGCCGGAGCGCCGCACCAAGCCGTGCGCCTCCTGTCCCCTCGCCGTGCAGGGCGTCCAAAGCCTCGTTGAGCTCAGCCGTAATCTTCTCGGCATGCATCATCAGCTGCCGGCGGCAGGCCAAGGCCTCCTCCTCTCCGGCTCGGGGATCAAGGCTCACAAGCTCATCGAGCGCATGGCTGACATAATCAGCATTGGCGCGAATGGCCGCGATCTCGCCGGCATGGCGGGTTCGTTCCTCCTCAGCCCTCTTCCACGCCTCCCAAGCCCCCGCCACTGCTGCGGCCTCACCGTTCAGCCCGGCGAAGGCGTCGACCAGATCGCGGTGGCCGCTCGGATCCAGTAGCGCCCTGTCGTCATGCTGACCATGGATCTCGACCAGCGCCTTTCCCACCTCCCGCAAGAGCTGCACGCTGACGGCGACGTCGTTGATGAAGGCGCGGGTGCGGCCGTCCACGGTCTGGACGCGCCGCAGGATCAGGGTCCCTTCCGCCTCCAGGCCATTGTCGGCAAGCAGACGCAGGACCGGGTGATCGGCAGCGGGTTCGAAGCTGGCCGTCACCTGGCCTTGGCTAGCGCCCCGCCGTACGAGCGCCGCGTCGCCGCGGGCGCCGATGGCCAGCGCAAAAGCGTCAAGCAGGATCGATTTTCCGGCGCCGGTCTCTCCGGTGAGCACGCACAGTCCTTGACCGAATTCGAGGTCGAGCCTGTCGATCAGAACGATGTCGCGGATCGACAGGGCGACTAGCATGGCGCGCGCGTCAGGCGGGCTTGCCGTCGCCCTTCCAGGTTTTCGTGATCCACGATTCCTCGTGCGCTTGCGGCTTGATGCCTTGCTTTTGCAGAAGCGCGTAAGAGTGCTGGTACCAACTGCTTTCCGGGAAGTTGTAACCGAGGACAGCGGCAGCCGTTTGCGCCTCGGGGATGATGCCTAACGCCATATAGGCCTCGGTCAGACGACTCAAGGCCTCTTCGACCTGGGCGGTCGTCTGGTAGTCGCTAACCACCACGCGGAAGCGGTTGATCGCCGCAAGATAATTGTTATGGCGCAAATAAAAGCGCCCGACCGCCATCTCGCTCGCCGCCAGCAGGTCGCGCAGAATGCGCGCGCGGTTTTGCGCCTCTCCGGCATAGCGCGAATCGGGGTAGCGCTGCAGCAAGGTCAGATAGGCCTGCAGCGACTTGCGGGCGTTGGTCTGGTCCCGCTTCGGATCGAGCACCTGATCGTAGTAGGACATGCCGATGACATTCTGCGCGAGATCGGATTCCGGCGTGCCGGGGTGGAGCGTAAGATAGCGGTCGGCGGCGGAGACCGCGTCGTCGTATTTTCCGGCTTTGTAATAGGCATAAGCCGCCATGACGATCGCCCGCCGCGCCTCCTGCGAATAGGGGTGATTGACGTCGACGTCTTCATACTTTTTGGCTGCATCCTCGTAGCTTTGCCGGTCGAGAAGCGTATCGGCCTTGCCGTAAATTACGTCCGGCGGGCCGGCGTCCTCGACCTCCTTCTTCTTGCCGAAGAGCGAGCCGCAGCCCGAAATGAGGCTCGCGGCAAGGAGCAAGACCCCCAAGGCGACAGGCAGCCGCAACAGGCGATGGCCTGGCGGCAGCGCAACCGAGCTTGACTTGGTGACCCTCAAGGAACCGCCCCCAATACATCCAGGCGTGAAACTCTCGGAGCCGCCGGAGCCCCTATGAGCCGCCATTTCTAGGCTAGAGCGGTTTTCGCTTCAGGGGAACCGGAAACCCGCTCACTGCCTATTAGTTTTGCGCCGTTTTTCACGGAGAGCTCGCACGAACTCCACCTCGACCCGCGCTAGCGCAGACGACAAGCAGCCAACCCGTCGATTATGGTGTTTTTTTGCTCGGAGCATCCCCGAAACCCGCTTTTTGCCGGTCTGCTAGGAACCGTAGCCCGGGAGCCCCGGAGGTGTTTTGGGGAGGCCTATTGATTGTCATGGCCGGGCTTGTGCTCGAACCGGCAAAGCCGGACCCGAGTGCCGGATATGACAATTTCGGTTAAATCCGAAATTGCGGCACGCGCAATGCTAGGCGTGTTCAGCTCCGCTCGGCCGCAAAATTCACCGCCGCCAGACGGTGGCTGAGCTCGGCATGGCGAACCTCGCGGGTAGGCCGCGGGGCTTCGACCAGGGTCCAAGCATCGGCATCGGCGAACATGGCCTTGAGCACGAGGCTGTTCAGGCGGTGGCCGCCACGACGGGACCGAAAGGCTCCTAGGATGGGCGCACCGGCCAGCGCCAAGTCGCCAACGGCGTCGAGCGCCTTGTGGCGCACGAACTCGTCTGTATAGCGAAGGCCTTCACGGTTGATGATGCGGTCGTCGCCGATGGCGACGGTATTCTCAAGAGAGGCGCCAAGCGCCAGACCCGCGGCCCAGAGCCGCTCCACGTCCTTCATGAAGCCGAACGTCCGGGCTCTGGACAGCTCCCGGCGGAAGGAGCCGGGATTGATGTCGATCTCGATTCTTTGCTGTCCGATAAGGGAGGAGTCGAACTCGATCTCGACATCGAGGCGGAAGCCGTTATGCGGGCAGAGTTCGCCATAGGCGCCGGCGTCCTCCACGCAGACGCGCTTCAGGACCTTCAGATAGCGGCGGGGAGCGTCAAGCTCGACCAATCCTACCTCGTCGATGGCCTCGACGAAGCGGGAGGCGCTGCCATCCATGATCGGAACCTCGGGGCTGTCGATCTCGATCAGGGCATTGTCGACGCCAAGGCCGCGGAGAGCCGCAAGGAGGTGCTCAACCGTCGCCACCGAGGCGCCATTTCCGTCGCCGAGCATGGTACACAGCGTGACTCCCGTCACACACCGCTGGTCGGCAGTGATCTCGGTGCCATCGGCGTCGCCGTTGGAGAGAAGGAAGCGCAGCCCCGTATCGCCGTCAGCCGGATAAAGGATGATGGAGACTGGCGCTCCGCTGTGAACCCCCGTGCCCGTTAGTGAGATTTCGCTGGCAAGCGTAGTTTGCCGTGCCCCAATAAATCCCTTCATGGCCCCCAAGCCGTTCTTTGAGTTCCCTCTGGCTCGAAGCTAACGACCCCGAACCCCCCGTTGATCCCGCGCGTCCGTGGCACTTCGTGCCTTTTTGGTCCCGGGGATCAACCTGTGACGAACCTTAATCCCCGGGCGCAAGGGCGACAAATCACGGTTTCTTTCAATGTGTTACCGACTCAACCTCACGTTAACCTACTGACAAATCAGCCCTTTTATCGTTCATCGTGGATCTCTCACAACCTTTTTGCCGGCGCCAGATGGCCCCCTCAAGTCGCCCGCCGACGTAGGAACGCCGGAATCTCGAGGTCGTCCTCCGCAGATGATTCGTTCGCGACCTCCCGGGCCTCCTTGGCGACGACACGCGGCTGCGAATCGATCCGATTTGGTACAGCGGTGACCACGACGTCAGCGTGAGGCCGCTCGATCTTCGGGCCCTTCGGCGCGACGCTCAGCGGCTTTGGCGTTGCTTGCACCGGTCTTGGCTGACCGAATTCGGGCTCACGCTTGGCTGGCATGGGGGTATCCTCATCCTTGCGGCTACGGGCGACGCCGGTCAGGCGCTCGAGGAAGCCAACCTTCTTCTTTTGCGCTGCAAGTCCAAGTGTAGCGGACTCGCCCGAACGAGCCTTGATCTCGTTCTGCACGGGAACAGGAAATTCCTCGACATTGGGCATGCGCCGCACCGCGCGTGGCGCGGTCAAGGGGGGCGCCGGCACGAAGCCCTTTGAGGGCTGCGCCGGCTTCTGCGAATGCACGCCTTGCGGCATGGCGCTCGCCGCCAATTGCGGCTGGCGCCGCTCGATCGTCACATTGCCCGGGGCGCGCCACACCGGAGCCTCACTCACCTCCTCCGCCGAGGCGCGGACAACTCTTACCGACTCAGGCTCGGGAACGGGCATAGGCATAGGAGAGAGGCCCGCAAGTCGCTCGCTCAGGGTCACCTTGTCCTTGGGCGCGGCCCTGACCTGATCGCCCGAAAGGAGGCCAAGCCCAGTCGCTACCACCGATACGCGGATCGATCCATCGAGCTCGTCATCGAAGGTCGCGCCCACGATGATGTTGGCATCGGGGTCGGCTTCCTCGCGGATGCGACTCGCTGCCTCGTCGACCTCGTAAAGGGTGAGATCGTTGCCGCCGGTGATGGAGACGAGCAGACCGCTTGCGCCCTTCATCGACACATCGTCGAGCAGCGGATTGGAGATCGCCGCCTCCGCCGCCTCGATGGCGCGGCGGTCGCCGCTCGATTCGCCCGTCCCCATCATCGCCTTGCCCATACCAGCCATGATGGTGCGGACGTCGGCGAAGTCGAGATTGATGAGGCCCTCCTTCACCATGAGGTCGGTGATGCAGGAGACGCCGGCCCGCAACACATCGTCGGCCATGGCGAACGCGTCGGCGAATGTGGTCTTCTCATTGGCGACGCGGAACAGGTTCTGGTTCGGAATGATGAGCAGCGTATCAACATATTTCTGCAGCTCGGCAATGCCGCCTTCGGCGGCGCGCATGCGCCGCTGGCCCTCGAACTGGAATGGCTTCGTCACGACGCCGACGGTGAGGATGCCTTCCTCGCGCGAGGCGCGGGCGATCACGGGTGCTGCGCCCGTTCCGGTGCCGCCCCCCATGCCCGCGGTGATGAAGGTCATGTGGCAGCCGGCCAAATGCGCCTTGATGTCGGCCATGGCCTCTTCGGCTGCCGCAGCGCCAATGCTGGGTCTGGAGCCCGCGCCCAAACCTTCGGTGACGTGGGCGCCCATCTGAATGCGGCGCTCGGCGCTCGAGCTCAACAAGGCTTGCGCGTCGGTGTTGGCGACAACGAATTCGATGCCGCGCAGGCCTGAGGCAATCATGTTGTTCACGGCGTTACCGCCCGCCCCGCCCACACCGAACACGGTGATCCGCGGTTTGAGCTCGGTGAGATCTGGAACCTTGAGATTGATCGTCATGGCGGCCTTCCGTTTCCGATTCTTTCGTTTGTCCTGTTCAGCCTTGTCAGAAATTGTCCCGTATCCAGTCGCTGAACCTCGCCAGATAGCCGGTGCCCGTACCGAGGAAGCGTTGCTCGGCGCGGCCCGAAAGCCTGTCCTCGCCACGGGCCCATTGCAGCAAAAGGCCGATCGCGCCCGCGAAATCCGGGCTAGCGCCTCCATCCGGCAAGCCGTGCAGGGCGCGTGGGCGCCCGAGACGCACCGGGCGCCCAAACATATTGGCGGCAAGCTCGGTGAGCCCCGTGAGCTGGCTTCCGCCGCCCGTCAGCACCAGGTGCTGGGCGGCCTCCGAGGCATGACCTGATGCAGCGAGCCGCCGGCGCATAAGGTCGAGAATCTCCTCGACGCGCGGGCGGATGATGACGCCGAGCTGGGCCTTGGTGATCTGGTTCATGCTTCCCCGCTCCCTCTCGCCCACGGTCGGGAAGGTGATGATCTCCCGCTCGTCGGAGGACGTGGCGAAGGCGCCGCCGTGCAGCGACTTGAGGCGCTCGGCGTGATCGAGCGGCGCGGAGAGCGCGCGCGCGATGTCGGTGGTGATGCCGTTGCCGCCAAGGGCGATGGCGTCGGTATGGATGAAATGGCCGTCGGCGAACACCGAGAGCGTGGTCGTGCCGGCGCCGAAGTCGATGCAAGCCACGCCGAGCTTGGCCTCGTCCGGGGTGATCACCGCAAGCGCGCTCGCGTAAGGCGCGGCGACGAGGCCGGTGACCTCCAAATGGCAACGCTCCACGCAGAGCATGAGGTTGCACATCGCCACCTCGTCGGCGGTGACGGCATGGATATCGATGCCGAGCCGCTCACCGCACATGCCCAGGGGATCACGGATGCCGGCGTTGTCGTCGAGCCGATAGCCCGTGGGCAGGCCGTGCAGCACGGTGCGCTTGTCGCGCCCCGCGTATTGGCGGCCGCCGGCGAGAACGCGCAAGATATCGTCCTCTCGCACCGCGCCCGTGGGCAGCGCCACGCTCGCCGAAAAGCTCTCGCTTTTCAGCCGTCCGCAGGTGACAGCGACATAGGCGTTCTCGACGATGACGCCCGCCATGCGCTCGGCCGCGTCGACGGCGGAGCGGATGCAGTGCTCGGCGCGATCGAGATGCGTGACCATGCCGCCTTTGAGGCCCTCGGCGCGGTGGTGGCCAAAGCCAAGCACCTCGAACTGGACCCCCTCCCCGGTGATCTCGAGCCAGTCCGGAGCGGTCGAGGTCTTGGCGATCAGGCAGCAGATCTTGCTCGTGCCCACGTCGAGCGCAGTCACGATGCGCTGGCGCTTGCTACGATTGAGACCCGTCCCCCGCATCCCCCTCACCCTCGCTCAGATATTGCCCTTGGTGCCCGCCGTCGGCACCTCCGAAGCGCTCGGCCCATCCGGTGGCGAGGCCGCCGGACCGCCATCGCGCAGCCGCACGCTCACGCGGTCGGCGAGACGCAGATCGACGGCGGCGATATCGCGGCCGAGTAGGCCGCGAGCGCGGTCGAGCCCGATGAGGGTCTTGAGCGCGTCAGTGACGCCGTCGTCTGGAAGCATGATGTCGACACCTGAAACGAGCTTCAGGGTCCAGCGCCGGTCCCCCACTCTCACGGCAGCGGTGAGCTGCTGTCTCACACTGTCGAATGGCTGAAGCGTCTCGAACAGGTTGGCGGCGTTCTTGCCGGCGCCCTCGCCCACCACCAGGGGAAGGTCGGCATAGGCCTCGCGCACGGCCGGAGCGATCACCGCGCCGTCGGCGTCGACCACATAGGTCTGCCCGTGAGACTGCCAGACCGCAAAGGGGACGCGCTCCTCAATGACCACCTGCAGCGTGGATGGCAGGAGCCGCATCACCTGGGCGTGCTTGACCCAGGACACGCGCTCAAGCCGCGCCTTGGCGGCATCGGTGTCGAAGGTGAGCATAATGGTGCCAGGGCCCGCGGCAAGCGCCGTGGCGAGCTCGGCGTCGGTGATATGCTGCTGGCCTTCCACGGTGATCTGTTTCACGCCGAAGCCCGCAGCGACGGCAAGCGCCTCGACGGCTCCCTGTGCCTCGCCATAAAGGAGCCCGCTCTTGCCGCTCACCCAGATGCCGTAGCCGGCGGCGCTCGCAATGGAGACAAGGACGATGAGCCGCCAGGCGCCGCTCCCACGGTCGAGCGCCGCCCCGCCAGGCATCCGCTTGGGACTATACCAGGCTCGGCGAAGCCCCGGCAGCGTCAGACCGCCGAAGGAACGGGTTGGCGCGACGATGCCGCGCGCCAGCAGCACGTCGGTCGATCTCCTTGCCTTGCCTCGCCCTTTGGTCGGGCCTAGCGGTTGCACGACGCATCCTCCACGATCCAGCGGACCAGCTCGCCGAAAGAGCGGCCGCTGTAAGCCGCAAGCTCGGGCACGAGCGACGTTGCAGTCATCCCGGGTTGGGTATTGACCTCAAGACAGATCATTTCCCCCGTGCCGTTCGGCCGGTCGTCGAAGCGGAAGTCGGCGCGACTGACCCCACGGCAGCCCAGTGCCCTATGAGCCGCTAGGGACAGCTTCTGTACCAATTGGTAAACATTTGGTAAAAGCGGCGCCGGAAGCACGTGAATCGAGCCTCCGGGGGCGTATTTCGAAGTGTAGTCGTAGAAGGAGAGTCCCTCGGCCGGGCGGATCTCGATTACGCCCAGGGCCTCCTCCCCCATGACGGCGCAGGTGAGCTCACGGCCGGGGATATAACGCTCCAGCATGACCTCCTCGCCGAGCGTCCATTCGGCGGCATGAAGCTCTTGCGGGGGGTGGCGCTGGTCCTCGCACACGATGAAGACCCCGACGCTCGACCCTTCGGCGACCGGCTTGATCACGTAAGGCGGCTTCATGGCGTGCGCCCGCGCCGCCTCTTCCCGGGAGAGCACCAGGCTTTCGGCCACTGGAACGCCTGCGGCGCGCAAAACCGCTTTGGCCCGCTCCTTGTGCATGGCGAGCGCCGAGGCGAGCACGCCCGAATGGGTATAGGGAATGCCCAACGTCTCCAGCACCCCTTGAATGCAGCCGTCCTCGCCGAAGCGACCATGCAGCGCGTTGAAGCAGACACCAGGACGGAGCTCGGTGAGCCTGGTGGCCACGTCGCGGGCGACATCGAGACGGGTGACGCGGTAGCCTTGGAACTCAAGTGCCGCGGCGCAGGCGTCGCCAGAGCGCAGCGACACTTCCCGTTCCGATGACCAGCCTCCCATCAGCACGGCGACGTGGGTTTGCGTATCAGACATGCGAAGCCCCCTAAGTTGGCAGTTTGCAAGCGGACCAAGCGCGTCATCGCCCAGCTTGACGTGGCGAGGCTGTAGTTACTGGATTACCCGCTTTCGCGGGTAATGACACAGAGGAGGTGGGTGGCCTCATGGTTCGAGACACGGATTGTGTCCGCTCCTCACCATGAGGGCGACGCCCCGACCCTCATTCTGAGGAGCCGCGAAGCGGCGTCTCGAAGGATGAGGCCCCCTTACGCAGGGACACCGAGGCGCTTGATCTCCCATTCCAGCTCGACGCCGCTTTCGGCCTTCACCCGCGCGCGCACGGTCTCGCCGAGCTCTTCCAGATCGGCGCCAGTGGCGCTGCCCTCATTGATGAGAAAGTTGCAGTGCATCTCGGAAACCTTGGCGCCGCCGACCTCAAGCCCGCGGCAGCCGGCGGCGTCGATGAGCTGCCAGGCCTTGTTCCCGGGCGGGTTCTTGAAGGTGCTGCCGCCGGTGCGGCTCTTGATCGGCTGGGCCTGCTCGCGATACGCGGCGATGTCGTCCATCTCGTCCAAGATACGTTCCGGGTCCCCCGGCTCGCCTTGGAATAGTGCCTCGGTGAAGACGAGGTCCTCAGGCGCGCCACAATGGCGATAGGCGTAGTGAAACTCCGTCACCGGGAGCACATGCATGCGGCCTTGGCGGTCGACGGCGCGGGCCTCGACCACGACCTCTTTGGTCTCGCGCCCATGAGCGCCGCCATTCATGCGAAGCGCTCCGCCGACGCAGCCAGGTATGCCGCGATAGAAGGAGAGACCGGCGATGCCGGCATCCGCCGCGACGCGGGCAACCTTGACGTCGGGCACGGCGGCGCCGGCGCGGAGCCTTGAGCCCGCTTCGATCGTGATCTCGCCGAAGCCGCGGCCCAAGCGGATCACCACCCCGCCAATGCCGCCGTCGCGCACGAGCAGATTGGAGCCAAGCCCGATGATGGTGACGGGGATATCGGGCGGCGTGTTCGCCATGAAATAAGCAAGGTCTGCCTCATCCGCCGGGCTGTAGAGCACGTCCACAGGACCGCCGACGCGGAACCAAGTGAGATCGGCGAGCACCACGCCGGCCTTCAGCTTTCCGCGCAACTCGGGCAGACGCTCGCCGAGCTCGCTCATGAGTCCGCTCCGGTGCTCACTCCCGCCCGCGAGATCGCTCACGACGGGAAGCTCGCTCATGCGCGCCCTCCATGGTCGGCGAGCCGCTGCGGCAGCGCGTTGATCCAGTCGGTGATGGTACCGGCACCAAGACCAACCACCAGGTCTCCAGGCTGCGCCAGTGCCGCCACGGTCTCGACGAGCCCTTCTTCGCCGTCGACCGTCAAGACCTTCGGGTGGCCGTGGCGACGCAGACCGGAGGCGAGCTCATCGCGATCGATGCCGTGGATTGGGACCTCTCCCGCCGAATAGACCGGCGTCACCAGCGCGATGTCGGCGTCGTCGAGGCAGGCCGAGAATTCGTTGAACAGGCTTTGCAGCCGCGTATAGCGGTGCGGCTGGATCACGGCAATGACGCGGCCCATTCCCGCGACGCGGGCGGCCCGGAGCACCGCGGCGATCTCGACGGGGTGGTGCGCGTAATCGTCGTAAATCTGCACGTCCTGCCATTCTCCCACATGGGTGAATCGCCGCTTCACCCCGGAGAAGCCAGCAAAAGCCTCCCGGATCAGCTCGTCGCTGACGCCGGCCTCCGCCGCCACGGCAAGTGCGGCGAGCGCGTTCAACGCATTGAAGTGGCCGAGCACCGGCACGGTCAGATCGAGAAGCTTGCGCGCGCCGCCGCCCACCGCAGGTCCGAGATCGGCATCGAAGACGATCCTGTCCCGCATGGGGCGCAGATTGACGAGACGGATATCGGCGTCGCGCGCCACCCCATAGGTCAGCGTGCGGCGCCCATTGGCGGCGCCGCCAAGCTTGGCGAGCAGCTCGCGCACCACGGGGTGGTCGATGCAGGCGACCGCGAGCCCATAAAAGGGAATGGCCTCGATGAATTGCTGAAAGCCCTGATGCAGAGCAGCGAGCGTCTGCCAATAGTCCATATGCTCCGGATCGATGTTGGTCACCACGCCGATCTGGGTGGGGAGCTTCAGGAAGGTGCCGTCGGACTCGTCCGCCTCGACCACCATCCAGTCGCCCTGGCCGATGCGCGCATTGGTGCCCCAGTCATTGATGATGCCGCCGGTGATCACCGTGGGGTCGAGGCCCCCACCTTTCAGCAGATGAGCGATCAGCGAGGTGGTCGTGGTCTTGCCGTGGGTGCCGGTGATCGAGACGGTGGCGCAGGGGCGCATGAGCTCGGCCAGCATCTCGGCGCGGCGGATGATGGGGATACCGCGCTCCTTCGCCGCTTCGAACTCCGGGTTGCCCGCCTTCACCGCGCTCGAGATGACGAGGTAGTCGGCGCTTTCGATGTTCGCCGGATCGTGACCGATCAGGCAGCGAATCTCCTGGGCGCGCAGGCGTTCGAGATTGGCGCTGTCCTTGAGGTCGCTTCCCTGCACCGTGTAGCCGCGCGTATGCATCACCTCGGCGATGGCGCTCATGCCGATGCCGCCGATGCCCACGATATGCACGAGGCCGGTCTTGTCCGGGGCTGGCATGTGCATGACGCGGCTACTCCTTGCGCCCGGCGAGCTCGTCGACCAGGTCGGCGAGCTTCGCCACGGCATCGATCGGGGCCATGGCTCGCGCCTTTCGCGCGGCGTCCGCCAGACGCTCAGGCGATGAGAGCAACCCTTGCAGCAGCTCCGCCAGGCGCGCTTCCGTCAGCTCCGACTGGCGTACGCACCAGCCGCCGCCCGCCTGTTCAAGCCGTGTTGCATTTTCGAGCTGATCGTTGTCAAGGGCGTGGGGTAGCGGCACGAGCAGGCCAGGCCGCCCGATGGCCGTCAGCTCCGCTACCGTCGAGGCACCCGCCCGCGCGATGACGAGCTGCGCCATGGCGATCCGCTCCGGCAGATCGCGGAAAAAGGGTGCAAGATGCGCGGCGATCCCCGCCTCGCGATAGGCCTCGCGCAAACCGGCCAAATCCTCCTCGCGGGCCTGCTGCACCACAGTGAGGCGTCCGCGCATCGCCGCCGGCAACCGCAGCAGCGCAGGTGGCAAGGCTTCGGAAAAGAAACGAGCACCTTGACTGCCGCCGAACACGAGCAGCAGCAGGCGAGAGGGGACGTCGGGCGCCACGTAGGGGACGTCGCGAAGCTCAAGCACCCCGACGCGGACGGGCGTGCCGGTCAGCCTCGCCTTAACCTCCGCTTCAGGCTTGAGCAGCTTGGTCGGCATGAAGGAGAGCGCGATCTTGTCGACGAAGCGTGACAAGAGCCGGTTAGCGCGGCCCATCACGGCGTTCTGCTCGTGAATGGCGGTAGGGATGCGAAGCGCGCGTGCCGCGATGATGGGCGGCAGCGTGGGATAGCCGCCGAAGCCGATCACCGCGCGGGGCCGTACGCGCAGCAACAAGCGAATCGCGCCGGCAAAGCCAAGACCAAGACGGGAAAACGTCCCGGCCATGGCGATGGGAGAGCGGCTCGTCAGCGTGGCCGAAGGAATGCGGTGAATGGCGCGCGCGGGAAAGTCGCCGTCATATCTTTCGGCGCGAAGGTCCGTCGCCAGCTCCACCACGTAACCCCTGCGCTGAAGCTCCTGGGCGAGAGCGGCCGCCGGGAAGAGATGACCGCCAGTGCCACCGGCAGCGAGCAGGATCGGCCGCGCGCTCATGCCACCTGCTCCGAGGCATTTGTGCCGGCACCCGCCTCACCGGCCCCGCCGGCCTCGCCGGGCTGGCTCGTCCTGCTGCGCGGCAGGCGTTCCGCCATGGGTCTTCGCCGCGTCAGCCCGAGGGCAAGGCCCATAGTCAGCGCCATGGCGAGCAATGACGAGCCGCCATATGAGATGAACGGCAGCGTCATGCCTTTGGCCGGAAGCAGCCCGACATTGACGGCCATATTGATCAAGGCCTGCAAGCCGAACAGCGTGATGAGACCTGCAACCGCGTGGCGAATGAAGCCGTCGAATTCCTGCGAAGCCTTGGACAGCCCGCGCAGCACGATGAAGGCGAAGAGAGCGAGCAAAATAAGGCAGGCGATCAGACCATATTCCTCCGCCGCCACCGCGAAGATGAAGTCGGTGTGGGAATCGGGGAGGAGGTCCTTGACGGTGCCCTCGCCCGGCCCCCTGCCAAACCATCCGCCATGGAGGAAAGAGTCGAGCGCGCGGTCGGCCTGGTAGGTGTCGCCGGAAGCCGGATTGAGAAAGCGGTCGATGCGCGAGGACACGTGCGGCACGAGAAAATAGGCGGAAGCGAGCCCGGCAATGCCGGCGATGCCAAGTGCTCCGATCCAGAGGAGATTGATCCCGGCCATGAAAAAGAGCACGCCCCAGACGAGCGTGATTAAGAGGGTCTGACCGAAATCGGGCTGTAGCACGAGGAGCAACGCGAAGACCCCATAAAGCACGAGCGCGAGCTCGATGCCGGGCACGTCAGAGCGCTTTTGGCTCTCATTGAACAGCCAGGCGGTGAGCACGACGAATGCCGGCTTGACGAATTCGGAGGGCTGGACCGAGACGAAGCCGATCTGCAGCCAGCGCTTGGCGCCCTTGATCTCCGGGCCGACGAGCATGGTGAGGGCCATCAGCGCGATGCCGACCACGAAGATGATAAGGCACGCGCGGCGGATCTGCTTCGGCGTGAGCGTCGATGCCGCGAACATGATGGCCACCGCAGGCACGAGCAATGCAGCCTGCCGGCGCACGAAATAGAAGGGCTCGAGATTGAATTTGGCGGCGATGGGGGGGCTTGCGGCGAGCGACAGCACAAGCCCTGCGCCCATGAGCAAGAGAAGGCCGAAGAACATCAGACGGTCGACGGTGAACCACCAGTCGGAGAGCACGCTGCGGTCGGCGCGGGTTATCCTCATGCCGCCCCGCCCTCATCCGGCTGCATCGGCTCCACCCCGTGAAGAGTCATGACGATGTCGCGGAAGCTTTGCCCGCGCGCCTCGAAATTGGCGAATTGGTCATAGGAGGCGCAAGCTGGCGACAGCAGCACCACCGGCTCCTTCGCGCCAGACCCTCTGGCGTCGACGGCAGCTTGCTCAATGGCACGATCGAGCGTCCCGCACTGCACATGGTCGACCTCGGTACCAAGCTGTGCGGCGAAGGCGTCCGCCGCCTCGCCGATCAGATAGGCGCGCGCGATTTTTGGGAAGAAGGTCTCCAGCCCGGCAAGCCCCCCAGCCTTGGGTCTGCCGCCTGCGATCCAATAGATGTCGGTAAAGCTCGCCAGCGCCTTGGCGGCGGCGTCCGCATTGGTGGCCTTGGAGTCATTGACGAACAGCACGGGCCCGCGGCGCGCAACCTGCTCCATGCGATGGGCTAGACCGGCAAAGCTTGCGAGCCCTTGCGCAATAGCCGCAGCTTCGAGCCCTTGCGATCGCGCTAGCGCATAGGCCATAGCGGCGTTCTGCCAGTTATGGGCGCCGCGTAGCGAGCCGATGCCCGCGAGACTCACACGCGCGCGCTCCACCCCATTCTCGACCTCGGTCAACACGCCGTCTTTCGCCCACACCCCCATCTCGACCGGGTGACCGACGGCAATGCGTTTGATGGCGAACGACCCGCCAAGGGCATCGGCGATAGCGCGGGAATAAGCGTCGTCGACCCCAATCACGGCGGTGCCGCTCGCGGGAAGCCCCGCGAACACTCGGCCCTTGATGGAAGCATAATGTTCAAGGGTGCCGTGGCGGTCGAGATGATCCGGGGTGATATTGAGGAGCGCCGCGGCATCGGCGCCAAGCGACGGGGTGAGATCGATCTGGAAGGTCGACAGCTCGAGCACATAGGTGAGACCCTCGGCGAAGGGCGGAAGATCGAGCACCGCCCTGCCGATATTGCCGCCAAGCGCGACGGGCTTGCCGGCAGCCGCCAACAGATGGGCGGTCAAGGCCGTGGTCGTGGACTTACCGTTGGTGCCGGTGATGACCACGACTTTGCTGCGCGAGCCTTGCTTGGCCCGCTCACGGAAGAAGAGTTCGGTATCACCGATCACCTCGACCGCCGCGTCGCTCGCCTTGGCGACGGTCCAATGCGGCTCGGGATGGGTGAGCGGCACGCCCGGAGCCAGCACGAGCGCGGCAATTTTCGTCCAATCGGCGGAGGTGAGATCACGCAAAGTCACGCCTTGCGCCGCGGCGTTGTCCCTCGCCTTCGCAGTATCGTCCCAGGCGAGAATTTGCGCGCCGCCCGCGGCAAGCGCGCGCGCCGCGGCGATGCCGCTCACACCAAGACCGAAAACCGCAACGTCGCGGCCGGCGAAGATCGTGATGGGAATCATGCTGTGTCGAATCTAGCGCAATTTGAGCGTGGCGAGGCCTAGGAGTGCGAGCACCACGGCGATGATCCAGAAACGCACCACCACCGTGGATTCGGCCCATCCCTTTTGTTCATAATGATGGTGGAGCGGGGCCATGCGGAAGACGCGCTTGCCGGTGAGCCGGAAGGAGACAACCTGCATGATCACGGATGCCGCCTCCAGCACGAATAGTCCGCCAACGATGGCGAGGACGAGCTCATGCTTGGTGGCCGCCGCGATGGTGCCGAGCGCGCCACCAAGCGCAAGCGATCCCGTATCGCCCATGAAGATCTGGGCCGGCGGCGCATTGAACCAGAGGAAGCCGAGCCCTGCGCCGACCAGCGCCCCGCACACCACGGCGAGCTCGCCGGTCCCTTGCACGAAGTGGATCTGCAGATATTCGGCGAACAGTGCGTTGCCGACAAAATAGGAAATGAAGCCGAAGGTGGAGGCGGCGATCATCACCGGCACAATGGCTAGTCCGTCCAGCCCATCGGTGAGGTTCACGGCGTTGCCGGCGCCGACGATGATGAAGGCGCCGAAGGGCACGAAGAGCCAGCCAAGCGGGATCAGCACATTCTTGAAGAACGGAATGGCAAGCGCGGTCGATAGCGGCGCCTCGCCGACGGAGGCGATGACCCAGGAGGCGACCACGGCCACCGCGGCCTCGATGACGATCTTGATACGGCCCCGGAATCCCGCCGCCGACTGCATCGTCACTTTGAGGTAGTCGTCGTAGAGTCCGACGGCGCCATAGACGAGTGTGACGAGAAGGACCACCCAGACGTAAGAGTTTTGCAGATTGCCCCAGAGCAGCGTGGCCACGGTGACGCCCGACAGGATCATCAGGCCGCCCATGGTCGGCGTGCCCTGCTTCTGGATGAGATGACGCGCGGGCCCGTCGGTACGGATCGGCTGGCCCTTGCCCTGGCGGACGCGCAGCGACCTGATGATGCGCGGGCCGAACAGGAACACGAACAGAAGCGCCGTGATCAAGGCGCCGCCGGTGCGGAAGGTGATGTAGCGGAAAATATTAAAGGCGCTGAGTTCGCCCGTGAGCTCGGTCAACCAGTAGAGCATGGTCTTTCCCCCTCCGGCTCGTTTAGGGCGAAAGCGCCTCGGATGGAATCGCGATTTCGCTCCGACCTCTTGTTTTGGCTCAAAATCTGAGGAGGAGCGCCTGTGAATTCCGAGGTATCACACTTGAGCGGGGGCGCCGGCCGTGTCGAAATAGCGCTGCAGGGCCTCGACCAGGGGGGCCATGCGGCTGCCGAATGACCCCTTGATCATCACCACGTCGCCCGGACCTACCCCGCTCGTCAGCATGGGCTGAAGCTGCTCGGCGGTCTTGGCGTAGGCGCCTCGGCGCCCCGGCGGCAGAGCCTCGTAAAGGCCGCGCATCATCTCGCCGCAGGCAAAGACGATATCCACGCCGGCCCCGTCGATGTCCTCGGCCAGCTCCTGGTGGAGCTTCGGACCGAGGCCGCCAAGCTCGAGCATGTCGCCCAACACAGCTACCCGGCGTTTGAACTCGGATCTCGGCGTCAGCCCCAAAGTGGCGAGCGCCGCGCGCATGGACGCCGGGTTGGCATTGTAGCTTTCGTCGATGAGGGCGATCCGCCCATGCCTGCCGCTGATGACGATGCGCGCGCCGCGCCCCGTTTGGGCCCGCCAGCCCGCAAGCGCACGGGCAGCAGCCTTCAGATCGGCGCGTGCGAGCTTGGCCGCGGCGAGCACCGCAAGCGAATTCTGCACGAGGTGCGCTCCCGGCGCGCCGATATGATAGCTGACGGTCTCACCCATAATGTCTGCCTTCACATCGGAGCCGTCTGGGCCAAGCTCCGCGGTCAGAACCCGCGCCTCGGCGCCGGGCGTCTCGCCGAAACCGATGATATTCGCCTTGCGTTGCAGCGCGTGGCGCCGGAGTCTCTCGTAATAAGGGTTGTCGCGACTGAGGATGGCGGCGCCGCCCGGTACCAGCCCCTCCAAGATCTCGGCCTTGGCGTCGGCAATCGCATCCACGGAGCGGAAGAAGCCAAGATGCACGGGCGCCACCGTGGTGATGATGGCGATATGTGGCCTGATGAGCCGCGTCAGGGCGCTGAGCTCGCCCGCATGGTTCATGCCGGCTTCGAACACGCCAAAGCGCGCGGTCTCGCGCATATTGGCGA
Source organism: Methyloceanibacter sp. (assembly GCA_049801475.1). Taxonomy (GTDB): domain Bacteria; phylum Pseudomonadota; class Alphaproteobacteria; order Rhizobiales; family Methyloligellaceae; genus Methyloceanibacter. Next base: position 24,921 of record JBARKP010000067.1, read on the forward strand.
GCGACAGCGGCACGCCCCAATGATTGTTGTAGGATTTGGACGAGACGTGCACCGAGCCGGATGGAGCGAGCGCAAGCTTCAGCGCCTCCTTGGTCCCGGTCTTGCCGACGCTGCCGGTCACCGCGATCACCACCGCATCCGTGGCCCTCGCCCTTGCCGTCGCGCCGAGATCGTTCAGCGCTTGGAGCGTATCGGCAACGCGTAGCAAGCGGTCTTCGCCGCGCGGCGCCTTAAAGCTCTGCTCGACGATTGCGCAGGAAGCGCCTTGTGCAAGTGCACCCGCGACAAAGGCATGTCCGTCGCGGTTGGCGCCGCAAAGCGCGAGGAAAGTCTCGTCCGGAGCCAAACTCCGGCTGTCGATGGAGACGCCGCTGACGGGGGTGCCGAGCGGGGCGGAGCTCTTGCCGCGCACGGCCTTCAGCAACTCACTTATGGTCCAGAGCGGCTTAGCCACGCTTCGCCTCGTCCTTCAGCGCGGCAGCAACCGCGTCATGGTCAGAATAGGGAATAATCGTGCCTTTGACGATCTGTCCCGTCTCATGGCCTTTGCCCGCGATCAATAGGACATCGCCTTTCCCAAGCCCGGCAATAGCCTCCGCCACCGCGGTGGCGCGGCCGGCAATCTCGATCGCGCCGGGCGCCGCAGCCAAGATCGCGCGGCGGATGTCTTCGGGGTCTTCGCTCCGCGGATTATCGTCGGTGACGATGGCCAAATCTGCCTTGTCTGTCGCCACGGCCCCCATCTCCGGCCGCTTTCCCTTGTCGCGGTCGCCGCCGCAGCCGAACACCACGGCAAGCCTGCCGCGCACATAAGGCCGCAAAGCGTCGAGCGCCTTGGCGAGCGCATCGGGGGTATGGGCGTAGTCGATGAAGATCGGAGCGCCGGGGCCGGCGGTCCCGGCAAGCTCAAGGCGCCCGCGCGCGCCACGGAGGCTCGCAAGAAGCGGCAGCACCTTCGCAGCGCTCACCCCGGTGGCCATGGCGAGGCCCGCCGCAACGAGCGCGTTGGATGCCTGGAAGGCGCCGACAAGCGGCAGGCGGAAGCTCTCTTTCCTGCCCGCATGCTCCACGACCAGACGCTGGCCAAAGCCATCCTGCTCGGCGGAGACAAGCCGCAAGCCACCGCCGCGCCCCACCGAGATCACGGAGAGCCCACGAGCCTTGGCAAGGGCGGCAACGCGCAGGCCCGCCTCGCTGTCGACATCGATCACGGCCGTGGCGCCGGGAGGCAGCAGCTCGTCGAACAGGCGCAGCTTCTCGGCGAAATAGGCCACGAAGCTCGGATGATAGTCGAGATGGTCGCGGGAGATGTTGGTGAAAGCCCCGACGGCAAGCCGCACGCCGTCGATTCGGCGCTGCTCAAGGCCGTGGCTCGAGGCTTCAAGCGCAAGATGCGTGACGCCGGATTTAGCGAGGGACGCGAGGATACGGTGCAGCTCGATCGGATCCGGCGTGGTGTGGGCGAGAGTCTGCGTGCCGGATGGTCCCACGACGCCGACCGTGCCGAGGCTTGCCGCGACGAGACCCTCCTGCTCCCAGAGTTGGCGCAGGAAGGACGCGACCGACGTCTTGCCGTTAGTGCCGGTGACGGCCACGGCAATGTCTGGCTGAGCGCCGAAGAAGCGTGCCGCGATCAGGGCAAGACGGCGGCGCGGATCGGCGTCCTCGACGATCGGCGTGCCGTTGAATGGCGTCCCGTTGACGGCATGAGCGCCGCCTTGCGGCATCAGGATTGCCGCGGCGCCTCGGGCTAAGGCTTCGGCGATGAAGCGGGAGCCGTCGGTGTACAATCCCGGCAGGGCCGCAAAGAGATAGCCACGCTCGACCGCGCGGCTATCAGCCGTAAGCCCCACGATCGGAACCTGCAGCCATGGCGCGGGCAGCGGGGCCTCGGGCCCCATCAACTCACCAAGGGTCATGACTGAACATCCGCCGCTCGAAAGCCGGTGGGCCTCCGCGAGAGCGCCCAAACGGGACCGGTTAGAGAGCCCCTGAACCGGTGTCTTCTAATAGGAGGCGAGCACCTTCTCGTCAAACTTGCGTTGATCGCCGTCAAGCTTCGGCGCCACGCCGAGAATGGGAGCGATGCGCTCGACGATCCTGCCGGTGGTGGGCGCGGCATTCACCCCCGCCGTCTGCTGATTGTCGCTTTCGGCGACGCGCTGCGGCTCATCGAGCATGACCAGCACGAGATATTCCGGAGCGTCGGTGGGAAAGGCGGCGAGAAACGAGGTCAGGACCGAGGAGCCTTTGTAACGGCGTCCGACCACCTTATCGGCTGTACCGGTCTTGCCGCCGACGCGAAAGCCTTCGGCGTCGGCGCGCTTGCCGGTGCCTTTCAGCACATTGAGGCGCATCAGCGAAAGCATCAGGTGGCTCGTCGAAGACTTGAGCACGCTCGGGCTTTGGCGAAGGGCAGCGAGGCGAGGCCGCGGCAGGAAGGTGGGGGTCACCGCGAAACCGCCATTGACCAGGGGAAGCGCGGCCGCCGCAACTTGCAAAGGCGTGACCGACAACCCGTGGCCAAAGGCGATGGTGATGGTGCTTAGCCGTTCCCAGGGCGAAGGCACGATGGGGGCGGCGCCCTCGCCAATCTCCGTGGAAAGGCGGTTCAGCAGACCGAGCTTGCGCAGGAAGGCGCGGTGGCGGTCGATGCCGAGGTCGAGCGCCATCCTCGCCGCGCCGATATTGGAGGAATAGATGAAAATCTCGGGCACGGTCAGCCTGCGCTTCTTGCCGTGGAAATCCTCGATGGTGAAGGAGGCGACGTGGAGAGGCTGGCTCGCGTCATAGCTCGAGCGCAACGAGGCGCTGCCGGCATCCAGCGCCGCGGCCGCCGTGAATACCTTGAACACCGACCCCATCTCGTAGACGCCGGACGTCATGCGGTTGAGCCGGTCCTTGTCGAGAGCCTGCTCGCGGTGATTCGAGTCGTAATCCGGCAGGGAGACCAGCGCCATGACCTCGCCGCTCTGCACATCGATGACGACGCCGGCCGCAGCCTTGGCGCGATAAATGGTCATGGCCTTGGCGAGCTCCTCGCGAACGACGTGCTGCACGCCGAGATCGAGCGATAGGGTGACGGCCTCTCCGCCCACCGCGTTGCCGGGGCTCGACATGGCAAGCTGGGGATTGTTGTCGATGAACTTCTCGATGCCGGCGAGGCCCTTATTATCGACATTGACATGGCCGACCACGTGGCAGGCGGTGGCGCCGACCGGGTAGACGCGGCGATATTCTTCTATGAAGCCGAGTCCAGGCTGCCCGAGCTCGTAGATTTCGGCGTGCTGCTTCGGCGTGAGCTCCCGCCTGATGACCACGAACCTCCGCCCCTGCTTCAGCCTCTCGCGCAGCTCCGGGCCGTTGATGTCGGGGAGCACGCTCGAGACCTGCTCGATCAGCTCGTCCCGGTCGACGACGCGCGCGGGGTCGGCATAGAGGGTGGCGCCCTTGATGTCGGTGGCGAGCAGCCTGCCGTTACGGTCGAGGATGTCGGGCCGGTGCACCGTCGTGGAGATGTCCTGGATGCCGCCCGAGCCGGGCTCCAGGGCGGTGAAGCCGAGGCTTACGAGGCGGAGCCCGATGAGGAGGAAGCTCACCGCGAGCGCCAGGCAGGCCAGGCGATGGCGGTCGCGGCTCCGGGCGAAATAGGCGCGATCGGCGCGGGAGGCGGCGGCGCTGGTCTGGGGATCGCGGGCCAAGAGCCTCAAACCTTACTCGCCGGACGCCGAAACCGTCACGGGCGGAAGAGCCGTGGCTGAAGCAGCCGAAACAGCCTTGGCTGGAACAGCTATGGCTGGAACAGCCTTGACTGGAACAGCCTCAGCCGGAACAGCCTTGACCGGAACGGTCTTAACCGGGACGGCCTTTACGGTCTTGGCAGAGACAGCCTCGGCCGGAGCAGTTTTGGCTGGAACAAACTCGGCCGCAACGGCAGATACCACCGTTTGATCCGCGGCCTTCACGCGGGCCCGCTCGAAGTCACTTTCCGAAACCGTATCGAGGGTGACGAGCTGGCTGGCTCGCGCTGGCGCGAGCTTGAGATATTTCTGTGCCAGGCGCTCGATCCGCTCGGGCCGGTTGAGCAGGCTCCATTCGGCGCGGAGCACCGCGACGCCGTCCCGCTCGGTCTCGATGTCCTTCCGGAGCCCCACGATTTCCTCATCGAGGGCGCGGGCTTCGTATTTCACCTCGTAGATGACATAGGCGAGCGCCACGAGGCCAAGGACGAGGCAGATATTGACGAAACGCAACATACCCAAAACCCGTAAACTGAAGCCCTGCCCCTTAGACAGGGAGAGTGATGCGAGGCACCCCCAAAGCGGCGAGGTCGAGAGCATGGGGTGGCGCCTCCGTGCGTTCGCCGGCCCTGAGGCGCGCCGATCGGGATCGGGGGTTCAGCCTGATCTCTTCCTTTGATGGTGATAAAGGACGCCGGTTAAGAAGCTGGAAGCTTGGCGCGAATTGCGTCGGCCCCCGCTGCGGCAGATGGCGAGATCCACGCGGAGCCGGTGTGCTTCTTGCCGCGAAGAAGCGTTTGGCGATTCGGTCTTCCAGCGAATGAAAGGTGACGGCGACGAGACGGCCTTTGGGTCTGAGCACGTGCTCGGCGGCGCTCAAGCCCCGCGCGAGCTCGACAAGCTCGTCATTGAGATAGAGGCGGAGCGCCTGGAAGGTCCGGGTTGCCGGGTGCTTGGTCTCGTCGTGCCTGCGGCGAAGGACGCGTGCGACGATATCAGCCAGCTCCCCCGTCCTTGAGATCGGCTGCTCGGCCCTCCTCGCCACGATGGCGCGGGCGATGGCGCGCGCTCGCTTTTCCTCGCCGAGGGTGCCGATGATGGCGGCAAGCTCGCGTTCGGGGAGCGCGTTGACCAGATCGCTCGCGGTCGGGCCCTCCCGTCCCATGCGCATGTCGAGCGGACCGTCCTGGCTGAAGGAGAAGCCTCGCTCCGGCGCGTCGAGCTGCATGGACGAGACGCCGAGGTCGAGCGCCACGCCGTCGACGGCGGGGATGCCCTCCCTTTCCGCGATCTCTCGCATCTCCGCATACCGGCCGAGGATGAATTTCAGACGTCCGGGAAAATGCGCTTCGAGCGCACGGGCGAAGTCGGCGGCGTCGGGATCGCGATCGATGGCAAGCACGCTGCACCGCGCGGCTTCGAGTAGCCCGCGCGTGTAGCCGCCCGCGCCAAAGGTGCCGTCGATGAAGACTTTGCCGTCGCTTGGGCTCAGCGCCTCAAGAACTTCCGAGAGCATCACGGGAATGTGGCGGGCCGGTCCGCCGGCGGCCGTAACGTCCGTGCCGCGACCCGCCATCATTCCCGTGCTCCCTCTGGCCCGCCGCTTCCGCGGCGCCCCGCGCCGAGTAACTTGCGGAGATCGCGGACCTTTTGGCGCGCTTCCGCCAAATGCGTTGCAAAACGTCCCGGCTCCCACATCTGGAATTTCTCGCCGAGGCCAACGAAGGCGATGTGGGTGGTGATGCCGGCGTGCTCCCTGAGCCGCTCCGGCAAAATGGTGCGTCCGTCCTGATCGATAGAAAGAATTTCACTGGTGCCGAACAGCGCGGTGGCGAGGTGGTCGCGCTCGTCGGAATAGGGCGCCAAATCCTCGACAAGGCCGTTGATCTTGTCGACCAGCCGCTGACCTCCAGCATCGAGCGCAGGCGTATCGAGCGACGGATAGCAATAAATGCCTTCAAGGCCGTCTTTGGCGAGGACTGTGCGAAAGGAGGCTGGGACCGAAACGCGGCCTTTGGTGTCGATCTTATTGGTGAATGTCGAGACAAACTGGTCCATCTCCCCCTCATGGGCACCTGGGCCAACGCAAGACTTCGACACGCTCCGGGTGCGAGACGCCTTGCTCGGAGAATTGGGTGGGGGAGGCGGCGCGGTTCCCCCCGTGGCCTCAAAAAAAGGACCGCTGCCGAGCCTCCCCCACCCGTCACCGAACGGGCGAGTATGGGATAACATGGGATATTATGGTTGGTCAAGGAATCTCATGGGAAAAGGCTTAACGAAAGCGGCATTCCTGTGGGTAAGGGAAGGATGACGTGCCGGGTTTCCGGCGCTGCTTTGAATTGCCGCCAAGGCGCGAAGCACGTTACAACTGGCGGAAACGAGCAGGATGGCTTCGCTCGAAGCGTCGCCTCGCTTGCACGACAGAGGGATGCGGACAATCAGCTTGGCGTCGGTGTTTATGCACAGCAGTCGACTCACAACGACGCTCGGCCTGGCGGCGATTCTGCTTGGACTTGGCGCCTCGGCCTTCGCTGGCAGCGACGGAACCGAAGGGCCCTTCTCCCGGCTTGGGCCTCCGGAGGCGCCGGTGCGGCTCTATACGGTGGAGCGCGGCGAGGGTCCGCCCGTGCTGCTGATCCACGGCTTCGGCACGAATACCTTCACCTGGCGTCATATCGCCCCCGACCTTGCCCGCGATCATAGGATCATCGCCGTCGACTTGAAGGGATTCGGCCAGTCCGACAAGCCTTTCGACGATCGCTATTCGGCCGCCGATCAGGCGGAGCTTTTGGCCGAGCTCATTCTCGATCGCGACCTTCGCGACCTCACCTTGGTCGGCCACTCCTATGGCGGCGGCGTGGCGCTGCTTCTTGCGCTCGAGGCCGACACGCGGCTCAAAGGGCGCCTCTCCAAGCTCGTGCTGCTCGACACGATCGCCTATCCGCAATCGATCCCGGTGTTCTTCAAGCTGCTCGACATGCCCGTCGTCTCACAGCTTGGGGTGCGCATGGCCCCGCCCGCGTTGCAAATCCAGATGGCGCTTCGGATCGCCTATTACGACAACAGCAAGATCGGTCGCGACGAGATCGCGGCCTATGCAGAGCCGATGAAAAGCGCTGCTGGCAAGCATGCCCTCATCTATAGCGCGCGGGAGATCGTGCCGGAGGACGTGGAGCAGATTTCCGCCCGCTATGCATCGATCAGTCTGCCTACGCTTATTCTCTGGTGCGACCACGACCGCATCGTGCCGCTCGGTGTCGGGCTGAAGCTCAAGCGCGCCATGCCCAACGCCACCTTCCGCTTGATCGATGAGTGTGGGCACATGCCGCAGGAGGAGCAGCCTGAGGCGACCCTGCTGCAAATCCGCGAATTTCTCGGCAAAACCGCCACTAAATAAGTTTGCCTTATCGCCATTATAGGCAAATCCTATTTGCCCTGATGGTGCGGCGCACTCAAAGCTGCGCGCGGCTGCTAATTTCCCCTTGGGACGGCGGTCCGCGCGGACCCGGCTGGAAGGTGCAAGTGCAGATCATGCCCGCGAAGGACGCGGGCAAGTACTGGTACAACCCCTTCGACCTCACCAAGGTCTGGCCGCACGGCGATTATCCGCCGATCGACATGGGCTTCTTCGAGCTCAACCGCAATCCGGAGAATTATTTCCGGGAGATCGAGCTCGCGGCGTTCTCGCCGTCCAACATCGTGCCCGGCATCAGCTTCTCGCCGGACAAGATGCTGCACGCACGAATCTTCTCCTATGCCGATGCGCATCGCTACCGGCTCGGCACCCATTACGAGGCGCTGCCGGTGAACGCGGCGCGTTGCCCGGTGATGCGGTTCTTCGAGCAGAAGACCGGAAACGTGGATGCATTCTACGAGCCGAACTCGTTTGGCGGCGCCGTGCAAGACGCCCGCTTCAGCGAGCCGCCGCTGAATGTCTCCGGCAACGCGCTCCGCTACAATCACCGCGACGGCAACGACGACTACCGGCAGGTGACGGCGCTGTTCAATCTGTTCGACGAAGGCCAGCGAGCGCGCCTCTTCCTCAACGTCGCGGAGGCGATGTGGGGCGTGCCGCAGGAGATCGCCCAGCGGCAGCTCGCGCACTTCAAGAAGGTCCACCCCGACTACGAGTCGGGCGTGCGCCGCGAGCTTGAAAAGATGACCCGCGCCAAGGCGTCGGAAACCGCGCAGCAGCAGAAGATGCCGCAAGGCGTGCAGGCCGCGGAGTAACCAGAGATTGGCGGCTGGCGCGCGGGGCCTCCACGCGCCAGCCATAGACATGTCACCAAGCCTGTAAGCCGGGTTCTGTACCGCGCCCCGCATGGGGAGCGCGGCGATAGCCATTCATCTTGGACGCCTGTCGCCAGGCGCCTCTTGCGACCAACCCGGGCGGCTCGCCTGGAAACGAGACTGGCGGGTTTCCCCGCCGCGCTGCCCCTATTCGGTCTTGCTCCCGGTGGGGTTTACCGTGCCGTCCTTGTTACCAAGAACGCGGTGCGCTCTTACCGCACCCTTTCACCCTTACCCCTCACCTCCGTCTCCGGTGGCGAAAGGCGGTTTGCTTTCTGTTGCACTGTCCCTGGGGTCACCCCCGCCGGAGGTTATCCGGCACCGTATCTCCATGGAGCCCGGACTTTCCTCTCCGCCTGCCGATACGCTGGCACAAGCAGAGCGGCCATCCGGCCTGCTGACCGCGCTAATAAGGGGCTTGAGCGCCGCGGCGTCAAGCGTGACCCAGATCACTGGACCGGCCAGGCGCGGAGTGCCGTCTCGACGATGGCGCGCAGGTCCTTGCGGCTGGCACCCCCTGCTGCCCGCACCGACATGCCTTGCATGACGGTGGCGACATAGCTCGCCAGCGCAGCCGGGTCTGCGTCGGCCGGCAAATCGCCCTCCCTTTTCGCCCGCTTCAAGCGCTCACGGATGGCGCCCTCCCCCGCCGCCCGCCGTGTCGCAAGATCCTGTTTGACCGATTCGCACGCCTCTCCACCGCAAAGCGCTCCCTGCACCGTGAGGCAGCCGGTCGGATTGCGCTTGTCGCTCAGTCGGTCAGCGGTGCCCTTGAGCAGCCGCTCCATGGTCTTCGCGCGCCGAAGGAGCAGCGAAAGCTTCCTCGAAGAACTTGTCTCGCCTCGCTTCGTAGCGTTCCACCGCCTTGCGGAACAAGCCTTCCTTGTTGCCGAAAGCGGCGTAGAGGCTCGGCGGATTGATGCCCATGGTCTCGGTCAGATCAGCCACCGAAGTATCCTCATAGCCCCGGCGCCAGAACACGTGCAGCGCCTGGTCGTTGCGTTTCTCGCAGGCCTCGCCGCGAGCTATATCACAGGCACGATGCTGAACGTCGATAGCGGCTTCAGCGCCTAGTTCGCGCCGAACAGAAGTTAGAGGCGGAGCCTCCGCGCTTGCAGCCGGATCGGCTCCGCCTCGACTTGCGGCTCAGTTGATGGTATCGAAATCCATGCCATCGAAGGTGTAGCGGGG
>JBARKP010000068.1:0-9214 GCA_049801475.1 Methyloceanibacter sp.
GAAGCGTGTCTTGTCCGTCATTGTGCACCAATTGACCAGGCGGCCTCCCCAAAGGAATGGCCCCGACTCGCTCAGGCGGGACCCCTCCTCTACGCAGCACCAGGAAGTGTCTGAGTGGGTGCGCGTCGCTTAGAGGCTGCGCCGTATTGGTTAACGAAATGGAAAGAGACTCCGACCCAAAAGAGAGTCGCTGGCTGCCGAAAGCGGGTGCGGTGGTATGGAGAGGGGGCGCGGGAGACAAACTCGCTCGGCGGGCACGCTCTTGTTGGCAAGGCGAAAGATCGCCAAGCGCGTGAAGCTGGGACAAGGGTTTCTTGCTATGCCCCATGGCCCATCATCGGTGCCGTAACGGCCCCGGCAGTAGCGCCAGCAGCGGCTCCTACAGGACCGGCGAGAGCAAAGCCGGCGACGCCGCCCCCACTGACGGTTTTCTGGGTCGTGTGCAGCCCACGACTCCGGCCGCCAGAGCGACGATAGCCACAAAAGCCATCATAGAGACTTTCCAGCGCGTGGCGCGCTCTCTCTGCGCGCGCGCCCCAGCGTGACCCGACGTTTCCCTCTGGCACCTGCAATGTTCGGGGGTAGAAGCACCCAACAGGCTAGACCCGTTTCGCCCGCTACGGGCTTCCTGTGGCGCTTTCCTGACGCGTACCGCCAGCAGTTCGACCCGTCGAGCCTGGCGGTGCAGTCGCCGCGAACCAAAACTCAGGCGCGAGCCTCTTCTAGTAGCCTCAACTTATCAGTGCGGATGCAAATCCCGAGTGGTGGCTGGGGTAACCACATGGACCGGGTCCTTCGCCAAAACACTAGAAACAAAACCGTGTGTTTGTTCTCATCCAAACGCCGACCATCCTTGTACAGGGGAACGACACGCAGCTCGGTATCCATGCCCGGCGCTAGCAATCGGACGAAGCTGACTCCGGCGGCAGCGTCAAGGACGTCATGGAGGTCCGAGCTAGCCGATAGCGAATAGATCCCCCCGGGCAATACCGAATGCGCGTCGATAACAACGTCATGCAGTCCGATGTTTTTGACACGAAGAGCGAGGCTATCCTTGTCCTCTGCCTTGCCCAACGAAACCAGGGGCCGCTCACGCCACAGCCGGTCAAACAAGGTGTAGAGGCCCGTCAGCAGCCCAACGGTCGAGCCCAGGACAATGAACCAGTGAGTCATGTTGAAGGCCTAGCGCCACCGGGCGCGTCCTACAGGAGCCAGCAAGACCATATAACACAAAGGGCACCGGCCGAAGCCGACGGCCCTCTCAGTGCGCATCTCCCCTTACCGGGACCAGCAAGGCTGTAGGGTCCATGTGGCTCGGCGCCTTGCCTTTGGTTATCGGCCTCGCCGTTGCCGGCGGCCGTGCGTTGGCCGACGCGGATTGCGGGGATTCCGAGCCGCCCAAGGCTTCCAAGGGCACTTGTCCCACCGGCCACAAATACAGCGCCAAGAAGAAGAACTGCGTCAAAGTCAGCAGCGGCACGGGCCGCGTCTGGAGCGGCGAGTAGCAGGCGTGTATCGACGGCGATTCCGCTGCGCTGACCGACCAGGATTTCTATACGGAAGCGCGCGCGATTGCTGATGAAGGCCATTTCGCCGAGTCGCTCGAATATCTGGGCGAGGGCTATCTCCAGAAGGGCGACGTGGCCAAGGCCAAGGAGCAGCTCATCGAGATCGCCCAGCGCTGCGGCGATGCTTGCGAGGAGTAAGGCAAGCTGGAAAAGGCGATCGTGACCTTCGTTACGGGAGAGTCCGATACTCCAAGCTGGTCGGGACGAGCGGTCACGCTGTGGCTTCCTGCTCGATGCGCTCCATATCGGCGTCGGAAAGGCCGAAATGATGGCCGATCTCGTGTACCAGCACATGGGTGACGATTTGCCCAAGCGGGTCCTCGTGCTCTGCCCAGTAGTCGAGGATCGGGCGGCGGTAGAGAAACACCATGTCGGGTGCGCCGCTCACATCCATCACGCTCTTCCGCGCGAGGTCAACACCGGAATAAAGCCCGAGCAGATCAAAGGGGGACTCTAACCTCAAGTCGTCGAGCGCCTCGTCGGTCGGGAAGTCCTCGACGCGGATGACGAGATCGCCGGTGAGCTTGCGGAAGCGGGCGGGCAGCCGCCGATAGGCGGCGCCGGCGATCGCCTCGAGCTCGGCGAGCGACGGCGCTTGGCGGGATGACCAGTCGATCAATGAAACTCGCGGATGTCGACGAAGCGTCCGGCAAGCGCCGCCGCCGCCGCCATCACCGGCGAGACGAGATGCGTACGGCCGAGCCGGCCCTGGCGGCCCTCGAAATTTCGGTTCGACGTCGAGGCGCAGCGCTCGCGGGGAGCCAGCTGGTCCGGGTTCATGCCGAGGCACATCGAGCAGCCCGGCTCGCGCCAATCGAAGCCCGCGACCTTGAAGATCTTGTCGAGTCCTTCCGCCTCCGCCTGCTCCTTCACGAGGCCGGAGCCCGGGACGATCATGGCGCTGACATTGGCGTTCACCCGCCTGCCGGCGACGACCTTGGCCACGGCTCGCAAATCCTCGATGCGCCCATTGGTGCAGGAGCCGATGAAGACGCGGTCGAGCGTGATGTCGGTGATCTTCTCCCCGCCCTTGAGCCCCATATAGTCGAGCGAGCGTTCCGCCGCGCGGCGCTTGGTCTCGTCGGCGATCTCTTCGGGCCGCGGCACGCGCCCGGTGATGGAGACCACCTGCTCCGGGCTCGTGCCCCAGGTGACGAGCGGCGGTAGCCTCTCGGCGTGAAGCACGATCTCCCGGTCGAACTCGGCATCCGCATCGGAATAGAGCGTCTGCCAGTGGCGGAGCGCCGTCTCGAAGGCGCCCGCCTTGGGCGCGCGCGGGCGTCCCCTGATGTAGTCGAAGGTGGTCTCGTCCGGCGCGATCAGCCCTGCGCGGGCGCCGCCTTCGATCGACATGTTGCAGATGGTCATGCGCCCTTCCATGGAAAGCGCTTGAATCGCATCGCCGGCATATTCGATGACATGGCCGGTGCCGCCGGCGGTGCCGATCTCGCCGATGATGGCGAGGATGATGTCCTTGGCGGTGACGCCGGAAGGCAACGCACCCTCGACGCGCGCGCGCATGTTCTTGGCCTTCCTCTGGATCAGCGTCTGGGTGGCGAGCACGTGCTCCACCTCGGAGGTCCCGATGCCGTGGGCGAGAGCGCCGAAGGCGCCATGGGTGGAGGTGTGGGAATCACCGCAGACGATGGTGGTGCCCGGGAGGGTGAAGCCCTGCTCGGGGCCGACCACATGGACGATGCCCTGGCGGCGGTCGCGCTCATGGTAGTAGTCGATGCCGAACTCGCGCGCATTCTCCGCGAGCGTCGCCACCTGCAGCGCCGATTCTGGGTCGTCGATGCCGTGCGAGCGATCGGTGGTCGGCACGTTGTGATCGACCACGGCGAGCGTCTTTTCCGGCGCGCGCACGCGGCGGCCCGCCATGCGCAGGCCCTCGAAGGCCTGTGGGCTCGTCACCTCATGCACGAGGTGCCGGTCGATATAGAGGAGGCAGGTGCCGTCCGGCGCTTCATGCACCAGATGCTCGTCCCAGATCTTATCGTAAACGGTGCGGGGCTTGGCCATAGCCTTCATTTTCATGCGTTCTCAGGCATGAAATAGCGTCTCGAGGCGCGGTTTACAAATCCCCTGACCTCGCCCCACTCTCGTATCGCCCGACTTGACCGGGCGATCCAGTAACCGAGGCCTGCGTTCACAAGCGCCGGTGATTACTGGGTTCCCGCCTGCGCGGGCATGACCGCCAACGTGTTAGGGGATGCCTAGCTCTTCTTGACCTTCTTGGCGGGCTTAGCCTTGGGCGCCTTGGCCTCGATTTCCTTACCACCGGACCCGTTCTCGCCTTCGTCCTCAGCCGGGACCTCGTCGGCAGTGGTCTCGGCCATGAGGGCCACGGCCTTGGCCATCCAGTCGTCATTCTCGATGGCGCCGTCGAGGGAAAGCGCCTCGTCGAATTTGGCGATCTCATCGTCGGAGAGGTTGGCGATCTGCTCGAACTTGATTAGCCCAAGCTTGTTTAGTTTTTTCTCGAGTTCCGGCGTGACACCCGCGATCAGCTTCAGATCATCGGGCGCACCTGCAGGCTTCTTGAAGCCTTTGAAGGCTTCCTTCTGCTTGCCCCGCGCCACCTGGCGCTCGGGGATGCGCGCGGCCTTGCCGCGGCGGCCACGCAGATAATAGAGCTTGGCGCGGCGCACGCGCCCGCGGCGCACGACCTCGATCGAGTCGATCAGCGGCGAATGCACCGGGAACACGCGCTCGACCCCTTCGCCATAGGAGATCTTGCGCACGGTGAAATTCTCGTTGATCCCGCCGCCGGCGCGGCCGATGCACACGCCCTCATAGGCCTGCACGCGGGCGCGCTCGCCCTCGATCACCTTGACGTTGACGCGGACCGTATCGCCCGGGCCGAACTCCGGCACCTTCCGCTTCTTGGCGAGCGCTGCCGCCTGCTCCTGCTCGAGCTGCTCGATGATGTTCATGTCGAATACCTTTCATGGGCGCCTGCCCTTGGCCGTATGGACCTCGGCGAACGCCATTCTTTTTGATTGATCCTGGCTTTGATTGAGGCGGGGAAGCTCGCGGGGCGTTACCTAACCTAGCTTTCCGCCCTTGTCGATGGATTTGCAACGCCGCTCCTCACCTTTGACAAGGCCGCGGAACGCGGCCGTCTCGAAGGACGAGGCCTCATGGTTCGAGGCGCGCGGTCTCGCCATGACCTCACCATGAGGATTGAGACAGAACGGCTCGCTCTAACGGCCCTTGAACTTCTCCCACAGATCGGGGCGGCGGGTCTTGGTGATTTTCTCGGCTTGCTCACAGCGCCATTCGGCGATCTTCTCATGGTCCCCGGACAGCAACACCTCGGGGATGGCTCGGCCCTCCCAGTCCCGTGGCCGCGTGTAATGTGGATATTCGAGGAGGCCCCCGGCGAAGCTCTCCTCGGCGAGGGAACCTTCGTTTCCAGCGACGCCGGGAAGCAGGCGCACCACGGTGTCGATCAGCACTTGTGCCGCAAGCTCGCCGCCGGAGAGCACATAGTCGCCGATCGAGACCTCCTCGACGTTTCGGGCCTCCAGCACCCGCTCATCCACGCCCTCGAAGCGGCCGCAGAGCAGAATGACGCCCGGCCCTTGCGCCAGCTCCCGAGCGCGCACCTGAGTGAGGGGCCTGCCCCGCGGCGAGAGATAGAGGTTGGGCGCTTCCGCCGACATCTCAGCGCGTGCGGCATCGATCGCGCGAGCTGCGATGTCGGCGCGCATCACCATTCCGGAGCCGCCACCTGCCGGCGTGTCGTCCACCGACCGGTGCTTGTCTTGTGCGAAGTCGCGGATGTCGATGGCGGAAAGCGCCCATTTCCCTTCCGTGAGCGCCTTGCCGGCGAGGCTCAAGCCCAGGGGACCCGGGAACATCTCGGGGAAGATGGTGAGGACGGTGGCTCGCCAGGTCATAGAAGTGAACCAACCATTGTCGTCGCCCGGCTTGACCGGGCGATCTAGTAATCACTGACGCTCGCGATCAGCAAGAGGGCACGCCACTTACTGGATTCCCGCTTTCGCGGGAATGACAGCGCCGACGTAGGGGTCACTCGAATAGACCTTCAGGCGGAACGAGGATGAGGCGACCGGACTCCACATCGACCTCCGGGACCGTTTCCCGCGTGAACAGCACGAGAACCTCGGGCCCGCCGGCCTCAGGTCGTATCTCGAGCAGGTCGCCCGCGCCGAAGTTATGGATCGCAACAACGGTGCCGAGGCTCGCTCCGTCCTTGTCGAGGGCAGCGAGGCCGATCAGGTCGGCGTGGTACCACTCCTCCTCGCCCCGCTCCGGCAGGCGCGAGCGGTGGACATAGAGCTTGGTTCCAGTCAGCGCCTCGGCGTCTTCCCGCGTGACCACGCCCTTGATGCGCGCGACCACGCCCTTGGAGTCGCTCCTCAGGCTCTCGATCTCGATCGTGCGTGCGCCCGTCTCGTCCTCGAGCGCTCCATAGTTGGCGACCGCGGCGGGCTCCGCGGTGAAGGAGTGGATGCGCACCTCACCCTTCAGCCCTTGGGGGCGCCCGATGTCGCCGAGCAGCACGCGCTCTCCCCCTTCCCCCTTGCGGGAGAGGGATGGTGAGGGTGGACCAGTTCGTCGCGACGTCGGCAAGGCTATTCGGCGGCCGGTTGCTCGGCTTCGGGGGCAGGCTCGGGCACCGGAGGCGGTGCGGCGGCGGCTTCGGCTGCGGCCTTGGCCTTCTCGGCCTGGGCTACAAGCTTTGCCTCCTCGCGCTCGGTGCGCTTCTTGCCGGGCTGGCCTTTGCTCGGGTTCGAGCGCGCCTCGCGCTTCGCGAGCCCGACCTTGTCGAGGAAGCGGAGCACGCGGTCGGTCGGCTGGGCACCTACGCCAAGCCAGTGCTTGACGCGCTCCTCGACGAGCTTCACGCGCTCGCTCGAGTCCCGCGGCAAGAGCGGGTTAAAGGTGCCGATCTTCTCGATATAGCGGCCGTCGCGCGGGCTCCGGGAGTCGGCGACGACGATCCGATAGTAGGGCCGCTTCTTGGCGCCGGCCCGCGCCAGTCTGATCTTCAGTGACATTTCCAATCCTTCTCTTCGCAAGCAATCGTGACTGGGGTGTTGACTTCTGAGTTCATCTTTTCTTCGACCTCGGCAGGCCCGGAAGGCCGCGGGGGAGGCCGGGGAGACCACCTGGCAGGCCACCGACCCTGCCGGGAAAGGCGCCGGGGGGAAGCGAAGGGAAACCGGGAGGCAGGGCGGCGCCGGCCGGCAACTCGGCCGGAAGCTCAGGCGGCGGACCGCCGCCGAACAGTTGGCCAAGCATTCCCCGCTTCTTGCCCATCGCCTTCATCATGTCCGCCATCTGCCGATGCATCTTCACGAGCTTGTTGATGTCCTGCACGGACGTGCCGGAGCCCGCCGCCACGCGCTTCTTGCGCGAGGCATTGAGCAGTTTCGGGTTCTTGCGCTCGGATTTGGTCATCGAGCCGATGATCGCCTGCTGGCGCTTCAATATCGTCTCGTCGAGATTGGCCACGTCGATCTGCTTCTTGATCTTGCCGACGCCAGGCAGCATGCCGAGAACGCCGCCCATGCCGCCCAGCTTCTGCACCTGCTTCAGCTGCTCGGCTAAATCCTCGAGGTCGAAGGCCCCTTTACGCACTTTGCGCGCGATGGCCTCTGCCTTACCGAGCTCGACGGTTTCGATTGCCTTCTCGACGAGCCCCACCACGTCGCCCATGCCGAGGATGCGCCCGGCGATGCGCGATGGGTCGAACGCCTCGAGCGCATCGAGCTTCTCGCCCGTGCCGATGAGCTTGATCGGCTTGCCGGTGACCGTGCGCATGGAGAGGGCGGCGCCACCGCGGCCGTCGCCGTCGATGCGGGTGAGTACAATGCCGGTGAGCGGAAGGCGCTGGTCGAAGCTTCGCGCCAGGTTGACCGCGTCCTGGCCGGTTAGCGCGTCGGCCACGAGCAGCGTCTCATGGGGCTTAGAGAGCGCGGCGATCTCCGCCATCTCCGCCATCAGAGCCTCGTCGATATGGGTGCGGCCGGCGGTATCGAGCAAGAGCACGTCATAACCGCCGAGCCGCGCAGCTTCCAACGCGCGCCGCGTGATGCCTGCCGGGTCTTGGCCTTCGATGATGGGAAGCGCGGCCACGCCCGTCTGCTCGCCCAGCACGCGGAGCTGCTCTTGGGCCGCGGGCCTCCTCGTGTCGAGCGAGGCCATCAGCACCTTTTGCTTGTCGCGGGCCTGCAGCCGCTTACCGATCTTGGCCGTGGTCGTGGTCTTGCCCGAGCCCTGCAAGCCCACCAGCATCATCACCACGGGGGGCGAGGCGGCGAGATCGATCGGCTCGGCTCGCGCGCCCAGCATGCGCACGAGCTCGTCATGGACGATCTTGATGATCATCTGGCCCGGGGTGATGGAGCGCACCACCTCTTGGCCGACGGCCTTCGCTTTCACCGCCTGGGTAAAGTCGCGCACCACGTCGAGCGCCACGTCCGCCTCGAGCAAAGCTCGGCGGACCTCGCGTATTGCCTCGGCAACGTCGGTCTCGCTCAAACTCCCGCGGCGGGTCAGCTTGTCGAGAATGGCGCCCAGGTGCTCAGACATCGTCTCGAACATCGTCACGTCCTAAGGTCGGCGAGTGGCCGGTAGCGCAAAGCAAAAACCACCCGAGGGCGCAGTGCGCTGTCGGGTGTTGACCCCCCTGCCTCCCGGACTTTTTGCTGCGCTACCGCGCTTCGCGCTTACTTGAGCGCAGTCCATGTGCAGGGCGGCGGCTCGGAAAAGTGAGCTGCCACTAAATTTCGCCGGAATGTCGTTGAGTCGCGGGCTCAAGTCAAGGCTTTGCGCCCTAACAGCGGCTCCAGCCTGACGGCGAGGTCAAGCAATGCCTCGTCGCCTCCGGCCCAGCCGATTAAGGAGAGGCCCACTGGGCAGCCGGCCGCTACGCCCGCCGGATTGGAGATTTGCGGCAGGCCAGCGTGACCCGCCCAGCAGGTGCTCCCGAGCGTAAGCGCCCGAAATTCGACGGTTGAAGCGCCGTCCGGGATGTCTCGCTCGGGGGGAAGCGTCGGCGTCGTCGGCATCACGATCATCGTGCCAGGCTTGGCCAGCTCGTGCAGCCGCTTGGCGGCCGCGGCTCGAATTTCGCGTCCCGTCTTGGCCTCTTCCGGCGTCACGCGAGAGGCCATCTCGAAGCGCTCCCGAATGGCGGGGGCCAGCCCGTTCGCATGGGAGAGCGCAAAAGGAAGCAGAGTCGATTGGATCTCGAAGCCCTGGATGAAGCGGAAAGCATTGCGCCAGGCATCGTACTCTTCGCCCGCTACGTACATGCGCTCGGGCTTGGGCAGCGCGCTGCCGATCGCGTCGAGCACCCGCCATAGGGCTTCGTCGATGCTCGCTTCGGAACGGGCGACCATATCTTGCGCGATGATCAGCCGCGTAAGCGGCGCCTCGACTTGGTTGCCGTCAAGCAACGCGCGGCCAATGTCACGGAACAGCTCCGCATCACGCGCAAGGAAGCCGACGGTGTCATAGCTCGGCGCCATGGGCGTCACACCGGTCAGATCGATGCGGCCATGCGTCGGGCGCAGGCCGTAGAGGCCGCAGAAGGCGGCCGGCACGCGCACCGAGCCACCCGTGTCGCTGCCCAGCGCAAAGTCGCACAGGTCCGCGCCAACCGCGGC
>JBARKP010000069.1:0-16522 GCA_049801475.1 Methyloceanibacter sp.
CAATGCGCGCTCTCTACTTCGGGACGCGAAGGCCTAGGACTGAGTCCGAAAAAGTCCCGACTCCTTCCGCTATTGTTCGCCTGAATCCGTGTACCAACGTGGACGGCGAAACGGCCATCCTTGGATACCTAGCGAACCATGCAATTACCCCTAGCCTACAGCATTGAAAAGGCGTGCGCCGCCGCGTGCATCGGGCGAACGAGTCTTTACGACGCGATAAGGACGGGCGAACTGCGAGCCGTCAAGCGCGGTCGACGCACGCTTATTTTGGCGAACGACTTACGCGCCTTCCTCAAGAGCCTTCAGGTCATCACGTCCACTACTCCCATGCGCCACCGGACTCGAAGCGGCGCCGATGTCTAGCGCGGTCATTCAACTCAATATCGTACCGAAGCGGATGCTGACGAAGGCTGAAGCCGCTAATCACTGCGGGCGATCGATCAAGCGTTTTGAAGCTGAATGTACGGCCAAGCCGGTGCAGTTTTCCAATGGTGACCTACGATACGACGTGCGTGATCTCGATGCTTGGCTGGATGACTTTAAGTGTGGCACCGTCCACAACGATGCCGATGAAATCCTAGCGAGGCTGGGAGAATGACACGCATTCGGGTAAGAGGCTTCAAACTCTTCGCAGATCGTCACGGTAAAATGCGGTGCTACCACCGCAAGAGCGGCACGGCGGTTGACGTAGAGAAAGCACCGCTCGGCTCCGCCGAGTTCTTTGCCGAGTGTGCGCGCATCGCCGAGCTTACAAAAATGGCTGGGCCGCCCAAGCCCGGCACGCTTGGCCTGCTCATTGCGGAGTACCGCTCAGGTCCATCCTTCCAAGACCTGGCACTGCGCACTCGCTCAGACTATCAGCGATGCTTCGACTACGTGAGGCCCATCGCGGATACAGCCCTCGTCCGCTTCGACCGCGCTCTCGTCGTTCGTATCCGTGACAAGGCGGTTATGAAGCACGGTCGGCGCTTTGCCAATTACGTGAAGGCCGTTTTGTCAATCTTGTTCGCTTGGGGCGCCGAGCGCGGCTACCTAACCGCAAACCCAGCCGAGAAGGTAAGGAACATTCGCAGGCAGAAGGGCGCGCCGGAGGCAAATCGACCTTGGTCGGACGAAGAGTGCCACGCTGTGCTCGATGCGGTACCCGCTCATATGCGCCCAGCGATTGCGCTATGATGTTCACCGGGCTCGGACCGAAGGACGCGCTGCGGCTGCCAAGGTCTTTCTTCAAGCAGGGCGAAATTGCCACGCGTCGCTCGAAAACGGGCGAGCCCGTGTTTTGGCCCGCGCCATCGGCATTGACCGCCATCCTGAATGAAACGCCGCCCCACAGCGCCGTGACGTTATGCGCCAACTCCTATGGCCGACCGTGGACCGAAAGTGGCTTTCGCGCGTCATGGGGAAAGGTTCGCAAGAAGGTCGAGAAGGAGGGGCGCGTCGGGGCCGGTCTCACTCTATACGGACTCCGCCACACCGTCGCGGTTATCCTCAGGGAATGCGGCTGCGACGAGCGCACCATTGCCGACGCATTGGGGCAGAAGACCATCGAGATGGCCCGGCACTATGCCAAGGGTGCCGATCTGAAGCGAAAGATGCGGGGCGTGGTGACCGACTTCGATGCTGAAGTGAACAGACGACGCACAAAAGTTGTCAAACCAACCTGAAGAAGTGTCAAACCGCCACTTACACGAGAAAGGAAGTGCGATAAATGTGCAATAATTACAGAGCGTTAGGTGGTAGCGGAGGAGGGACTCGAACCCCCGACACGCGGATTATGATTCCGCTGCTCTAACCAGCTGAGCTACTCCGCCATTTGGCTGGAAAGTCGCCGATATAAGGAGCGCCAATAACGGGTGTCAAGCAAACGCCGGCTGAGCACGAGAGCCCGTGCCACGGACCACTTGATCCTCACCCTGATCGGTTGCGGAAGGCGTGACCTCACCGGCACGGCGCTCGCCACCGACGCGGCCTCTGGCGTGCGTTCGCGCACGAGCCCAAAGCCCGGCTGCTTGACGAAGCGGAGCATGGTGAAAAGGCCGAAGGGCCACAGCGCCTTCCGCTCGGCGAGACGGAGATCCTCGCAGACGAGCACCCGGTCGACCGCGAACACGGACCGCCAGCCGATGAAGCCGGCGACCGGCGCGACTGTCCGCTCGAAGAAGCCACGGAGGCCCTGCTCCTGGCTGAAATGGTTGACGAGGATCACCTCGCCCCCGGTCGCGCAGACGCGCTCGAACTCCCGCATCACCCTTTCCGCGTCCGGGACCACCGTAATCACATACATGGCCACGACCGTGTCGAAGCTCTCGTCGGGAAAGGCGAGGGCTCCGGCGTCCATCTCGTACAAGCCGGAGACGTTCCCGAGCTCAAGCCGCCCGACCCGCGACCGCGCCTTTTTGAGCATGTCCGGCGAGAGATCGATGCCCGTGACACTGAGATGGTCCCCATAGCAGGGCAGCGACAATCCGGTGCCGACGCCAACTTCGAGCACGCGGCCCTTGCGGCGGTTGATGATCTTGACCACGTGCTTGCGGCCTGTTTCAGTAATGCCGCCGAAGACGAGATCGTATACGGGCGCACAACGCCGATAGGCGTGGCGCACGGAAGCCGCGTCCAACAAGTCAGCTCTAGGACCCAACGCCACCCTCTCCCACTTTGTGACCATTTGGGTGCCCTGTTCTCAGTGCAGGGCGTTTGACCCAAGCGGCCTACCGCGACCCAGCCGCCAAGGGCATTCGTCTCGCGGTTGCCGCCGTGGCGCGGACACCATCCTCGTCCATCCGCTTGGCCCCGCCGGCAGATCGGATCCAGCCGCCGCCGAGAAGCCGTCCCCCGCCATCCGCGGCGTAGAGCACGCAAGCCTGTCCGGGCGATACGCCATCCTCGCCCTCGGCGAGCTCCACCGTCACCTCTCCAGGCCCGACACGAAGCGTTGCCGGCTGCAAGGGCCCGCTCGAACGGATCCTCGCCAGTACATCCTTACCGTGCTCTCGCAAGTCCTCCAAGGGCTCATCGCCGAGCCAGTTCATGTCGCGAATGCGAATATGGCTCTCGCGCAACCATTCGCGCGGGCCGACCACGACCTCGCGGCGCTGCGCATCGAGCCTAAGCACATAGAGAGGCTCCGCGGCCGGCACGCCGATCCCGCGCCGCTGCCCGATGGTGTAATTGATGATGCCCCTATGGCGGCCGAGCACGCGTCCATCCACATTCACGATGTCACCCTCCTCGGCGCCGCCTGGGCGCAGGCGCTCGATGACTTGCGTATATCGCCCCGTAGGCACGAAGCAGATGTCCTGGCTATCGGACTTCTCTGCCGTGGCGAGCCCGAAGTCGCGCGCGAGCTTGCGCGTCGTCTTCTTGTCGAGGTCGCCAAGGGGAAAGCGCAGGAACTTGAGCTGATCGCGTGTGGTGGCGAACAGGAAATAGCTCTGGTCGCGCTCGGCGTCGCGGGCTCGGTAAAGCTCGAAGCCCCCCTGCCCTGGCTCGCTCCTGACGTAATGGCCCGTGGCCAGAGCCGAGGCGCCAAGATCTTTTGCCGTCCGCAACAGATCGCGGAACTTGATCTTCTGATTGCACGCCACGCAGGGCACGGGGGTCTCGCCGTTGAGATAGCTGTCGGCGAACTCGCCCATCACGGCTTCGGCAAAGCGGTTCTCATAATCGAGGACGTAATGGGGAATCCGCAGGGCTTCCGCCACGCGGCGCGCATCCTGAATGTCCTGACCCGCGCAACACGCGCCTTTGCGCCCCGTCGCCTCGCCATGATCGTAGAGCTGGAGCGTAATACCAACCACGTCGTAGCCTTGCCTCTGCAACAGGGCTGCGACAACCGAGGAATCCACCCCTCCCGACATGGCGACAACCACGCGGGTGTCGGCGGACCTGCCCGGCAAATAAAGATTGTTTAGCCTGCTCGACTCGGACGAGACCACGGGTCCTAAGCTCGGGGTTCCAACATGAGGACTTGCCGCAGCATCAGAAAACCACGGCTCGCGCCAGCCCCGGCTTCCTGATGGCGCTTTTGTGGCCTGAAGATAGGAGCCGCCCCCGGCGCATGCAAGCCAAAGCGCGCCTGCTCCCCCTTGGCCGAAGGGCTTCACGCCACCGAAATAGCCTCCAAAAGCGGCTATTTTGGGCGATTTCCTTGCCGTTTTCTTTACCTCGGAGCTTAGGCAAATCTTAAACGCGGCTTGCTAGGCTCCGTACCACGTTCGCTCAACCAGTGGTTTTTTGGCTCGCTCGAGCATGTGGTGTTGTGAGTACCCATGACTGATCATTATAGGCCCCGCGTCAGATATGTGATCGGCCCCGACGGCAGTCCCCTGACCGTCGCGGATCTGCCGCCCAGGGATACCCAAAGGTGGGTTATTCGCCGCAAGGCCGAGGTCGTCGCCGCGGTCCGCGGCGGGTTGATCAGCCTCGAGGAGGCCTGTGAGCGCTACACGCTCACGGTCGACGAGTTCCTGAGCTGGCAGCGGTCGATCGACAAGCACGGCCTGCCCGGCCTGCGCGCCACCCGCATCCAGGAATATCGCGGCTAGCCTTATCCGGGCCAATCCTAGCGCGTCTCGTTGCCGGCTCCTGTCCGTCGCTTGGCCGGAAGCACGATCGGCTGCTATGGCTCGACCGTGACCCATGCGATTTGCACTATCCGCTATGAGGGCGGGACGATCGGCGCCTTCATCCGCACGCTGCGGCAGGCGGGCGTCTAGCTCGTCCTCGACATCCGCGCAGCGCCCGTCTCCCGACAGAAGGGCTTCTCGAAAGATCAGCTTGCGGCGCATCTCTCGAAGCCGGCATCGCCTATCGCCATATGCGCAAGCTCGGCAGGCCGAAGCGCGGGCGCGACCACCCATGCGGGCGATCTGGAGAGTTTCGCCGTGCAGATAAGTGAACTTTCCATCCCTGCATCGCCTGGCCGTCATCGACCCCATTTTACGAATGCTTAGTGCAGCGGATCGGCCGGAATCGGCCTAAGTCGCATCGCCAGTTGGGCAGATTGAGCAAGCGCACCAAACCCAGGCCCCAATGGTGCAGTTTCGATCAGGCTCCTGATTTCCGAAAAAGCTTGATGAATTGGGTTTCGTATATCGTGACTATTCACTGCTGGCCGGGTTAGTGATAGCGATCGGAATAGATGGGGCTTCGGTTCGTCGTTCAACGTGTTCAGGGCCGGACTTGTTTGATTGGGAGCATGAGTTAACGGGCCCACACTAAAGCAGCAAATGGCTGTATCCCTCTCTTTAAATTTGTCGTCTACGAAATTAGCTCTAGCACGAATCATGAAGAGTTGGAGGTTTGTGGCGGAATTTCTGCGGAATCCCAATTCGGTTGGGGCCGTATTACCAAGCTCTAATTTACTGGCTCGTAGAATTTTATCTAGTATAGACTTTTCAGACGTAAGAGTCATCGTCGAGTTTGGCTCTGGAACTGGCGTTTTTACGAGGGAAATATCAAAAAGAATAAAACAGGGGACTGTGTTCTTAGCGTTCGAAACTAACCCGACATTTAGCGCATTGTTAAGGAGGGAATTTCACGACCTAAACGTGGTGGAGCACTCGGCCGTCGAGCTGGTTCGCGTCCTCCAGGAAAAGAATATTTCCGGTGTCGACGTTATAATAAGCGGTCTCCCATTTGCATTGTTCGATGCCGAATTGCAAGAAAACATTATTAGAGCTTCGGCGGACGCCCTCATCGAGGGAGGTACCTTCCGAGCGTTCGCCTATGTACAAGGGCAATTGTTAACTAGAGGAAGACATTTTCGGAGTATAATCAACAAATACTTTGCTAACGTAACGAAGACGGGTCTGGTGTGGATGAATATGCCGCCTGCCTTCGTGTATGTTTGCAGAAAGGGTTCGAAGCCCACTTGTTATGATCAAAAGGCCGGCGGATAACGCTGCCGAACAGCGCACCGCGAATCAACTGGAGAGAGTTCGAGCAGACCTCCCGCTGACCAAGTTCGCTCCCCAACGCCTCCATCATTTTTCGTGGACCCTGCCGCTCCGTGAAAGAAGAAAAAATTCGGGAAAATCTGTCCCCGATTCTCCGTTCCGGCGTTTAGAGGTAACAGACTAACCGGTCCAACGCGCGAAGGAAGAAAGCCATGCTCAAGACATCCCTTGTGGCGGCCTTTCTGGCCATCACGGCATTTAGCCCTACCTATGCCGCGGATCTCTGCAATGACGCCCATATGAAGCAGATGGACGACATTATCGCTAAGATGACCGACGCCACCATGCAGAAGCAGGCGACGGCGGCTCTCGACATGTCCAAGGCCGCGATGAAGAAGGGTGACACGGCGGAGTGCATGAAGCGTATGGAAGAGGCCCATAAGGCCATGGGCATGTGAGCTGCCGGGAGCCCATTTTTGGGACGAGGCCGAATCCGTACGGCGGGAGCGTGGGCATTGTGGCGAGCCCGATGAAGCTCCCTCCTGCAAGGTGCAGACGCGTTACATCTATCGTTACATCTATGAAGTGTTCCGCAACACGCCGAAGGAGCTGGAATTTGCCCAAGCCCTCCGGTGGCGCTCTCCACGGACGACCAAGGCGTCGCGCGCCTGCCCGGGCCGACAAGCGTTCCTTACCGAGCGCGGCTTTCCTCAAATCGAGCGAAAGAGCCCGGCAGCAATGGGAACTCGAAAGGCGCTTTCATGCATTCGAAGGGATCTGATTGACCGACCGTCGCCTGCCTCGCAGGCATCCCGCGATCCTCAGGCTGACTTCGAGATTGCCATTTTTAGAGCGGCTGCGGTCTTCGGCGGATTGGCCAGGGCTTTCCCCGCGTCACGATAGCCTGCCTCAATCCGCCGCTCGATGCTCGCCTTGGAGAAATCCGCCGAGCTCGAGAATGGCTCCAGCTCGTTATTGGTGATCGGGATAATGTTGTCGAAGACCTTGTACTTCGCCAATTCTTCGAAGTCCGGCTGCTGCAAAATGGACTTCCCGTGATCCGGGGACAGATTTTCGATAATCGCGAGGAGCTTGTTGATCGTCTGCGCAAGCCCGACGTCCTTTTCGGTCTTGTTGGCGAATTGCAGCTCCGTCATCCGGTCCCAAACGTCGAGCATGGTTTTTGGGACCTTGCCCTTCTTCGGAAATAGATTGAGGACGATCACGCGCGTGGTCGCCGCGTCGGCGGAATCGATCTGCTTCAACAGAGCGGACAGCGGCGTGTTGTCGAACAGGCCGCCGTCCCAGAACGATTCGAGTTGGATCTCTTTTGCCGGATAGCTGGGCGGAAGGCTCCCGCTCGCAATCAGGTGGTCCATTGTGATCGGATCGCCCGGACGATTATTCGAGAATTCCACGATGTCGCCGCTCTTTATATTCGTCGCCGTCACGACGAGCTTGACCTCCGCCTTCGCAACTCGCGCGAAATCGACGTACCGCTCCAGCGTCCTCGCGATCGGGCTGAGGTCGTAGAAGTTCGTCCAGAAGGGTAGCTCGAAATAGTCGAGCCTCGGCCAATAGAAGGCCGGGTTGCCGAAGTACGCGAGGAACTTCTCGATTTCCGACGGCAGAAGGGAGGAATGAAAAACCGTGAGATCGTC
The DNA here is from genome assembly GCA_049801475.1 of Methyloceanibacter sp. Classification (GTDB taxonomy): domain Bacteria; phylum Pseudomonadota; class Alphaproteobacteria; order Rhizobiales; family Methyloligellaceae; genus Methyloceanibacter. The sequence continues at coordinate 7,559 of JBARKP010000069.1, forward strand.
CCAGAATGCTTGAAGCTCCGGTATCGGATCATCGGGATGACTAGCTACAATCGCCGCCGTGAAGGCTCCGATCGAAACCCCCGAGACGCAGGACGGCCGAAACGCGGTTTCAGACTCGTAAATCCGCTTGAGCGCTCCGAACGCGTAGGCGCCTAGCGCGCCCCCACCCTGGAATGCGATCGCCGTCTTAGTGTGGGTCTGAGCCATTTACTTTTCCGACAGGGCTCGGCTCTTGTTCAGGCGACTGACGGTCCACGAGCCGAAGCACTGCTCAACGAGCTCCCGCGGCTGGCTTGGGCGCCGGAACCGAGCCCATGGTCGGCATTTCCTTGCTGCAATCTGATTGGCCCCGTTTCCAGCGGTCGATGTCGAACACCATCTTGGCGGCGAGGTTGGGGGGCATCTTGCGGTTCTCGGTGGTAATCACCGTCGAGGGTCCCGACTGCTTGAAGTCGATGATGTAGGTGGTGCCGCCGGCGCGGCCGAGCTCCACCCGCTGATGCACGGAAATCTGCACCTTGCTGCCGTCGGGGCTGACATCGGCGCGATAGACATAGGCCGGCAAGAGCGGATCGACGGGATTGAACCAGCAGCGCTTGATGTCGCCGCCCATCGCCACGTAAGCGTCGAAGGGCTTGGCCCTTATGATGGAAACGCCCGTCGCCCCGGTGGTACCACCGCCCTCGACGGCGACGTCACCGCTGCCGCTACCGACGCCGCCGCTACAGCTCGGGAGCAAGACTAACGCCAAAGGCAGCACGACTCTCGATAGTCCTCGCAACAACCCGGCCTCCTCGCCTCCCGCGACGCTAGTCGCGGAAGTTCACATATTGCAGCGGCTGCTCCACCGAAAGCCCCTTGAGGTGCTGTATCACCGCCTGCAAATCGTCCCGCTTCTTGCCTGCGACCCTGAGCTCGTCGCCCTGCACCGTGACCTGGACTTTGAATTTCCCGTCCTTGATCTCCTTGACGATCCGCTTGGCAAGCTCCCGGTCGATGCCCTGACGGATCAGCGCCTTTTGCCGCACCGCTTGGCCCGCGGCCTTCTCCAAGGGCTTGTATTCGAGGACACCCGGCTCGATCTTGCGCCGGGCGAGATGCCCTTGCAGCAGCTCGTGCATCTGCTTGAGCTTGAGGTCGTCATCGGCGTTAAGCGTGATCTCGGACTCCTTCCGCTCGACGCGAGATTGGGAGCCCTTGAAATCGTAACGCTGGCTCATCTCGCGGCTCATATTGGCGAGCGCGTTGTCGATTTCGGCGAGATCGGTCTTAGACACGACGTCGAAGGACGGCATGGGCCCCTGCTCCTCTCATTTCGGCTGGGACTCACTCTAGCACCGTAGGCTCCCGGTTGGGCAGCTTCGGCCGAGCCTCATTCCGCCTGAAGGCGCAAGACGAAGCCGGAATGCCCCGTCAGCTCGCGACGCGGTGGTGCACCGTTGCGGCGACGACATCGAGCTCCGCCGCGCGCGCCTGCTCGAGCTTGATCCGTTCAGCGTCGCGCTCCTCCAGAAGCTCGAACTTCTTCAGCTCCTCGGCGGCCTCGGCGAGCACCTCGCGCGCGCTCGCGAGCTTGGCCTCAAGATCCGCGGCCGAGGCGAGCAGATTGTCTCGCCTCTGGATGGCCGCCTTGGCGAACGTCGGATAAGCGTAATGGTTGGTGTCCGAGACCCCGGCACGCTCCTGCTCGATTGCAATCTGCCGGTCGAGGTCGACCGCCATCTGGTTGAACTCGCCGATCATGGCCTCGATCTCGGCGACCTTGCGCCGCTTCTCGTCAACCTCGAATCGCTTCAGCCGGCTCACTGCGTCGCGTGACTTCATGGTTCGATAACCCTCAGCATTCTCGGACCCTCGGGAGGTAGGAACTCAATATCCGTACCATTTAACGCAAAAGCTCTGGAGCTGAGCCCCCACCCCTCTGCTACCGATCTTCGCTAAGAGGCCTTAAGGGGCGGTAAACCATATGCGCGGCATTTGACGGATAACCAAGACGCGGGCGCAAATTCAATAGGGTCTCGCCATAAGCTTAGCTTTTGTTAACTATTGGCCCCTAATTTGTTGATTCGAATTAACCATCCGCTTTGCGTCGATTTTTCAGTGCATCTGGGGGAACGAGTAGGGATCTGCCGGGACGACAGGGGATAGAAGATGCGAGTTCTTCTCATCGAGGACGACAGCGCTACCGCACAAAGCATCGAGCTGATGCTGCAGTCAGAAGGTTTCAACGTCTACACGACCGACCTTGGCGAAGAGGGCGTCGACCTCGGCAAACTCTATGATTACGACATTATCCTGCTCGATCTTAACCTTCCCGATATGAGCGGCTACGAGGTGCTGAAGAGCTTGCGGGTGAGCAAGGTGCAGACCCCGATCCTGATCCTGTCGGGCCTCGCCGGTATCGAGGACAAGGTCAGGGGGTTGGGCTTCGGTGCCGACGACTACATGACCAAGCCCTTCCACAAGGACGAGCTCGTCGCCCGCATCCACGCCATCGTTCGCCGCTCCAAGGGCCACGCCCAGTCGGTGATTCAGACGGGTGGCTTGAAGGTCAATCTCGATACCAAGACCGTGGATGTGAACGGCCAGCGGGTGCATCTTACCGGCAAAGAATATCAGATGCTCGAGCTGCTCTCCTTGCGCAAGGGCACGACCCTGACCAAGGAGATGTTCCTGAACCATCTCTACGGCGGCATGGACGAGCCGGAGCTCAAGATCATCGACGTCTTCATCTGCAAGTTGCGCAAGAAGCTCGCCGCCGCGACCGGCGGTAAGCACTATATCGAGACGGTATGGGGGCGCGGCTACGTCTTACGCAATCCCGAGGACGAGTCCGAGGCGGCTTGAGACCGTTCCGCCATCTCCGAGCCCATTAGCGTCAAACCTTCGCTATCCTAGGCCGCGGAGCCGCCCGTCAAGCGGCTCGCAGCGCGACCTCTCCCTCGCGGGCCTCTACCGTCACCGTCATTCCTGACGCCGCGGCGACCCGGCTTGCGTAATAGGGCTGGATCGAATGGGCATCGAGCGCGGCGCTAATTCCTCCTGAAAGCAGGCTCGTGACCTGTTCGGTGAGCCGCGCCGGGTCGCCTTTGGCAAGCACCGTGAAGGATACGGCGGGCAGCTCGCCCTTGATTTCTACGCTCACGGTCCCGCCCCTGGGCAGGGCCACGACCCCAAGCGCCACCAGATTCAGCAGGAGCTTGACCTTGTTCTTCGGCAGCGTCACGGGCGGGCCTTGCCAGGAAAGGCTGTGCCTAGCGCTTTGCACGAAATCGCGGGCGACCCTCTCGGCGTCGCGGAGGTCGATCTCCGCGCCAGCCGATCCCGCCGCGCCGAAGGCGAGCCGCGCGAATTGCAGCTTGGCCGACGCCTGATAGGTGCTCTTGCGGATGAGGGCCATGGCCTGCTCGCGCATGGCCTCGTCCTGCTCCTCGCCGAGCATCTCCAAGCCATTGGCGATGGCGCCAACCGGATTGATCACATCGTGGCAGATGCGGCTTGAGATCAGCGCCGCAAGCTCAAGATCGCCGATCGTCGCCGGCTCGGTCATGGTCTTTCCCCTCGAGAAATTCGCTGCCCGTCGCCGGAAATGACGCGGGGCTCCCCATTCAAAATCTGCTAGATCGAGGCGGCGCGGTCCGAGCAAAGCCCGCATCGATCCGCGCAAACGAATCAATGCACCTGGAAAGCATCTTGCCTTGTCCGCCCCAAGACACACAACTCAAAGAGACACGAGAGCGGTGGGAGAAAGCGGCGGAGTCGATTTCGATTTCGCTCGCGCGTCGGCGCTTTTGACCGACGCGGCCGCCCGCGCCGGCGCCGCCATCATGCAGCACTACCGCGAGGGGCCCACGGTCGAGCTAAAGGCCGATGCGAGCCCCGTCACCCGCGCCGACCGGGACTCCGAATCCATCATCCTCGCAGCCTTGCAGCACCTCGCGCCGCGGATCTCCGTGATTTCCGAGGAAGCGGCAGACGACCGCTCAGCGGATCTCGGGCCCCGCTTCTTTCTCGTCGATCCCCTCGACGGCACCAAGGAGTTCATCAGCAAGCGCACCGACTTCACCGTCAACATCGCCCTGATCGAGAACGGCACACCCCGCTTCGGCCTCGTCTATGCGCCAGCGCGGGCGCTCCTTGCGCTTACGCTTGAGGACGGCTCGGCAGTCGAGGCCAAGCTCGATCCGGATGAGGAGGGTGCTGACTTGGCCAAGCTCGATTGCCGCCCTCTTCACACACGCCAGCCGGGACCCGAAGGGTTGGTCGCGGTCGTCAGCCACTCCCATCTCGACCCACCCACGGAACAATTCTTGTCAAAGCTCAAAATCGCCAGGCGATCGAGCGCCGGCTCGTCCTTGAAGTTCCTGCAGCTCGCGGGAGGCATAGCAGACGTCTACCCGCGGCTGGCGCCCACCATGGAATGGGATACCGCCGCGGGCCATGCGGTACTTGCCGCGGCCGGCGGCGAGGTCGTGGATGCCGAAGGAAAGCCGCTCCGCTACGGCAAGATCGAGACGGGCCTGCTCAATCCAAGCTTCATCGCCTGGGGGCAAAAAGAGGCAGCGGCTTTGAGGGTCTCCTAGCCACAGTTTAGTAACAGTTTAGGCAAATCATAGCGATTGTGAGCCAACCCCTGAGTCGGGGCTTGGTCCTGGCTTCGAATAGCCACGGGGAAGGAATATGCACCTCAAACTCTCTTCAACCGCGGCGCTTGCGGCGATCTCGGCCGCTGCGCTTGCCGCGATTCTGCTCCTTACCGCTTCGGCCCATGCCGAGGATCGCGCGCCGGCGGCGCCAGGAACGATCGAGCTAGCCCAGGCCGACGACGCCCCCATGGTGATCACGCCGCATCCGCACGCGGGACAGATACCTCCACCCTCCTCGGACCAGGGAGGCCCTGTCCCCTACGAGCCGGCCCCCAATGCATCGGCGCCGCCGCCGGGCAGTGGTCCTTACGTGCCCCCCGAGGCGCAAAATCAGGGTACCTTTTCGGTCCAGGAGATCAAGGAGAGCGGCCATCGCTTCTTCGGCAGCGTGTCCATGGGGTTCGCCAGGGCGATCGAATACACCTTCCAGCGCGCGGGCAGGCCCAACGGCTATATCCTAGGCGAGGAAGCGGGGGGCGCCTTCATTGCCGGCCTGCGCTACGGCGAAGGAACGCTCTACACCAAAGACGCGGGCGACTACAAGATCTATTGGCAGGGCCCGTCGCTCGGCTACGATTTCGGCGCCGAGGGCTCCAAGACCATGGTGCTCGTTTACGACCTTCGCAGCCCAGGGGAGATCTACAGCACCTTTGCGGGCGTCGACGGCTCGGCCTATCTCATCGGCGGCGTCGGCGTCACTTTTATGGCGCGCGGCCACGTTATCCTGGCCCCGATCCGATCCGGCCTCGGATTACGGCTTGGCGCCAATGTCGGCTACCTGAAATATAGCCGCGAGCCGACCTGGAATCCGTTCTAGATTGACGCTAAGGAAGCTTGCCTGAGGGAGCGCGGCGAAAGCGCGCTGCCTCGCTTACGCCGCCTCGCCTCTTCCGACGCTGACGGCACAAATCCAGGAGCTCTGGTTCCGATGATCGACGTGGGTATGTATGCGGCGCTCGGCTTTCTGATCGCCAGCCTGCTTGCCCTGATGCTCGCCCCACCGCTGTGGAAGCGCGCCGTCCGCCTCACCACGCGCAGGGTCGAGGCGACCATGCCCATGTCCATCTCCGATATCCAAGCCGACAAAGATCAGCTGCGCGCCGAGTTTGCGATCGAGCTTCGCCGCGTCGAGGTCGCGCTGGATAGAGCCAAAGACAAAGCCGCTCGTGAGCTCGTCGAGGCGAACAAGCGTCGCGTCGAGATCGCCGAGCTCAAGGCCCAGTTCGACACCGTCAAGGGGCGCCTGCAAGAGAAAGAGAATGCGAACCGGGTGCTCGAGCAAACCATCCGGCGCCGCTTGCCCGAACTGGAGACCAGCCTAAGAGCCGCCAAGCAAGCGATAGCCGAGCTTGCGTCCGCCAACGCCGAACTACGCAACACCGCCGGCTCTCAGTCCGAGGCGCTGAAGCTTGCCCGCACGACGGTCGACTCCCAGCGTGGCGACATCGATCAATTGCGCGGCGCCTTGGGCGTCGAAGGGGCGTCGTCGCGCCGATCGGCAAAATCCGACGCTGACCTCGCCAAGGAAAACCGGCGGCTGAGCGCTGAGCTCTCCAAGCTCAAGGAGGAGCAGACGCAGGAAAAAATCGGCGGCAAAGAGAATGACCTGCTGCGTCGGGAGCTCGGCACGCTGGCCAAGCAGATTCTTTCCGTAGCCAAGGCGCAAGGAACGGCGCGGCCCGAGTCCGCCGTTGCGGAGGCCGGCAAATCCTCCGTCGAGGGAGGCGAGAGAGAGGCCCCAAGCGAGCGCGAGCCCGCGTTCATTGCCAGGCGCGAGGACGCCTTGGAGAAGGCTATCGCCGAGGGGCCAGAGACGAGAGAGGATCAAGCCGCATTGGCCGCCTCGCCTGATGGGATGGAAAATGCGGCGCTCGCCGAAGCGGCACATGGCGCCGAGGCCAAAAACTCGCTTGCCAAAATCCTGGCGGCCCGCAAGGCAAGACGGCGCGGCAAAGGGAGCCGGCAAAGCTTGAGCGAGCGGCTGAAGAACGTCACAGCCGAAGCCTCCGACAGCTGATGGGCGCTGCTAATCTTCCGTCTGCAGCAAGCGGCGGGAACCATCCTGAAGCCTGAGCGCCGTCAGCCTGTTGGTGAAGACCGCGCCGGTGTCGATGCCGATGCGGTTCTTGCGCATCTCTGGCACTGCCGTCGGCGTGTGCCCATGCACTACGACCTTGCCGAAATTCTCCTCGGAGCGAAGGAACTCGCCGCGGATCCAGACCAGGTCCTGCGGATCTTGCGCTTCGAGAGGGACGCTCGGCCTGACGCCGGCATGGACGAATAGATAGTCGCCGAGCGCGACCATGAGCTCCAGACTCTCGAAGAAGCGGCGATGCTCCTCGGGAAGTGCGTCCAAGAAAGCCGTCTGCCAACGCTCGGGCTCCGCCCCGGCTCGGACAAGTCCCGCCACGTCCACGCCATAGGACTCGAAGGTCGCCGCGGCTCCATTGGCCAGCCACTGGCCGAGACATGAGGGATCCCGCAGGAAATCGAGCAGAATCGCCTCGTGATTGCCTTTGAGGAAGTGGGCGTCGAAACCTTGAGGCAGAGCGCCAAGCAGCAGCTCCACCACCCGCCGGCTGTCTGGCCCGCGGTCGATATAGTCGCCGACGAAGACGAGGCTCCTCCTTTCCGTGCGGGCGCTCCTCGCGGCATCGGCCTCGATTTGCTCGAGCAGCAGGGCAAGCAGGTCGGCCCGGCCGTGAATGTCGCCGACGGCATAGACGAGCTGGCCCGACGGCAGGGAAGGATGTTCCAAGGTGCGTACCCAAGGAGCGGGATGTTTCGCTTGGACGATCTAGCGCAGAGCGGCTCGCGATCTCAAAGCGCTTCGCTTAGGAATTCTGGGTCTTACCCCGGATCTGCCGGTAAAGGTTCGCCGGGAAGCCGAAGACCGCGCTGACGCATTTGGTCTTGAGCCCGATGAACAGCACCATCTCGCCGTTGCGGAGCTTGTCGTCCTCGGTGATGACGTAAAGCTCGTCGGCGTCGAGCGGCGGCAGGCCCCTCAAGTCCCGTGCGCGCTCCTCGAAAGCCTTGAGATCGCCGCCTGCGAGGTAATCGAATTTGGCATGCACCTGCTTAATCGCGGCGAGAATCACGGCCTCCGGCTTGCAGATGACCGGTGCCGGAGCGGGACCATCGTCATTGTAATAGGTGGTGCCGTGCTCCTGAACGAGAGGCCCGAGCTTCGAGGAAAAGGCATGGAAGCCGGCAAGCCCGATCAGCGACACGGCGAGGATGGTCCCGGCGGCGATCTTCAGCCCGATGGGCATTGGTCTCATCCTCTCGCCCGCGTTCGCAATCATGATGCTGGATTGCGAAACAGGACATTCGCAAGGGTTGGTCCACCCTGCGCCCTCATATTGCTCCCCGGCAGAGCCTTCTGGCAACACTCATCAGACTTTTGGCACGTTGCGCGGCAACAGCCGCCGCGATTTGCTCATTCGATCATCGATCCAGCCCCTTTCCGCGTCGCTAGAGGCGAGTGACGAAACCCCAGCCAAGATGTTGGAGGTCGAGATGCTGGTGATGACCGTGGGGGACAAGGAACGATCACCTGAGGAATTTGGGGATATGTTGGCATCAGCTGGACTCCCCCCTCGGCCGCATCGTGCCCACGCCGAGACCTCTGCGTGGTTGAAGCCTTTTGCCAGCTAGGGACACTCTCAGAGGCCTTGCGATCTGGCGAGGCCCAAGATCGCTCTTGGGCCATACCGCGGATGAAGCATACGCACGGACCCGGGCACGACAGACCATAAAGGGCTACGCTGGCGCCGTAGCGCTGTCCGGCGCGATCACCATCGCGCTCTCCTTATTTTCCAGATGTTTAGCCATTCATCTTCCCCGTTTTGGAACATCGCGCCCGAGCTTACGCCCGAGCTTCGCTGTCATATCGCGTCCCGCGCTTCCTTCTGGTGGTCGGGACTGTGGTGGCCGTAAGTGTCGCGGACCATCTTCTCGCTCATTCCGACATACCCTGCCACGTCCCAAATCTTCACGCCCTTGAGCAAGCGCCAGGTCACGGCGGTGTGCCGCAGCGTGTGCGGGGTGACGTCAGCGCCGAGATCGGCCGCGTTACAGGCGGAACGCCAGGATAGCCGCAGCTTCTTGACCTTCTTCCCCCCGTATTCGATCGCGTAGCGCACCGTCCGCGTCCGCGCGCGCCGCAAGTGAGCAATCAGCTTCATTGAAAGCGAGCATGGCGGCTGGCGCTTGGTGGTCTCGACGCGCCCCTCGGCGCCGCGGTAGAGCACGCCACGCTCGAGGTCGATCCAGCCGCCTTCCGTGTTTGGCATCCACTGTAGACCCAAGATCG
>JBARKP010000070.1:0-58836 GCA_049801475.1 Methyloceanibacter sp.
CCAGCGGCCGAGCGGTGCGCTTTGACGTGACTGGTATCGATGCAAAGCTCTTCAGGCACTGGTCCTGCCGCCGCCATCTTCTCGAAGATCCGCTGCCAAATACGGCGCTTCGACCACCTGTTGTAGCGGTTATAGATCGTTGGGTGCGGTCCATACTTCGAGGGGCAATCGCGCCAGCGGCATCCGGTCTTAAGGACGTGCAGGATGCCACTGATCACCCGACGGTCGTCTACTCGCGGCTTGCCAGGTTTGCCGCGCGGAAGATGGGACTCAATCGCTGCCCAGGCGTCATCCGACAACCAGAACAAATGCGTCATAGCGGCCTCCTTGTCAGTCAGACTCAATGAAGGCCGCGATTCGCCAAAATATATGAGTTCTCAACCTAGGGCGTGAACTCATAAACAGGCATCAGTGGAACCGTTGCGGGGAATGTCTGCTTTACCCCCCAATAGGGACGTGTAGCGAGCCCGCTCAAAGAGTCCGCTAAGTGCCCAGAAGGAGATATTTCCGGGTGACCTCGCACATCCCCCACCTGGGAGTCCAGCATGCGCTCACGTTCTCTTGCCGACTGAGCGAAGCATTTTAGCCCCAGAGCGGTTCGCTGGTTGGTTGGTATTGGGTAGAGTTTTTTCCACCGTTAGAGACTGTGGCGACGGCAAATCAGCCTGATTTCGCCAGTCACTGGGGTCTGCCAATATACATGAACTGGCTCGCCGTCCGCATAGTAGGCTCCGTGACAAACAAGGCGAGGGCGATTACAGCTCACGGCAGAGCGAAGTTTGAATCGGGTCTTCGCGGAGCAAGCGGTACTAGGCAGCCAAATTCGCCTCGGCGTTGATAGTCAACAGCTGGTCGAGTTTACTTACCCCACCCTCGACGAGACCTGTGATGGCGCTGGCACTCTTCGCCGTGACGTCCTCGCCTCGCATGACTAGGTCGAAAACAGAGTCGTCAACGAACGGCTCAAGGGCGATGAGGAAACTGGCCTGTGCTCTGGAGAGCTCCCTGACGGCCGCCTGCCGTTGTTCCTCGAGCCTTAGCTGCTTTTCGACCGCCACATTCAATTCGTCGAGCTTTGCCGTAATTCTCTGCTCGATACTCGAAAGCGCGATCGTTCTTTCAGGTGCGACGTTCGAGGCCTTCAGGTCATTGATCAGAGCGACGAGTGCACGCGCCCTCTCCTCCAATTTTGCTTGTTCCAGAACTCGCTCCTCCTGACTGTCGCTTGCCATAAGAGCCGGGGCAGTGGCAGCGAGTTCGGCACTTTTATCGGCTAGGCTTAGCGCTGTAATAGTGCCCGGAACGCTTTCGACAGTGACGCGCGTCACCGCGTGGTCGATTTCGCCAAAAACGTACCAGGCGACCAGACTCGCAACAGCGGTCAAACCTGCGAGAGAGCAAAACGCGAGAAAAAGCTTGGCCTTGATACCGAACCGGGTACGTCGCTGCGTATCGCCGACGGCCGCCGTCGGCTTTGGGCGCGGCTTCGCCGTGTCGGTCTCCGTCAACAAGGGCTGGACTGCTTCAACCGTCATTTCGTCGACTCGTCCCCTAGCTCGGGAACGTCAGCGCCAGCCGGTAGCTCCTGCGATCTCGTGTCGATCCTAGGCATCGTCTTCGGTGGGCACGAGCAATCCGATAGGACAGGGATCGTTCGCTCCAGCCGATCCACTGCCTTGAAGCTCCCGTCGGCTTGGATCACGGTGAGAAAGACCTTGTCCATTCCTTGGTTGTCACCCGGCCCATAGGACAGCGTGATGCCGTCCAGGTCGAAGACGCCGACATCCCTGATGGTCGAGAGTAATCCGGCGCGTGTCACGGAATTTCCCAATTTGTTCAGCGCTTCGACCACCAGGCGACCGACGACATAGCCTTCGAGTGAGACAAAGCTTGGCTTGGCGTCCGGATTGAGGGCCTTAAGCGCCCTCTGGTAGCGGGCGACCAGGGGGATATTTACGTCATCGGGAAGCGGAACCACTTGGGTGACCACGACGCCTTCGCCGTCTTGACCGAGTTCCTCCGCCAGAGCCTCGCTCCCCACGAAGGAGATGTTCACGAACAGGGCATCCAACTTGATCATGCGCGCCAGCTTGATGAATTCCGCGCAAGGCTTATACGCGCCGACCATTACCACTGCCTGCGGATGACCTTTCCGAATCGCCAGCAAGGCTCGCTTCACGGCGGTCGTGCCACGCATGTAGGTGCCTTCCGCGACGAGGGCCAAGCCGCGCTTCTCCAGAGCCAGCTTGACTCCCTCGAGGCCGGCGCGGCCGAACGAGTCGTCTTGGTACAAAATGGCTATCCGCGACAGGCCAAGATCAGTTGTCAGATGCTCGATCCAAGCCTCCGTTTCCTGCCGGTAAGACGCCCGGATATTGACCACGTTGGTCAAAGACGGATCGCGCAGGAAGTCAGCGCCTGTGAATGGACCGATGAAGGGAACACCCTGCTCGGTCGTAATCGGCTGGACAGCCTTGGACGTCGGTGTCCCCACTTCGCCGATCAGGGCGAACACCTTGTCTTCGTCGATGAGGCGCTTCGTGTTGGCGATCGCCATCTCGGGTTCGTAGCCATCATTGTACGAGATCAGATCGAGCTTGCGGCCATGAACACCGCCAGCGGCATTCGCCTCATGGAACGCCGCCAGTATGCCGTCCCGCATTCCGAGGCCGAGGGCGGCTGCGGGCCCCTTTAAGGCGGCGGACTGGCCAAAGACGATCCGGTCATCGAAGACGCCCGGATCAGCACTGGCGGCCAGGATCCAAAGCAAATTCAAGGTGACGACGATGGCCGGCGCGAGTATCGTCTTGAGAACCGAGATTCGCATGAACGATCTTCCTTTTCGCGTGCAGCCAAGCTCTTGCCGGGGGCTGGGTTGTTACGCTGTCAGCGGAGCGTGGGAATTGTTTTGGCAGCTGGCAGCCGACCACCACACGGGCCCGCTATGTTCCTGCCCTTCCTTAATTGTGTCCGGCCTATTTTGTCGCGCCGACAACAGTGAACTCGCTGGTGCCGACGACCGCAAGGGTGGTGGCCTTGTCACCGCACTGGAGATGAAGCGGCTCGCTCTCTGCGGTGTGGATATGCGCCACCTGCCCGGGGCTTAGGGTAGCCCCAAAGCCCACCGTTGACTCAGCGTTGACGTCTGTGGTGTTCCACACCACCACGTGGACAGCGCAATTGCCATTGTCTGGCTGATAGAACGCTATGATGCGCTTACCGCCAACCACGGTGAGAATGGGTTCATGAGGCCCGACTGGTCCTAAATTTTGGGCGAGCCCATCGGCGCGGACGGGGGTGCTACCAGCTGTGAGGGCGACTAGGACGCCTGCCACAGCAATACTTAGGAACTGTATGCTAATGAGCGGTAACATCTTCGAAACTCGTTTCTGCTTCTTGCAGGCGGGAGTCTTAGGCTCTCAGCCGTCGGTGCCTGTTTGTTGCTCTTACCGACGATGATGTAGTGTGCGCCTTTTCACAGAGCGACTCAAGAAAGTACCGATGTCTCTGGAAGCACCTTTTGCGCGCACAGGGCGGCCGGATTGGTCTCGGATCACTAATGTCGGATTTGGGTCCACTAGCGGACTCTCTTAACAGCATCATTCTATGTCTGCTTTGCCCCCAAAAAGCTGACACCCAGACAGATATTGCTGATCACGTCTCAGTCGTGATTCAAGCTCCCAAAACCGGAGCTTCGAATCATGCGATACGAACTCAGCGACTGCGAATGGGGCGTCATCAAGCCAATGCTTCCGAACAAGCCGCGTGGCATTCCCCGCGTGGCTGACCGACGCATTCTCAACGGCATCTTTTGGGTCTTGCGCTCAGGTGCACCATGGCGCGATCTGCCGGAGAGCTATGGCCCCCGCTTCGTTCGCTGGCGGCGGGCTGGAGTCTGGGACCGGATCATGGATGCGCTGGCGGCCGCTCATGATGCGGGGGTGCAGATGATCGACACGTCTGTTGTGCGCGTGCACCAGCACGGGGCCTGCATCGCGGGCAACAGAGAGCAACATATGGGCCGTTCGCGAGGCGGACTTACCAGCAAGATTCACGCCGTTGTGGACGCCAACGGTCTACCTGTTCGCCTCGGCCTCACGCCCGGTGAGGCGCACGACAATCGGCTATGTTCGATGCTCCTGACCGGATTGCAGCCACGAACCATGTTGCTGGCAGATCGAGGATATGACGCGGACTGGATCAGAGCGCTCGCCAGCAATCAGGGCGCGTGGGCAAACATCCCGCCGAAACGCAATCGCAAAAACCCGATCTGCTTCAGCCCTTATCTCTACCGGGACCGCAACCTGGTCGAGCGGTTCTTTAACAAGATCAAGCAGTGTCGCCGCATCGCCACCCGCTACGATAAGCTCGCTGCCAACTATCTCGCCTTCGTCAAGCTCGCCTGCATCCGCCTGTGGCTGCGCGTTTATGAGTCCACGTCCTAATTCAACTCGCTGATTGCGCGCGCTTGCCCTTCATCCCATCACAGTGTTTACATTGCGCGGCTGGAAACGGGTCCTATAGTACGGATGACCCTGGTGAAAGGAGCCGGTCAATGAAAACGCCCGTCATCTTCGCGCTTTCCACGGTGTTTGCACTTGCTGCATTTCACGCCACCGCCGCAGAGCGTGCTTGTCGCCCAAGCCTCTCAAATGCCTACAAGTGCCCCGATAGCTCCGCCTCGCCCAAAGTTACCAAGCCCGTAGAACGCGCTTGCCGCCCCAGCCTATCCAACCTCTGGCACTGCCCTGAACCTTCGGAGTCCCGGCGCAGGGTTGCGAAGCCGGTGGAGCGTCGTGCGCCGAGTGCTTCGACTGAGGAAGAGAGGCGTGCACCCAGAAGGAGTCCCGAAGGATTGGCTGCTCGCGAGTATGCAACGGAAACGCAGGCCAGAGCACACTGTCCTAGCGACACCGTCGTGTGGGCAAATACCAGATCGAATATTTACCACTTCCGCGGGACGGCAAACTACGGGAACACAAAGTCTGGAGCTTACATGTGCGAGCCGGACTCAATCAGCGCAGGCCTGCGCGCCGCGAAAAACGAAACGCATCCTTAAAGATCAAGCTACCACCTTGAGTGGTTATCTGCGGCCAGGGGGTAGCCGCAGGTGTGGGCGTGGCTGCGCCGGAGAAGCTCATGTGCAGGTATCCAAAATGGACCGGAGCGCCGAACACGATGGCAAACAACACAGTGTCGACCACCTGTTATTGAACTCAATGAAACTGCCAGCGGCGTTCAGCACAAAAACGATAGCCGCAGCAATTAAGACCGGCTCGAGTCCACTCATAGATCCCCCGTCGTTCTCGGCTGTTTCTGGTATGACCGAATTATATAGGACGAGTAAAGGCGGTACAGCACAGTCTTCTGATGTCTTCGGCAGCGCCACGCACCCACGCCCGAACGGCCGCTGAACTAACGCGCGGTCATTGGTGCGCAACCAACCAAACCATTGTGGCTCCTAGCCATACCAGGACCACGCCGAGCACGAACAAGCCGATTGTCTGCCGCTGATCAAGTCCCTTCCGTGCAATCAATAGCCCTGCCGCTGACACTGCGACCGCGAACCCAATTTCAATGGCTTGGATCGCCATAGGTCATCGCCCCTCGCAAAATAATACCACACCGCCTCAGTTGCTATGTCAGCGGCGCTCAAGCCGAGCGGCTGGCGGACATTCGGCTCAAGCCATGTGCTGAAAGCCGGTGCGTGGCACGTTGCCGTGGCAAACCACGCAACGAGGAGGGAACCCATGTTGGGCTTAAGCCGGAGAGGACCGCCAATGCCGCTCTTAAAGGTGCTGATCCTTGGCTTCATTGTCGGCTTTATCGCGACACTGATCTTTCATCAGGGCCTTTGGTATCTCCTCAATCAAGTGAACCTCATCCCGCCCGAGCGGCCGGCCTGGCCGCTTGACCCGATACCCCCCGTTCGGTGTGCCGTCGGTGATCTCCAAGGCGTTCTGGGGGCGGCGTTTGGGGCGCGGCGCTTGCGCCGGCTTTGGGGCGCCCGAGGGGCGCGAGCTACTGGACGAGCTGGACCCCTTGTCGGCGCGGTGGCGCTCACGCTTGTCGCCTTCTTCGTCGTGCCGCCGCTCAAGGGCGAGGCCATCCCGGCTCTGTGGCCCCGCTTCGTCGCGGCGCTCCTCGTCAACGGTGCCTGGGGTGCAGAAGGCCACTGAAGGGAAGATAAGCGAGGTTACATATTGGTGGCCTCGCCCCGGCTCGGACAAGCCGCTGGAAAAGACCTCCTTTTTTACACCAAGGTCGGAGACCAGATTTTCGCCTAAGCTTCTGTGCTTAGGGCCTTGGCGATGTCGGCAAGAGTCGCTTTCTCCGCATCGCTTACTCGCACGCCCCCAAAACCGAGGAAGCTGCCCTCCACGGCGGCCTCTGCCACTTGCTGACTGATGCCGCGCAGCCAAGCTTTGAAAGCAGGTGCGTCGCCAGGTGCTTTGGTATCAAGGATTACCGAGACCTCACGCAGATTGTCGAGCGAGCGCTGGACGCAGTCAGCCGGTTCTGCACCGACAAAGCACTTGCGCAGCGCCTTCTGAAGGTCGGACCTCCCTTCCGACCTCTCCAAATCAGCGGTGACTGCCTTGACCAGCTCGTTGGAGTTGGGGTCAAGCTTTGATGCCGCTAACGCCGAACTACTCGCCCAAGCTTCCTTGAGTGTGCCCCACAGGCCGCTCGGGTCCGCCGCTGAAACGGCGATGCCAGCCAGCATCATGCTTGCCATGACCTTGGTCCACTCCTCTGGCGTGAAGTTCTGTTTGTTGGCCATGGCAGAGCCTCCTACAGATCCTTTTCACCGGCGCGGGCGCGCCTCGCTAAGATGCTCCTACCGGCGTCAGACAGAGCGGCCCGCTGATGTTGTGATAGGCCCCAAAATACGCCAGGAGCAAAAATACGCCAGGAGCATCAGAGCGGATGCGATGAATCCCTGTGTGACCGCCTCTTGCGCGTTATGGAGGCAAAGACGACAGCAATCAAAGAAACAAAGGCCTAAGCCCGCGACCGGACGCGCGACAAAAATGACGTTCTACCCGCATTCTCGCCCATGTCGTGACTCGCGCGGCTCCCAGCTAAGCGAGTTGGATCGCCTCAAAAGGCGAGGGAAAGCATAGCCCAAACGGGGTGAAGGGTGATAGCACTGAGTTCGCCTAAGCCAAATACTGCCGCGAAGTCCCTTCACCTCGGTCAGATTCTGTCCACACTTTTTTTAGGTCGACCCCTAACGCTTTCAACATGGCCCGGAAAGAGCGAACATCCAGAAGCACGCGCTTAAGCAGGATGATCTCGCGCTCCTATGCACCCATCCCGAACGACACGGCGATCCAATTGCCTCACTCGCCTTCGGACGGTAGCGATAATTCGGACGGTAGCAATGGTGAGAGCTTAATTCCAGTGATTGCTCCGAGAGTGATCATCGTCCATTGTGCAGCGGCGCTCTTTAGAAAACATACACCCTTGATCTGATTGTATGTAAATGCATTACATGCCGTGTCGGCCTCACAACTATGTTCGCACTCGTCAAAAGAAAAATGGTCTATTCTCGAATAGTCGTTGCCAGGAGAGTCTGCTTGTTGGACGAATACAAACAGGTTGTAACCTGCGATTGCTGGTGGGGCAACAATCAACGTGATCGAGATCGTGGCCACGCATGTGACAAGAACTGCTCGGAGATGCTGCATAGCTCGTCCCTCAAAGAGGCCATTCCAGACGCTGACATTTAATAGGCGCTGTGCAGCTGAATCAAAAATGAATTGCTGGAGGCGAATTAGTCCGTATACGGGATTAAAGCCTGCATCGCGCGACTCGGCCTTGATCCCGGTCAAACCGAGGCTTGGGACGTAACCCGCCCCCCAACCAGTCGGCTCGGGCAACACGATACGGCGTTGTTGGTCAACTTCCCGCTACGGCAAAGCAGATCGATGTCTCAAAATGTTAATACCCTTTGCGCGACATAGAAAAAGATATTAGATTTGGCACATGAAGCGAGCCCCAAGTCGGCCCCGAACAGTGGCCTCGACCTTGATCGGCTACATGCGAGTGTCAAAGGCCGATGGCTCGCAGGTGCTCGACCTGCAAAGAGACGCGCTCCTTGCCGCAGGCGTCACCGAGCGGCACCTCTATCGTGACACGACATCTGGCAAGCAGGATGACCGTCCTGGGCTCGCTGCGTGCCTGCAAGTGCTTCGAGAAGGTGACACGCTGGTCGTGTGGAAGCTTGATCGTTTGGGACGGAATTTGCGGCATCTTGTCAACACCGTCCACGATCTGACTAATCGTGGCATTGGCCTAAAGGTGCTCACCGGCCAGGGTGCCGCAATCGACACGACCACGCCTGCGGGGAAGTTGGTCTTCGGCATCTTTGCATCGCTCGCCGAGTTCGAGCGCGATCTGATTTCTGAGCGTACCCGCGCTGGGCTCGCCTCAGCGCGCGCTCGCGGTCGTAAAGGGGGCCGCAAGCCCAAAATGACCTCCGCCAAACTCCGTCTAGCGATGGCTGCTATGGGCAAACCCGAGACAAATGTCGGGTCCCTATGCGCGGAACTAGGCGTTACACGGTCCACGCTCTATCGACATATCTCGCCTACTGGCGAAGTCCGTGGCAAGGCAGCGCGGCTCCTAAATCGCGGTTGATGAGACCACGCAGATCAACACGCTGAAGGTCTATGACCGCCGTGCGAAGGCGATCGGGCAGCATGCAGGCGAGGCGTTCTTGTGAACTCAGCGCCGACGATGTCCGCTCTATTGCTGACGGGATCCCGCTCCTGCGAGCGAGAGCGGCACGAGCGAAGGGGTGTTAAGTGAGACGCTACAGAAACGCAATATCGGAAGAAACTCGCCCGTGACGGGATGGCTAAGATCAAAAAGGCAACGGGGTGAAACCCCGAGTTCTAAGTTTTCCAATCGCACTGCAAAACTAAACAGAAAGAGGGACTTAAATGACGAATGGTGGAGCCGAGGGGGATCGAACCCCTGACCTCAGCAGTGCGATTGCTGCGCTCTCCCAACTGAGCTACGGCCCCTGGAAACAGGCGCCATTTAGGGATCGGCCTTCCGGCCTGTCAAGCGAGGCCACTCCCGCTTTGACGGAAGACGTAAGGCTTGCCCTCTCCATCGCCTCTCCGCTAGATGATGCACCTTCCGAGGAGGGGCTTCATGGGTCCATTGATTGAATTCGTCGTTTATCTCATCCAGCTCTATATCTGGGTAATCATCGCCAGCGCGATCTTGAGCTGGCTGATTGCCTTCAACGTGGTCAACACCAACAATCGCTTCGTACTGGCGATTGCCGACATGCTCTATCGAGTAACTGAGCCTGCCCTTCGCCCGATCCGCAACATCCTGCCCAATCTCGGCGGCATCGACATCTCGCCCGTGATCCTGATCCTAATCCTGCTGTTCATCCAAAATGTCGTGCTGCTTGGTTGGCTGATGCCGGCCGAGCCGGTCGTCAGGCAGCCATGAGCTCCGCGAATCGTCTCGTCCTTTCCCTTCGCCGCAGCCGGGACGTCATCCTGCCGGTGCGGCTGACGCCGAAGGCTAGAGCCGACGAGATCGTGGGGCTTGAGGATCATGCGGGTAAGCGGGAACTCAAGGCGCGCGTGCGCGCTCTCCCCGAAAGCGGACGCGCCAATGCAGCGCTCGAAACGCTCATCGCGCGCTGGCTCAAGGTTCCGCCCTCGACCGTGAAGGTCGCGCATGGGGGGAAGTCGCGTTTGAAGCAGGTCGCGATTGAAGGCGGTGCCGAGGCCCTCTCGCGCCTGATCGCCGCCCGCCTCGCCGAGCTCGGCTAGCGCTTCGCACCGACCCGATGACGACTATCTCGCCAATGCCCGCGCCATTTGCTCGCCGATTGCTAGCGCAGCGGCACGCGGGTCGGCGGCACGGGTAATCGGGCGCCCAATCACCAGATAGTCGGCACCCGCGGCAATCGCCTCCGGCGGCGTGACCGCCCTCACCTGTTCTTGTTGATCGGCGTCCGCAGGTCTGATGCCGGGCGCCACGATAAGCACCTTCGGGCCGAGCGCCTGGCGAAGCGCGGCGGCGTCTTGGCCTGACGCCACCACCCCGTCGAAACCGGCCTCCTGCGCAAGCATCGCACGATAGACCGCAAGGTCCCGCGGGGGGCGGTCGATGCCCTGCTCCTTGAGGTCATCGCGGTCAAGATTGGTGAGGACCGTCACACCGAGCAGCTTGAGCCCGGTGCCGGCCCGTCCACGCACCGCGGCATCGAGCGTCTTGCAATCAAGCGCATGCACGGTCAGAAAATGCGCGCCGGTACCCGCAACCGCAGCCGTGGCGCGCTCGACGGTCGCCTCGATATCGAGCAGCTTGGCGTCGATGAAAACGCGCGCGCCGCGCGCCACGAGCTCGCTCGCGAGCTTGAGCCCGCCCGAGAACAAGAGCTCGAGCCCGATCTTGTAGACCCCGACACTGTCGCCAAGCTGCTCGATGAGCTTCTGCGCCTGGTCGACGCTCGGCACATCGAGCGCGACGATCAGCCGATCCTTGGCCGCGGTCATGGGGACACGAACTTCCGCGCAGCGATGGCGAGCGCTTCGACCACGCCTTTGAGCGCAGCCTGCTGCGCCTTGTCCTTGAGGCTGCCGTCCTCGTCGAAGGCGTCGCCTGCGCGCGGCAGTGCGAGCTGCTGTGGGATCACTGCCGCGCCAAGCCCGACCTCGAGGATCGGGCGGAGGTGCAGCAGGCTGCGCATGGCCCCGTAATAGCCCGGCGATGTCCCGCTGATGGCGAAGACGCGCGATTTGTAAACTTCGAGCCCAGTCTCGCCCCCGGCTCTCACCCGCGTCACCCAGTCGAGCGTGTTCTTGAGCAGCGGCGTGATCGAAGAGTTGTATTCCGGACTGGCGATGAACACGCCCTGATACTCGGCCAGCAGGGCTTTGAACTCGGCCGCCTTCAACGGCGGTCCCTGCTCGGCCTCCAGATCCCCGGCATAGAGCGGCATCGGATACTCCGTGAGATCGACGAACACGCCCTCGATGCCGTTGGCCGAGGCGATGTGTTGGGCGAGCCGCGCGAGCTTCTTGTTGTAGGAGCCTCGTCGCGTGCTGCCGGCGAAGAACAATAAACGCACCATTCCGGTCCCCATTAAGCCCTGGCAACAGGCTTATTTGGCAAACAACAGGCCATCAAGCAAAGCTCGCAACCGCTCTAGTCGGTTTCAGGATCGGCCGAGCCGAACAGATTGCGCAGCGGCACGATGGCCGCGGCGGCAAGCGGCGTCGCGAGTGCCAAGCCCAGGATGCCGAACAGGGCGTCGAACACGAGCTGGTTCAAGATCACCGCCGCCGGCGGCAACGACACCGCGCGCGCCTGGATCAAGGGCGTGAGCAGGTAGCTCTCCAGTAACTGCACGATCGCGTAAAGCCCGGTGACCCACAGCGCCAGCGTGAGGCTCTCTCCGCCCGCCACCAACACCATGGGCACGGCGCCGATGATTGGCCCAAGATAAGGTAGGAAACCTGCGAAACCCGCGAACAGCGCAAGCACGAAGGCGATCGGCACACCGAGGATGAGCAGGCCCACATAGGTGACCCCGCCGATCACAGCCATGGCGATGCCCTGCCCGATGAGCCAGCGCCGCAGCAAATCGCCGGTCTGGTACCAGCATGACAGTCGTGTCGCTCCGCCGGTCCTCGGAAGCAATCCGCGCTGCGAGCTGCATAGGTGTGGGGATCGGCGGCGAAGTAGATGCCGAAAAACAGAACGATCAGCAAGGCGCTGATGACGCCGAACATCGAAACCGCGACAGAGGTCGCTCCGCTAGCGATGCCCCAGGGGCTGAACTGGCTCAACAGCTTGGTGATATCGACGTCCTGGAAGAGATTCCGCTCATCGGCCGCGGTGGCAACCTGTTGCGTCAGATTGGTGAGGCCGGTGGCAATGCTCGTAGCGAGCTGAGTGACCTGCTGCGAGATCGTCGGCCCTAATGTGCCTATGACCACCGCGAAAAAGCCCGCGATCAGCGCCACGACGATCGTCAGCGCGACGAGATTCGGGAGTCGGCTAATCCTGGAGAGGGCTTTGCTCGCCCCGTGGAGCACGATCGCGAGCAGAATGCCGGCGAAGGCGAGAAATATCGCGGTCCGCGCGTACCAGAACGCGGCAGCGACGGCCAGCACGATGACCACGCCGATCGTGGCCCGCATGGCGGTATGGATGGTCGACCGCGATAACCCTTGCGCTTGGCTGACGATGGGGCTCTTCAGCCTGATTGCGCCGTCGGTCATGGCCATCCCAACTCATGCGCTCGCGCGTCAACCGGGAGCGCCTGGTCAAACTGACGCAAATTCCACGACTTAAGCGCGGGGCTCTTCGCCGGAGCTCTACTCGCCCTCGAAGAATTCCTTCACGCGGGCGAAGAAGCCAGCCGATTCCGGGTTGGTGTTCGCGTTGGAGGCTTTCTCGAACTCTTTCAGAAGCTCGCGCTGCTTCCGCGTCAAACTCTTTGGCGTCTCAACCTCGACCTGGATGTAGAGGTCGCCCTGCTGCTTGGAGCGGAGCACCGGCATGCCCTTGGATTTGAGGCGGAACTGCCTGCCGCCTTCGGTGCCCTCCGGGATCTTCACCCGTGTCTTGCCGCCATCGATGGTTGGTACCTCGATCTCGCCGCCAAGCGCAGCGGTCGTCATCGCGATCGGCACGCGGCAGAAGAGGTCGGCGCCGTCGCGCTGGAAGAACTCATGCGGCTTGATCGAGAGAAAGATGTAAAGGTCGCCGGCAGGACCGCCACGCAAACCCGCCTCGCCTTCGCCGGCGAGCCTGATCCGCGTCCCGTCCTCCACGCCGACGGGAATGGTCACCGACAGCGTGCGCTCGCGCGTGACCCGCCCCGATCCGTTGCATGCCGGGCATGGGGTCTCGATTACCTCGCCGCGTCCCTGGCAGGAGGGACACGTCCGCTCGATGGTGAAGAAGCCCTGCGACGCGCGGACCTTGCCGACGCCGCCGCAGGTGCGGCAGGTCGTGGGCGCAGTGCCGGCCAGGGCGCCCGAGCCTGTGCAGGCCTCGCAGGTCACGCTGGTCGGAACCCGGATCTGCGCCGACCTGCCTTGGTAAGCTTCGGCCAGAGTGATTTCCATGTTGTAGCGGAGGTCTGCGCCCCGCTCCCGCGCCGAGCGCTGCCGTGGGCGCCGCTGACCCATGAACTCGCCAAACAAATCGTCGAACATGGCCGACATGGACGCGGAGAAGTCGGCGCCAAAGGCGTGAGCGCCGGCGCTGCCGAGACCGCCTTCGAACGCGGTGTGGCCGAAGCGGTCATAGGCGGCCCGACGCTGGGGATCCTTCAGCGCTTCGTAGGCCTCGCCGACTTCCTTGAAGCGCCCCTCGGCATCCCGATCGCCGTTGCAGCGATCAGGGTGGCACTCCTTGGCGAGACGGCGAAATGCGGCCTTGAGCTCCCGGTCCGAGGCCCCTCTCGAAACACCCAGAACCTCGTAATAGTCTCGCTTCGCCATTCGCCCCTTCCGGCCTTCGACACCAGACCGCCCCCGCGGGCGGCGCTCAGCCTCTTCTCCTGGGCTTCAGCGGGGGCCGCACCAAAAAGTGCAAGCCCCACGCCAATCCGTCAACGCACCCCTTTATGCAGACTTCTTGCTGTCGTCGTCCTTGACCTCTTCGAAGTCGACGTCGACCACGTTGTCCTGGCCGCCGCCGGCACCCTCAGAGGGGCCTGCGCCTTCGCCTGAGGCCGCTCCCTGGCTTGCCTGATAAAGCGCCTCGCCGAGTTTCATCGAGGCTTGCGCAAGAGCGTCGGTCTTCTGCTTGATCAGATCTTTGTCCTCGCCCTGGATTGCTGTCTTCAAGTCGGCGAGCGCCGCTTCCACCGTGCCCTTGTCGCCCGGCGGGACCTTGTCGCCGTAATCCTTGAGCATCCTCTCCGTGGAGTGCACGAGCGCTTCGCCCTGGTTCTTGGTCTCGACCAGCTCGCGACGCTTTTTGTCCTCGTCGGCGTGGCTTTCGGCCTCCTTGACCATGCGCTCGATATCGCCTTCGCTCAAGCCACCTGAAGCCTGGATACGGATCGACTGCTCCTTGCCGGTGGCCTTGTCGCTGGCCGAGACATTGACGATGCCGTTCGCATCGATGTCGAATGTGACCTCGACCTGCGGCACGCCCCTTGGCGCCGGTGGGATGCCGACGAGATCGAACTGGCCGAGCAGCTTGTTGTCCGCCGCCATCTCCCGCTCGCCCTGGAAGACGCGGATAGTGACGGCATTCTGATTGTCTTCCGCGGTCGAGAATACCTGGCTCTTCTTCGTCGGGATCGTGGTGTTGCGGTCGATCAGCCGCGTAAACACGCCGCCCAAGGTCTCGATGCCGAGCGAGAGCGGGGTCACGTCGAGCAAGAGCACGTCCTTCACGTCGCCCTGCAGCACGCCCGCCTGGATCGCAGCGCCGATCGCCACCACCTCGTCTGGATTCACGCCCTTGTGGGGCTCGCGCCCGAAGAAGGTCTTCACCGTCTCGACCACTTTTGGCATGCGCGTCATGCCGCCGACGAGAACCACTTCGTCGATCTCGGCAGCCTTGAGACCCGCATCCTTCAATGCGTTCTGGCAGGGGCCGATGGTCTTCTGGATCAGGTCGTCGACAAGGCTTTCGAGCTTGGCCCGGGTGAGCTTCATTGTGAGATGCTTCGGGCCGCTCTTGTCGGCGGTGATGAAGGGTAGGTTGATCTCGGTCTGCGTCGTCGAGGACAGCTCGATCTTGGCCTTCTCGGCAGCTTCCTTCAGCCGCTGCAGGGCGAGCTTGTCGCCGCGCAGATCGATGCCGCTCTCCTTTTTGAACTCATTGGCGAGATAGTCGACGAGGCGCATGTCGAAATCCTCGCCGCCAAGGAAGGTATCGCCATTGGTCGACTTCACCTCGAACACGCCGTCGCCGATCTCCAGGATGGAGATGTCGAAGGTGCCGCCGCCGAGATCGTAGACGGCGATGGTCTTGCTCTCCCTCTTCTTGTCGAGGCCGTAAGCGAGAGCGGCCGCCGTCGGCTCATTGATGATGCGCAACACCTCGAGCCCTGCGATCTTGCCGGCGTCCTTGGTCGCCTGGCGCTGGGCGTCGTTGAAATAGGCTGGAACGGTGATGACCGCCTGCTCGACCTTCTCGCCGAGATAGGCTTCGGCGGTCTCCTTCATCTTTTGCAGAATGAAGGCCGAGATCTGCGAGGGGGAGTATTTCTTGCCGCGGGACTCGACCCACGCGTCGCCGTTGTCGGCGCGGACGATCCTGTAGGGGACAAGCTTCTTGTCCTTCTCGACCATCGGGTCGTCGTAGCGGCGCCCAATCAGCCGCTTGATGGCGAAGAAAGTGTTCTCGGGATTGGTGACGGCCTGGCGTTTGGCGGGTAGGCCCACCAGCCTTTCGCCGTCCTCAGTGAACGCGACCATCGAAGGCGTTGTACGCACGCCTTCAGCATTTTCGATAACTTTGGGGTTCTTCCCTTCCATGACCGCGACACAGGAGTTGGTTGTGCCGAGATCGATACCGATCACTTTCGCCATCCGTAGCCTCTCTTTCTGGCAGACTTTCTGGCAGACCGTCCGGGCCCTTACATCGGCACCCGGCTAACACTCCGCGCGTGCCCCTTTCAACCGCGCGGCGCCGGCCCCCTAATCACTGCGGCGCGCCCGCCGACTCATCCGGCAGGTTTCCGCGGTTATATAGGAGCCAAGCCTATGGGCCGCAAGGAGAAGCGCGGAATTGGCGAGCGGGGCGATCGAGTTTCTCAAGCGATGCGCTTCCAGGCGGCGACGAGGACCGGCGTCAGACAGTAATAGCGGCCATCGGCGGCGGCCTCCGCCATTTCCGTCCGTAAGGCGGACGCCCGCACCGGATCGGCAAGGCCAAGTTCCGCCCCGGCCGCGTAGAGACCGTCATAAACGCCGATCAGCA
This sequence comes from Methyloceanibacter sp., assembly GCA_049801475.1. GTDB lineage: Bacteria > Pseudomonadota > Alphaproteobacteria > Rhizobiales > Methyloligellaceae > Methyloceanibacter. The sequence continues at coordinate 15,937 of JBARKP010000070.1, forward strand.
TGTTGGCCATCTCCGCGAGAGGCAGGAAATGGACTGCCGCATGGGTACCGTCCGGAGCGCCTAGGCCCGCGGCCTCGAATTGCGCAGGGAGTTGGCGCCCTGCCCGCAAGTTGCGCCCATGGCCGCGGAAAACGCCCTCGAAGACGCGATTGAATTCGCCCATCGCCGGGCAAGGAGGTTCCACGGTGATGGCGCCAAAGTCGAACTCTTGCGCCACGACGGTGCCCCCTTGCTTGGTCCAGCCCTGCATCTTTTCGAGGATGGCCACGGGATCGCGCATATGCATGAGCAGGAGCCGGCAGAAGGTCAGATCAAATGGCGCGCCGGCGAGTGCGTCGAGCTTGAGCAAATCAGCCGTGGCGAGTTCGAACTGGGTTCCGCCTTCGGCGCGAAGCTCTTGCAACGTCTGAGCGCTGAGCTCGGCGTCGATCTCGATGCCGGTGACGCACCCCTCTGGGCCCACGCGATCGGCCATCAACCTCATCACATCGCCTGGCCCCGAGCCCACATCGAGGCAGCTCATGCCGGCTCTGAGCCCAACCCTATCGAGGACATGCGCCGTTGCGGCTTCCCACATGTGCGCCTGATCGCGCAGACGCTGATATTCTTTAGCGTCCCGCGCATGCACATATCCCTCGGGGTTGGATTTACGGGCCTTCGCCATGCTCACCTCTTGATCGTATCTAAGCGGACACTGTGGCGGATCGTAGGATGCTGGATGGCAGGAGGCAAAGGCGTGCCCTTGCAATATCTCGCTGGAAGGCTCGACCGGGCGGCGCAATTGGGGCTGATGCGCGCCTTGCGCGCGATCATTGCCGAGGCGCCGCTCTTCATCCCGACCATGCGGCGCTCGGGCAAGCCATTCTCGGTGCGCATGACTGGCCTACACCGCGACGAGGATGAGCAGGATCTTGCAGCTCCGGTGTTCTCGGCCCGTTGGGCGGGAGGATCGGCTTGCCTATCTCGGCATCGACCGCATCCTTGCCGGCACGTCGGACCTCCTACAAGAAGGCGGCCGCTTCAATCTCACCCTGCGGCGGGTAACGAAGCCAAACTAGGTCTCGCCGCCGGAGTCCTTGTTGGAAGGGCCGCCAGGTGGGGCTCCTCCACTCGGGAAGTCGTCATTGGCGGCCTTGCTCGGCCCTTCGCCGCCTTGTCCGGGCGCGCCCGGCTTCGCTCCGCCTTTGGCGATCGCCACGAGAGCGGGCCTGAGGCATCTATCGCCGATGACGTATCCCGCTTGCATCACGTCGACGACGGTGCCCTCGGGAACTTCGAGGTTCTGCACCTCGAACATGGCCTGATGGCAATTGGGGTCGAAGCGCTGCCCGAGCGGCTCGATGCGCATGACGCCATAACGCTCGAGCACGTTCAGAAGCTCCCGCTCGGTGAGTTCCACCCCATCGAGGAAACTCTTCAGCGCTGGATCTTGGCTCAAGGCTTCCGCCGGGACGTGCTCGATGGTGCGGCGGAGATTGTCGCCCACGGTCAGGACGTCGCGCGCAAAGTTGGAGATGGCGTAACGCGCAGTGTCGCTTTTCTCGCGATCGGTGCGGCGGCGCAGATTCTCCATGTCGGCCATGGTGCGGAGCAGACGATCGCGCATGTCGGCATTCTCGGCGATCATGGCTTCAAGTTCTGCGCTCGCTTGTGCCGCCGGGTCGGCGGCAACGCCTTGTGTGTCAGAGCTGGCAGGCTTGGCTTGATCTGCGCTGGCCTGACGCGGATCGGTGTTGTCGTCGGACATTGGCTCTCTTACGAAAAGGGATTTCGCTGGACAACCTCACGGGGGGATATCAACTGCGGACTGGCAAAAATCAAGGGACAAGGTGCCCGAGCAGTCTTGCCGTGTAATCCACCATGGGGATGATGCGGGCATAGTTGAGCCGCGTTGGGCCGATCACCCCAAGCACGCCGACGATTCTCTGCTCGGTGTCTTCGAAGGGCGAGACGATCAACGACGAGCCGGAGAGCGAGAACAGCTTGTTCTCCGAGCCGATGAAGATGCGCACGCCTTCGGCGCGTTCCGCGAGACCGAGAAGCTGGATCAGGTCCTTCTTCGTGTCGAGATCCTCGAACAGAAGCCGCACCCGCTCCAAATCCTCCATCGCCCTCACGTCCTCAAGCAGGTGCGAGCGCCCGCAAACGATGAGGCTCTTCTGTTCGTCGCCATTGCCGGACCAGGTGGCAAGACCTTCGGTGACGACGCGGGCGGTTAGCTCGTCCAGCTGGGCGCGCCGTGCCTCGATCTCCGTCTCGATACGGGCACGCGCGTCCGTCAAGGTCAGCCCGGCGATGCGGGCGTTGACATAGTTGGAGGCCTCGTTGAGCGAAGCGAGCGGCAGGCGTTCCGGCAAAGTAATGATGCGGTTCTCGACGTCGCCATCCTCGCTCACGAGCACCGCGAGAGCCCTACCGGGCCCAAGATTGACGAATTCGACCTGCTTCAGCGTCTTGCTTTGCTTCTCGACGAGCACGACGCCCGCGCAGCGCGAGAGGCCCGACAGCATCTCGCCGGCCTCGGCCAGCAATTCCGCCGCCGCTCGGTGCCTGCTGCTGCCCGCCATGCGGCTCTCGATCTGGGTCCGTTCCTCCTCGCTCACATCGCCGATCTCGAGCAGCCCGTCGATGAACAGGCGCAATCCGGACTCGGTGGGCAGCCTGCCCGCGCTCGTATGCGGTGCGTAGATGAGGCCGAGGGCCTCCAAATCCGACATGACGTTGCGGACCGAGGCCGGCGACAGCGTCATCGGCAGAGCACGGCTCAAATTGCGCGAGCCGACCGGCTCGCCGGTGGCAAGATAAGTCTCGACGACGCGCTTGAAGATCTCGCGCGAGCGTTCGTTGAGCTGGCGCAAGCTCACGGCTCCGTCGCTCACGGGTTTTAGGGCGTTGACGTCGGTGTGGCGCATAGTGGGTTGAAACTTAAGGGCGGGCTCCCGACGCGTCAAATGCCGTGGCCAAAGTCACAAGCCGGAAACCAGGACAGTGAAGGGAAATTCAGGCATTTGACATTTAGACGGCTTCTAGTTCAGCGAAACGAACGCTGGCGCGATCGGTGAGGACATCTCGTCAGGCGCGCCGAAATGGCCGAAATAGCGCGTCCGGATCGCCTCGACCGGCATGATGACGAAAACGTCGGTGGTGCCGAATTGATGGTCGATGACGGCGCCGTCGCCGATATAGGCGCCAACCCTGAGATAACCCTTGATCAGCGGCGGCAGTGCCCTGATCGCCGCGCGCATGTCGATGTCCTCCAAAGGTAGCATGTTCATGTCGACGCGGAGATGATCATGCGCCTTCACCCGCCAATCCTCGGGCGCGAGGGCGGTGTGATAAAGGTAGCTCAACGCCGCGGCATGCACCGTTGGGTCGGTTCCCTCGAAGCTCGCGCAGCCGATCATGACGTTGGCGCCATGCTCGCGCACATAGGACCACACGCCCTGCCAGAGCAGCTCGAGCGTCCGCTTGTTGCGATAGGGTTTGAGCACGCAGGAACGGCCAAGCTCCATGAAGGTATCATTGGGTCTTGCTCGGATTAGCGGCTGTACGTCGTATTCGCCCTGGGTATAGAAGCCGTCATTGAGGTCGGCGACTTCCTGACGGAGGACGCGGTAGGTGCCGACCACGCGCGGCCGGCGCCAGCGGTGTTCGTTCGTGGCGGTTCCGTGGTCGACCACGAGCAGATGGTCGAAGATGGCGTCATAGGCATCTTCGTCGCGCCGCGACAGCATGGCGAGCGCACCTGGAACCGCCGACATTTCCTCGTAGAACACCTTGTAGCGGAGGCGTTGGGCCTGCCTGATCTCCCCTCGCTTGCGGGCAAGCCGCACTTCCAGGGAGCCGATGCGGCCATAAACTTTAAGCGGCTGCCAGGGCCCAAGCCGCCGGGGCTTCGCCCGCCAGCGCCCGGCGAAGGGCAGTAAGCCAATGTGACTTGGCCGCAACATTAACATCGGGTTGCCCCGGAACCGCTCCGCGATGCCCCCGGGTGTCAGTTTCATTGGCACGTCTCAGCCAGGCTCGCTGTAAGGAGAGGCGGCCGCGCGACGCCGTGACGACTGAAGCAACATCGCGCGCGGCAGCCCCGATTCGGCCACAACAAGGGTCGGTTAGCAAACCAATTCGAAGCCTGTATGACAGCCTGGGGATATAGGGTGCGGCTCGGCCGTTGTCAGGCGGCTCCGCAGCGAAACATCGCAGAATAATAGTTACCTCGGACAAGAGAGCTCAGGCGGCTCCGCGGCCAGCTGCCTTTTGACTCCCTTCGGCGGGCTTTCCCCATCGGGCGAGCAGCGCCGCCAAGTACTCCTTCTCGAAGGGCTTCGCCAGATAGTCGTCGGGCACGGCCGCGAGATAAGAGGCACGGTCTCGGCAAAATCGTTGGCGGTCAGCGCCACGATCGGGGGGTCCCTTCTGCCGGCCATGCGTCCGCGGGATAGAGAGCCCTGATGTCGCGCGCGGCCTCCGCGCCGTCCATGATCGGCATGTGGATGTCCATGAGCACGAGATCGAAGCCGTGCCTTGGGGAGAGGTCGAGCTCATCGCGCGGCCGCAATCGCCTCGGCCCCGTTTCCGACATGCACCACGCGGATGCAGGAATTCTCCAGGGCGGTGCGGGCGAGCAGCGCGTTGATGTCGTTTTCCTCCGCGAGCAGGACCGAAATCTTGCGGTCTAGGTTCTGCCGCCCTTGGAGCCAGCGGGACGGAGGTGACGGCCTCTCCCGGCTGCCCGTCGAGACTGCCAAAGAGCTGCGTCAATAACGACAAGGGTCTGATCGGCCGTACGAGATAGCCGTTGAAGCCCTGCTCGCGAAGCTCGGGCACGTCGCCGCGCCCTGCCGCAACTCCCGACCAGGCCGGGCAGGAGCCTCTTGACCACCTTAGCGAAGACTACGGGACGGGCGCGATGCCGACGCCAACAATAAAGGCCGAACATCCAAAGCCTTGATGAAGCCGGCGCGGTTTTCGTGCCACTGCGCGCGAAGGGCGGGGACGAGACCGACCAAGGCAGCAGCCACGACGAGAAACTCCAGCATGGCCGCTAAGCTTCGCTCCGGGTTCTAGGATCCGGCGGCCTTCTTGGATTTCGACCCCACCTTCGCTTCCACCACGTCCCAGATCATGGCGGCGACGTCCGGTCCGCCGAACTGCGCCACCTGCCTAATTCCGGTGGGCGAGGTGACGTTGATCTCGGTGAGATAGTCGCCGATCACGTCGATGCCGACGAAGATGAGGCCACGCTTCTTCAGCTCCGGTGCCAGCCGCGCGCAGATTTCCCGGTCGCGCGCCGTCAGGCTGGCGGGCTCGGCCCTGCCGCCCACATGGAGATTGGAGCGCGTCTCGTCCGGCGCCGGCACGCGGTTGATGGCACCGGCGATCTCACCATCAACGAGAATGATGCGCTTGTCGCCATTGCGCACTTCCGGGACATAATGCTGCACCATGATCGGCTCGCGGAAGGTTATGCCGAGCAGCTCGATCAGAGAGTTGAGGTTGGTGTCGCCCTCCGGGATGCGGAACACCGCAGCTCCGCCGTTTCCGTAGAGCGGCTTCACCACAATGTCCTTGTGCTCCTCCCGGAACGCCTTGATGGCGTCCGCCGAGCGGGTGACGAGCGTCGGCGGCATCAGATCGAGGAAGTCGAGGACGAACACCTTTTCCGGCGCATTGCGCACGGCGGCTGGATCGTTGACCACGAGGGTCTTAGGATGGATGCGCTCAAGCAGATGCGTGGTGGTGATATAGGCCATATCGAAGGGCGGGTCTTGGCGGAGATGCACCACGTCGAAGTCGGCGAGACCCACCTCCCTCGGATGCGCGAGCCGATAATGGTCTCCTGGCCGGTCCTCGACGGTAAGGCTGTGGCCGAGCGCGATCAGCTTGCCGTCGCGAAGCGAGAGGTGGTTCGGGGTGTAATAGAACACGTCGTGACCGCGCCATTGCGCCTCAAGCAGAAGCGCAAATGTCGAATCGCCCCTGATATCGATGCGCTCGATGGGGTCCATTTGGAAGGCGACCTTGAGTGCCATGGTCCCTTATAGGCAAAGTCTAGCCAAAGACTCCACCATCCCCTTGAGGGGGCGGTCGGCCTTTAGCGCCACGAGATCGATCTCCCCGACCGGGGTCTTGTATCTGGCGGAGCATGAGCGCGGCGACGGCTTCCGCAAGCAACCCATGGCGATAGGCCCTGACGCGCGTTTCTCTCACCGCTCGTCGCGCTCTGGCCGCTCCAGCGCAAGTCCAAGCTCATAGACGCGGCTCCGCTTGAGCTTGAACCTCTCGGCGACGCTTCGCACGGCGTCGCGGAAGCTCTGGTCTTCCAGCGCCTGCTTCAGTTCAGCCACGATCGCGTCATCGCCGATCAGAGCCTCGTCCGGACTGGGTGGACCGATCACCACGACGAACTCACCCCTGAGATCGACGCTCGGCTCGATCGCCGCTGCGAGGTCTGTAAGAGTGCCGCGCGCCACACTCTCATGCAGCTTGGTGAGCTCCTTGGCGAGCGCCGCCTCGCGTGACCCGAGCATCTCGGCCATGTCGGCAAGGCTTTTGGCCAGACGCGACGCCGTCTCGAAAAAGACAAGCGTGGCCGGTACCGCCTTCAGCTCTTCGAGCCGCTTGCGCCGTGGTCCGGCTTTGGGTGGCAGGAAGCCTCCGAACAGGAAGGTGTCGGTGGGAAGTCCTACGCTGATCAGCCCCGCCATCATCGCCGAGGGGCCCGGGATGCTGATTGCGGTGAAACCTGCATCCAAGGCCTCGCGCACGAGCTTGTAGCCAGGGTCGGAGACGAGGGGCGTGCCGGCGTCGGAGATCAGGGCCACGGAAAATCCCGCTTCGATGCGGGCGAGCAGCCGGGGACGCTGCTTTGCTGCATTGTGCTCGTGATAAGGGGCGAGCTCGCCCTTGATGCCGAAATGCGAGAGAAGCTTGCGGCTATGCCGCATGTCCTCCGCCGCGATCAAATCGGCTCGGGCGAGCACCGCGAGCGCCCGGAGCGAAATGTCGCCGAGATTGCCGATCGGCGTCGCGACGAGATAAAGACCGGGCCGCAGTGGCTGCGCCATCTGCTCGGCGAGCACATTTTGCGCGCGCTCAAGAACGCGGCGTGATGCATCGTGGTCTCTTCGCCCGTGATCTTGTATGCTCGCGCTCATAACTCAACCTGCGCCGATGAGCTGCTAGAAGTGGAAGGTCCCGTCGACGTTATGCTAGACCTAACATGCTATAGCGCATTTTGCGTTTATCACGATTGAGCCATAGTTGCCGTCGAGATTCGTCCGGAGGGGCGAGCGGCGAGCAGGTATGAAGCCCCGGGGGGAAGTGCGTACGCCTATAACCGGCGCTAGGAACACAAGCCTCGCGAAAACCTCACGCGTCGCGGGTCTTGGAGCATAGGGGTCATGCGACGTCCAAACAGGATCGGTCTTACCCTCGGAGCCACGAAACTCGTGCTTGCGAGTTTGGTCACCGCGGTTCTCGTTGCAGCCTGCGGCGGGGGCAGCGGCCCTGGACCAGCTGGTGGCCCCATCACCGGCAGCACCGGCGCGGTGAAGGTTGCCTTGCTCCTGCCGATCACCAGCTCCGGCAACACGCCGGGCGTGGCCAAGGCGCTCAAGCAGGCAGCCGAGCTTGCGCTGTTCGACTTCGACAATCCTTCCGTCTCCCTCGTGCCCAAAGACACGCGAGGCACGCCGGAAGGTGCAAGAGCGGCAGCCGAGAGCGCCATCCAGGACGGCGCAGAGCTGATTATCGGGCCGCTCTTTGCTCAGGAAGTTTCGGGCGCCGCACCGGTGGCGCGCCAGGCCAATGTCCCGATGATTGCCTTTTCGAGCGATGAGAAGGTGGCCGGAAGCGGCGTCTATCTCTTGAGCTTCCTTGCCGGCCGAGACGTGCCACGGATCGTTGCTTACGCCATTGCCCACGGTAAGCCCAATTTCGCGCTGCTGGTGCCGCAATCGCCTTACGGCAGGGTGGCCGAGGAGGCCTTCGCCAAGACCGTGGGCCGAGCCGGAGGGCAAACCGTGGTCCGCGCCACCTTCCCGCCGAACGACGCCAACGCCATGCTTGGACCGGTGCGGCAAGTGGCAAACGCGATCAAGTCGGGACAAAAGGTCGATGCCCTCTTCTTGCCGACGAGCCCGGAGGACCTCCAGTCGCTGGCGCCTCTCCTCACTTCAGCCGACGTGACCAGCGCGCGCGTCCAGTTCATCGGCACGGGACAGTGGGACTATCCCAATATCGGGAGAGAGAAAGCTCTGTTGGGCGGCTGGTATCCTGCTCCCGACCCAAAGGGCTGGAGCAACTTCACAGCGAGCTACGCCAAGACCTATGGCGCCACCCCGCCGCGGATCGCGAGCCTGGCTTACGACGCTGTCAGTCTCGCGGTGTCGCTGTCGCAAAATCCGCCGGGTCAGCGTTATACGCTCGCGCAGCTGACGCGGGCGAGCGGCTTTGCCGGCGTCGATGGCTTGTTCCGCCTGCTGCCCGACGGCACCAGCGAGCGCGGGCTTGCTATCCTCCAGGTCAGGGAATATGGGCCGGAGGTCCTTGAGCCCGCGCCGAATGGCTTCACCAGCGCGCAATATTGAGCGCCTCAGGCGGCGAGCTCCAGGATCAGCCGGTCGAGCACGAGGCGCCCAGCTTGGGTGGCCTGCAGCCGGTCAGCGGTTCGCCTGAGCAAGCCTTGCGCCTCAAGCGCCTGAAGGCGCGCTTCCTCGAGGATGCGGCCATCGATCGCGGCGAGCCGCTTCACATCAAGGCCTTCGGCAAGGCGAAGACCCATCAGCAGATATTCATCGGCGGACTCTTGCGGGCTTAGAGCTTCGTCGTGCTCAAGGCCGTGGCCGGCCGTTGCCACCGCTGCAAGCCAGGCTTCTGGAGACTTGCGTACCGCGAGCGCTCGTTTGGTCCCGCCGCGCGCGATGCGGCTATGCGCCCCAGGTCCCACGCCCGCATAGTCGTGTCCACGCCAATAAAGGAGGTTGTGGCGCGATTCCGCGCCTGGCTGCGCATGGTTCGACACCTCGTAAGCCGGGAGCCCGGCGGCGTCGCACAGCTCCTGCGTCAGCCGGTAGAAGGCTTGCGCCCGCGTGCTACTAGGGATCCTCAACGTACCCGCGGCTTGGCGCGCGGCGAACGGTGTGCCTGGCTCGATGGTGAGCTGATAGAGGGAGAGATGATCTTCAGCATAGCCGAGGCCGCGGGCGAGCTCTTGCCGCCAATCCTGCAAGGCTTGTCCCTGCCGCGCATAGATCAAGTCGAACGACACGCGCTCGAAATGCCGTTTGGCGATGGCGAGCGCGGCAAGCGCCTCTTCGCTCGTGTGCATGCGGCCGAGGGCTTTGAGGCTTGCATCGTCCAAGGCCTGCACCCCAAGCGATACCCGGTTGACGCCGGCCGCGCGGTAGCCCACGAAGCGCTCGGCCTCGACGCTGGTGGGATTGGCTTCGAGCGTGACCTCCGCGTCCTCTGCGACGGTCCAGAGCCCAGCGATGGCATCGAGGATCGCGGCCACGGTGCTGGGGCCCATCAAAGATGGCGTGCCCCCGCCGAAGAAGATGCTGCTGACGCCGCGGCCCGGTGCGAGCGACGCGAAATGCGTCAGCTCGGCGAGATAGGCGGCAAGGAACTTACCCTCGTCGATGCCGCCATGGCGGACATTGGAGTTGAAATTACAATAGGGGCATTTGGCGAGGCAGAACGGCCAGTGCACATAAACCCCGAACGGTTGCTCCCCCTGACCCAGGGGAGTCCCTTGGTCTGCGCCACCGTCTCCCACGAGGGGAGAGGGAAATTCGTGGCACTGCCGCGGACTCCATCCCCTCTCCCCTCGGGGGAGAGGGAGGGACCCGCCGCCGCAGGCGGTGGGAGGGTGAGGGGATAAGTCACGCGTCATGGTGGTACGTAGCCAGCATGAGCTTCTCGAAGGCACGAGCGCGATGCGAGAGGGCGTCTTTTAGCCCAGGCTTCATCTCGCCGAAGGTCTCATCATAGCCGTCCGGCACGAAGATCGGATCGTAGCCGAAACCGCGCTTCCCCTTTGGGGGCCACGCAATCGTCCCAAAAACCTTTCCTTCAAACACCTCAGTCGAACCATCGGGCGCCGCAAGCGCCAGCGCGCAGGTGAAATTGGCTCTCGCGCCGGTAGCGCGAATCGCTTCCAGCTCGCGGTTGACGCGCGCCATGGCGATCCCGAAATCCTTCGCGTCTCCGCCCCAGCGCGCTGAATGGATACCCGGCTCTCCGCCAAGTGCGGCGACCTCCAGGCCTGAATCGTCCGCAAGTGCCAGCAGGCCTGACGCTTCGGCAGCGGCAACCGCCTTGAGCTTGGCATTCTCGCCAAAGCTCTCGCCGGTCTCTTTGGGCTCGGCGAGGCCGAATGCCGATGCAGAGACGGCCTCAATGCCGAAAGGCGCGAGCAGGTCGGCGATCTCCCTGACCTTGCCCTCATTGTGGCTCGCAATGACGAGGCGGACACCCCGCCGCAGAGCTCCACGCATCTCAGGCGACGGTCAGCTTCTGCAGTTGCACGAGCTCGCCGATGCCGCGTCTGGCGAGCGCCATCAGCGCATCGAACTGCTCCTGGCTGAAGGCTTCCGTCTCCGCCGTGCCCTGCACCTCGACGATGCCGCCGGAGCCCGTGATCACGAAATTGGCGTCGGCTTGCGCCTCGGAGTCCTCGACATAGTCGAGGTCGAGGATGGCCTCGCCGCCATACAGGCCGCAAGATACGGCGGCGACGTGATCGCGCAGCGCGCCGTTCTTGATCATGCTGCGCGCCTTCATCCAGTGGACCGCATCGTGCAGCGCGATCCAGGCGCCGGTGATGGAGGCGGTGCGCGTTCCGCCATCGGCCTGCAGCACGTCGCAATCGACCGTGATCTGCCGCTCCCCGAGCGCGGTGAGATCGGTGACGGCGCGGAGCGATCGTCCAATCAGTCGCTGGATCTCCTGCGTGCGACCGGATTGCTTGCCCGTCGCGGCTTCTCTCCGCGTGCGCTCCGACGTCGCCCGCGGGAGCATGCCGTACTCCGCCGTCACCCAGCCGCGGCTGCTGCCTTTGAGCCAAGCCGGAACGGACTCGCCAACGCTTGCCATGCAAAGCACATGCGTGTCGCCGAAGCGTACGAGGCAGGAGCCTTCGGCGTGACGGGAGACCCCGCGCTCAAGGCTGATAGGGCGCAAGGCATCCGCCGCGCGTTTGGAGGGGCGCATCTTTTCTCCCTTGAAGCTCGCTAGAGCGTGGCACCCTAGAGCAGGCCGGCTACACGATCAACGGACAGCCGGGACGAGCTGTCTCCTGTCGATGCATAACAGAGACCGGCCCGGGCGGAGCTGTCCACTTTTCGCTGTGGTGGAAGATTAACAGGAGGTCAGGGGGCGGCCTTGTACGTAGGGATTGGAGCGGTTACCACCCATGGCCATGGCCGAGGCGGAGACCGGGACGCAAGCCGAACGCGTGGGCAGCGCTGCTGCGGGCGCCCCCTTGCGCCCAGGCGAGGTCGGGGCGGCCACCCCGATGATTGCCCAATATCTTGAGATCAAATCCGCCAATGCGGACTGTCTGCTCTTCTATCGCATGGGCGATTTCTACGAGCTGTTCTTCGAGGACGCCTCCATCGCCTCCCGCGCCCTTGGCATTGCGCTGACCAAGCGGGGCAAGCATCGGGGCGAGGACATTCCCATGTGCGGCGTGCCGATCCATGCCGCCGACGACTATTTGCAGCGCTTGATCGCGCAAGGCCACCGCGTGGCGGTGTGCGAGCAGATCGAAGACCCCGCCGAGGCGAGGAAGCGCGGGCCCAAGGCCGTGGTGCGGCGCGACGTGGTGCGCCTCGTCACCCCGGGGACACTCACCGAGGAGAGCCTCCTCGATGCGCGCTCGCACAACTTTCTAACCGCCATCTTTTGCGGCCCCCCGAGCGAGGGGGCCGAGCGTGCCTACGCACTTGCTTCCCTCGACATCTCCACCGGCGAGCTGCTGACGGCGACGGTCGGCGAAGGAGATCTCGCGGGCGAGCTTGCGCGGCTTAATCCCCGCGAGGTCCTGGTCGGCGACGACCTTGCGGGCGATACAGCTTTGCGCCGCTCGATCGAAAGGGCGGGTGCGGCGCTCACGCCGGTCCCAAGCGCCCATTTCGCTTTTTTACGTGGCGAGCGTGCGCTGAAGGCGCGTCTCGGCGTCGCCACGCTCGATGGCTACGCCGATTTCACCAAACCCGAACTCGCGGCGCTTGCAGGGCTGTTTACCTATGTGGAGATCACGCAGGTCGGCCGCGCCCCTCTGATCCACGCCCCGCGCAAGCAGGCACCCGGGAGTTTGCTGATCATCGACGCCGCGACCAGAACCAATCTCGAGCTCGTTCGCGGGAACCAAGGCGCTCGGGCCGGTAGCCTGCTTGCAGCCATCGACCGCACCGTGACCGGCGCCGGCGCGCGGGAGCTTGCCAGCCGCCTCGGCAGCCCCCTGACCGATGCTGGCGCCATCAACGCGCGTCACGACGCGGTCGGGTATCTCGCCAACGAGCCGCGCCTGCGACGGACGCTCCGTGAAGAGCTAAAGGGGGCGCCGGATCTTGCCCGCGCGCTTGCGCGTCTTGCGCTTGGGAGAGGCGGTCCGCGCGATCTCGGGGCCGTGCGCGATGCGATCGGCAGCGCCCGCGCTCTCTCTAGCCACCTCGCGGCGGCTGCGGAGCTGCTCGGACTGCCGCAAGAGCTCGACGGCATCGTGCTCAGGCTGAGGGCGATACCGGGCCGGATCGAGGGCATGCTTGCCGCGGCGCTCGCCGACGAGCTTCCGGTGAACAAGCGAGACGGAGGCTTCGTCCGCGACGGGTCCGACGCCGATCTTGACGAGCACCGCAAGCTCCGTGACGGCAGCCGGCAGGTCATCGCTGGCCTGCAAGCGAGGTACGCGCAAGCCACCGGCTTCAAATCGCTCAAGGTCCGCCACAACAACGTGCTCGGCTATTTCGTCGAGGTCACGGCAACCAACGCCGGCGCTTTGAGCAACCCCCCTCACGCGGAGACCTTCGTGCACCGGCAGACGCTCGCCAATGTCATGCGCTTCTCCACGCTCGAGCTTGCCGAGCTCGAGGCGCGCATAACCACGGCTGCCGAGCGAGCACTCGCGCTCGAGCTCGATATCTTCGCCAAACTTTCCGAGGCGATCCTCGCCGAGCAGAACGCGTTGGCGGCAGCGAGCACAGGCCTAGCGGAGCTCGATCATTATGCAGGTCTCGCCGAACTTGCGGTCGAGCAGTCCTATGTACGCCCGAAGATCGATGCAAGCCTCGTCTTTGCCGTCGAGGAAGGACGTCACCCCATGGTCGAGGAGACCTTGGCACGCGCCGACGGCGCAAGCTTTGTCAGCAATGACTGCCGACTCGGAGCGCAAGACGGGAGCGCCGGCACGCGCATCCTGGTCGTCACCGGACCCAACATGGGCGGCAAGTCCACCTTCCTGCGCCAGAACGCCTTGATCGTGGTGCTCGCGCAACTCGGCTCCTTCGTACCGGCCAAACGGGCGCATATCGGCATCGTCGATCGGCTGTTCAGCCGTGTGGGCGCCGCCGACGATCTCGCGCGCGGCCGCTCCACCTTCATGGTGGAGATGGTCGAGACGGCGGCTATCCTCAATCAGGCGAGCGAGCGGTCCTTCGTCGTGCTCGACGAGATCGGCCGTGGCACGGCGACCTTCGATGGGCTCTCGATCGCCTGGGCGACGCTCGAATATTTGCACGAGGTCAATCGCTGCCGCGTGCTGTTCGCGACTCATTACCACGAGCTTACGGCGCTCGCCGAACGCCTACCCCATGCGGCTAATGCCACCGTGGAGGTGAAGGAGTGGCGCGACGAGATCGTCTTTCTCTACCGCGTGGTCCCGGGCGCCGCCGACCGCTCCTACGGCATCCATGTGGCGAAACTTGCCGGGCTGCCTCAGGCGGTGCTCGCGCGCGCCAATGCGGTGCTGACCGAGCTGGAAAAGGCCGAGGGCAGGCCGAAGCCCACCGACCTTGCCGGCGACTTGCCGCTGTTCAGCGCCGCCAAAGCCACGCACGCTCAGGAGATCCCGCCAAAATTACCCCTGGAAGCGGCGGTGGAGGTCCTCCGACCCGATGCCATGACGCCGCGTGAGGCCCTGGATGTGCTCTACCGACTGAAGGCCTTGTTGGACCGCGCTACCGAGCCTTAAGTGCTGATGTGCTAGATTGGCGTCGAGCCCGCCCATGGACCAGACGATCCTCAAATCCGCGCCTTATTTCAACTTCGACGCATTGCGCCAGGAGGCCTCCGATCTCGCCCGCGCCTATTCGGGGCAGGATTCCTCCCTCCGGGCCGCGCTGGTGGAGCGCCTGCGGCAACTCGTTGACGAGGCGCGAGCCGAAGCCAGGCGCCAGCTCGAAAGCGACGGTGACGGGCGGGCTTGCGCCGAAGGCTTGAGCGCCTTCCAGGACGCCTTGATCAGGCTCGCTTACGATTTCACCACCAATCACGTCTATCGCGCCAAGAACCCGTCGGCTGCCGAGCACATGGCCATCGTCGCCACGGGCGGCTATGGGCGCGGTCTGCTGGCGCCAGGCTCCGACATCGATCTCCTGTTCCTGCTCCCCTACAAGCAAACCGCCTGGGGCGAGAGCGTCGCCGAATACATGCTCTATCTGCTTTGGGATTTGGGCTTCAAAGTGGGCCATGCGACGCGCACCATCGACCAATGCGTGCGGCTTTCGCACTCGGACATGACCATTCGCACCGCGCTGCTCGACGCCCGGCTAATCCTGGGCGACGAGGTGCTGTTTGCGGAGTTTCAGCGCCGCTTTCGCAAGGACGTGCTCGGGGGCAATGTGCGGGCCTTCATCGATGCCAAGCTCGAGGAGCAAAACGCCCGCCACGCCCGCGCCGGCGCGTCGCGCTATCTTGTCGAGCCGAACATCAAGGACGGCAAGGGGGGCTTACGCGACCTGCATACGCTGCACTGGCTCGCAAAGCACCTCTATCCGGAGAAGGCCGAAGAGGAGTTCGTCGAAGCCCGCGTGTTTACGCCTGGCGAATATCGAAGCTTCCGGCGCTGCGAGAGCTTCCTCTGGTCGGTCCGCTGCCAGCTGCATTTCCTGACCGACCGTCCGGAGGAGCGCCTGAGCTTCGACCTCCAGCCGGTGATGGCGGAGCGGCTCGGCTATCGCGGCCATGCGGGCTTGCGTGCCGTAGAACGCTTCATGAAGCACTACTTCCTCGTCGCCAAGGAGGTCGGCGACCTGACCCGCATCGTCTGCTCGGCGCTGGAGATGAAGCAGCTAAAGTCGCTGCCCTCGCTCGGCACGCTGCTATCGCCATTCGGCTGGCGCCGTCGGGCGCGGCTCCGGCGCACCTCCGACTTCCGCATCGAGAATGGCCGCATCAACGCCGTCAATAAGGACGTCTTCGCCAAGGATCCGGTGAACTTCATCCGGCTCTTCGCCATTGCCGATGAGCAGCAAGCCACGTTCGCCCCGGAGGTCTTACGTGAAGTGCGGGCGAATCTGCGGCTGATCGACGACAGTTTGCGCGCCAATCCTGCCGCCAACCGCCTGTTATTGAGGCTCTTGACCGACGCTCGCAATCCGGAAGTGGTGCTGCGCAACATGAATGAGGCCGGCGTGCTCGGCCACTTCATCCCCTATTTCGGGCGCGTGGTCTCGATGATGCAGTTCAACATGTATCACCACTTCACCGTCGACGAGCACCTGATCCGCACCATCGGGTTCCTGTCCGACATCGAGCGCGGCCGCTATTCCGTCGAGCATCCGGTCTCGACCGAGATCATCCGCACCATCGACAATCGCCGCGCCCTTTACGTGGCGACATTTCTGCATGACATCGCCAAGGGCCGTGAGGAGGATCATTCGCAGGCCGGTGCCCGCATCGCGCGCGAGCTCGGACTCCGGCTCGGTCTGACGCCTTCGGAGACCGAGACCGCCTCCTGGCTCGTCGAGCATCATCTTGCCATGAGCACGTTCGCCCAGAGCCGCGATCTGAACGACCCCAAGACCATCCGCGATTTCGCCGATCTGGTGCAGAGCCGCGAAAGGCTGAAACTGCTGCTTCTGCTCACGGTGGCCGACCTGCGCGCCGTGGGACCTGGGGTGTGGACTGGCTGGAAGGGACAGCTCTTGCGCACGCTCTATTTCGAGACCGAGCCTCTGCTCGGCGGCGGCCATACCACGCTCACCCGCACCGAACGCGTGTCGCGTGCCCAGACCGCCCTTCGGGAGCGTCTCTCGGATTGGCCCAAAGGCGAGTTGGAGCGCTTCATCGACCGCCACTATCCGGCCTATTGGCTGCGCACCGATCTCGACGTGATCGCCGAGCACGCCAAGCTGATCCACGATGCCGAGGCGCAGCGCAGGTCGCTCGTCACCCATATCGCGACCGATGCCTTCCGCGGCGTGACCGAGATCACGCTGCTCGCGCCGAATCACCCGCGGCTGCTCGCCATGGTGGCGGGCGCTTGCGCCGGCGCGGGCGCCAACATCGTCGATGCTCAGATCTCGACCACGCGCGACGGCATGGCGCTTGACACCATTTATCTGGAGCGCGAGTTCGATCATGGCGAGGACGAGGAGCGGCGTGCGAAGAAGATCGCAGCCACCATCGAGAGACTGTTGAAGGGCGAGGCGCGGCTCACCGAAGTGGTCGCCACTAAGAAGCGGCCGAAGGCGCGCCTCTCCGCATTCACCGTCGAGCCGCAGGTAGTGATCGACAACACGCTTTCCGACGCGCTTACCGTGATCGAGATCAATGGGCTGGACCGTCCGGGCCTTCTCTACGACGTAACGCGCGAAATCTCCGACATGAACCTCGATATTGCCTCGGCGCATATCGCGACCTTCGGCGAAAAAGCCGTGGACGTGTTCTACGTGACCGACTTGACTGGCAAGAAGATCACGAGCTCTAGCCGCGAGACGACCATCCGCGAGCGCCTGACCAAAGCGCTGATGGCGCGCTCAGAGGCGGGGTTTGCGCATGCCTGAGTGCGGTTGAAGGACTACTTTCCAAGCAAATAAATGGCCCTTTACAGCGCATTCGCCACCGTCGGCGCGATGACCATCTTCAGCCGCGTACTGGGCTTCGTCCGCGACGTGCTGATCGCCGTGGTGCTTGGCGCAGGCCCCGTCGCCGACGCATTCTTCGTCGCCTTCCGCGTCCCCAACCTGTTCCGCCGCCTGTTTGCCGAGGGTGCCTTCGACGCGGCCTTCATTCCGCTCTTCGCCAAGCGATTTCACGGCGAGGGCGGCGAGGCAGCGGCGCGCGCCTTTGCCGAGCAGGCCCTGGCCGGCCTCACGCTCGTCCTCATCGCCTTCACCCTGCTCGCCGAGATCGCCATGCCTTGGCTCATGCTGCTGCTGGCGCCGGGATTCGCGGCCGACCCGCCAAAGCTCGAGCTTGCGATCCTGCTCGCGCGCATTGCGCTTCCTTTTCTCCTCTGCATGGCACTCGTTGCGCTCTATTCCGGCGTGCTGAACGCGCTCGGCCGTTTTGCAATCGCGGCTCTGGCACCAAGTCTCCTCAATGTCGTGCTCATCGTCGTGCTTCTGGTCCTCATCGCCTTCGGTCATGGCGACCAGAGCGCCGCCGCCATAGCGCTCGCCTGGGGCATTGCCGCTTCGGGGGTCTTACAGGTGCTGGTCGTGGCGGTTGCGGCGTCAAGGGCCAGCATGCGCCTCACCTTTCGCCCGCCGCAGCTCGATGCGGATATGCGCAGGTTGCTGGTGCTTGCGGCGCCCGGGATCATCGCCGGCGGCGTGGCCCAGCTGACGGTCGTGCTCAACACGGTGATTGCCTCGCTGCAGGACCGGGTGGTGTCCTGGCTCTATTATGCCGACCGCCTCTTCCAGCTTCCTCTCGGCGTGATCGGGGTCGCCATCGGCGTCGTGCTGCTCCCCGAACTGAGTCACAGGCTTCGCGCCAGCGATCATGCGGCGGCGATGGCGAGCGAGAACCGGTCGCTCGAAGTCGCCTTGTTGCTAACGCTGCCGGCTTCCGTGGCACTCTTCGTGGCGGCCAACCCGATCATCCGCGTGCTGTTCGAGCACGGCGCGTTCTCCACGGTCGATGCGAAGGCGACAGCCGCCATGCTTGCTGCCCTTGCCCCTGGTCTCCCGGCCTTCGTGCTGATCAAGGTGTTTCATCCGGGCTTCTTCGCCCGCGAGGATACCAAGACGCCGATGATATATGCGGGCATCGGCATGGCCGCGAACGTCGGTTTGAGCCTGATCCTGTTCGTGATCATGGGCGCGGTTGGGATCGCCATCGCCACCGCGATCGCGGGCTGGCTTCAGGTTGCCTTACTCGTTGGCACGCTCAAGCAGCGCGAGGAATTTGCCCTCGACGCGACCTTCCGGCGCCGCTTCCCCGGCATCTGCGTCGCGAGCCTCCTCATGGGCGGCATGGTGTGGAGTGTGACGTATGCACTTAGGGACTGGTTCGCACCGGGCAATGGGCTGATCGTGCAGGCCATCGCTCTCGCCGTCCTCGTCGGGACCGGCCTCGCCGTCTACGCGGGCACGATCGAGCTCTTGGGCGTGGTCAAGCTGAAATCCCTCCTCAAGAGGATGACGGCACCCTGAGCCAAAACCCAGCCGACGAGCCAAATTGAGGGAGGGCCCGAGCCTCGTCTATATTGCACTGCACAAACGCCCTGGGAGTTCCTGCCATGATCGGCCGCGCCGCTGCGTGCTCTATATGCCCGGCTCCAACCAGGGCGCGCTTGAGAAGGCGAAGATCCTTCCCGCGGAACTGGCCTGCGACCGCGTCTGCGCCGCGGTGAAGGGAGGCGGCTATGGGGCGCGCGAGATCATCATCCGCGCGTCAATGCGCTCGAGACCCCCCTGGGGAACCGCGGCGGACCTGCTTGCCGCTTGCGATGCGGCGCCTGACGCGATTCTGGTGTCGAAGGTGACGCATCCAGGCGACATCTCGGCGTCGCCAAGATCCTGCAAGGCGTGCATGCGCCCGAAAAGATCCGGCTCTGGGCCATGATGGAAACACCATGGACGGCAAGACGCTGATCCACCCCAACCGGTGGAACCCTGCAACGACCTCTTCTCGCCGACCGAATAGGAGGTCGATTGGTCGCGCAAGGTCATTGACGCCTTCGGTCAGGCCGAGAACGCCAATAAGGGCGTGATCGTCGTCGAAGGGCGCATGGTCGAGCGGCTGCACTTCGCCCTGGCCCAGCGCACCGTTGCCCTTGCCGAGTCGATTCGCGCGATGGAAGCGGCTGTGCTTAGGGGGAATAACCTGCCGTAGGGAAAATGGCGGCGCTTGCGCGAACCTTGTCCCCAAGCCATAACGCGCGGGCTTGCAACAGGGGCAAGGTATGGCACCCACAAAGACCCGCGTGTTCTCGGGCGTCCAGCCCACCGGCATTCTGCATCTTGGCAACTATCTCGGCGCCATCACCAAATTCGTGGCGCTGCAAGCCGAGCATGATTGCCTTTATTGCGTGGTCGACCTCCACGCCATCACCGTATTTCAGGACCCCGACGAGCTTAAGCGCAACACCCGCGAGGTGACGGCGGCCTTCATCGCCGCGGGCATCGACCCTAAGCGCCAAATCGTGTTCAATCAGAGCCAGGTCTCCGGCCATGCCGAACTTGCCTGGATCTTCAACTGCGTGGCGCGCGTCGGCTGGCTCAACCGCATGACGCAGTTCAAGGAGAAGGCGGGCAAGGACCGGGAGAATGCCTCGGCCGGGCTTTACGTCTATCCAAACCTGATGGCGGCGGACATTCTGCTCTATCACGCGACCCACGTGCCGGTGGGCGAGGACCAGAAGCAGCATTTGGAGCTTGCCCGTGACATCGCGCAGAAATTCAACAACGACTTTGCCAAGACCATCGCGCGGGCCGGTTACCAGGATGGCTTTTTCCCGCTGCCGGAGCCTTTGATCACCGGCCCCGCCACGCGGGTGATGAGCTTGCGCGACGGCACCAAGAAGATGTCGAAGTCCGACGAGTCGGACATGACCCGCATCAATTTGACCGACGACGCCGACACGATCGCCAAGAAGATCAGGAAGGCCAAGACCGATCCCGAGCCCTTGCCGTCCGAAGTAAAGGGACTGGAGAGCCGGCCTGAAGCCGACAATCTCGTCGGCATTTACGCGGCGCTCGCCGATACGACCAAGGATCAGGTGTTGCGCGAGGTCGGCAATGCATCCTTCTCGAAGTTCAAAGAAACGCTTGCCGAGCTTGCCGCAAGCAAGCTCGTCCCCATCGGCGACGAGATGCGGCGCTTGATGGCCGATCCCGTCGAGATCGACTGCATCCTCGCCGATGGCGCTAGGCGCGCGCATGTCGTCGCCGATCCCGTGCTCGCGATGACCAAGGACATCGTCGGCCTCATCCGCTAGCTGAGCTGTTATCGCCCGCTTATCGACCGCTTGTTGGTTACGCTTACTGATGGCAGCATGGCGTCCATGGCCACCAGGAAAAAGCCCACCGACGCTCCCAAGCAGCAGACTCCGGCAGCTATCAAGGCGAGACAGAAGCGTCAGGTCCACGCCGAAGGGCATAAGCGCAAGTTCCTCGTCGTGGTTGACGAGACACCCGAATGCGAGAGCGCGCTGGCCTTCGCCGCGAGCCGGACCTCGCGCACCGCCGGTCAGCTCGCGCTTCTCTACGTGATTGAGCCCGGCGTCGACTTCCAGCATTGGCTCGGCATCGAGGAGATCGCTCGCGAGGAAGGGCACAACAAGGCGCGCGCGGTGTTCCGGCTGTTCGGCCGCAAGCTGAGAGCCATGGGCTTCGAGAACCTCGTGCCGGAGGAGATCGTGCGCGAGGGGCAGAAGGCAGCGGAGATCTCCAAGCTGATCGAGGAAGACCAAGACATCGGGGTGCTCGTGCTTGGCGCCTCGAAGGACCCCTCTGGGCCGGGGCCGCTCGTCTCGACGCTAGCGGGAGGCAGGCTCGCCGGCACCTTCCCCGTCCCCATCACCGTGGTGCCCGGATGCCTCGGCATCGAGGAGATCCTGGCGCTCGCTTGAGCGATCCCGACGATCCCAAAAGTTTATCCCCACCCCCAGAACCGCATCTATCCTGATGGCACCTCGTCCACTTTAAGGGGCGTTTCGCGACGCGTCGTGAAGCGGGACGAATCGGACACTTCGTGCCGGGGCTTTTTGTCCCTCACACGAAGTGTGCGATGGCGGCATTGGGTAATTTCCGATGTCCCGTCGGCGCGGCGCTCGCGCGGCTTGTTCGCAAGCAAGTCTCTCGGGCGGTGCCGGGGCTCCGCCCGGAGGTAAGGGCCTCCTGCCACGAGCTGGCTGACGACCGGAGGCATCGGACCTCCGGCGAAAGCGCGGCCAGCTAAGCGAACGCCGCTTATGGCGCGCCGAGAGGCGGTCGCGCGTTCCGCGAGGGACGCGCAACCGTAATGGACTGCGCTTTTCGGCGCGCCATTTCCCCGCGTCCTCGCGCGATGAGGGGGAGATGAGCAAAGCCCGGACGCGTCGCGTCGCGGTAACGGAGAAAGGACGAGGAGAGGAATTACTGCGAGAAATTGGCCCGCTCGAAAGCCCCAGGGAAACGCTAGTAACCTTGACTTTGCGCCCCCCGGGCCCAACTATGGAATAGAATTGTTCTAAGTTGTTGCGCGAGACTTTCTTCGAAGACTTTCTTCGAATTTGCGCGCTATCAGCCCGAAGAGACTAAGCCATGTTCATCCAGACCGAAGCCACCCCGAATCCGGCCACGCTGAAATTCCTTCCCGGCCGGCCTGTGCTTGCCCAAGGCACCCTTGAGTTTCTCGATCCCGCCGCGACCAAGGACTCGCCCCTTGCCGCGCGCCTGTTCGAGATCGACGGAGTGACCGGCGTCTTCTTAGGCTCCGACTTCATCAGCGTGACCAAGGGCGACGGCGAGTGGCAGCATCTGAAGCCCGCGATCCTTGGCGCCATCATGGAGCATTATCTGTCCGGCAAAGCCATTGCCGCCGAGGGCGAGCGGGGCTCGGAAAGCGCCGAGCAAGGCGAGTTCTTCGCGCCTGAGGACGCCGAGACCGTCAACACCATCAAGGAGCTGCTCGAGACCCGCGTGCGTCCTGCCGTCGCCCAGGATGGCGGCGATATTACCTTCCAAGGCTATCGTGAAGGCATCGTCTTCCTGCATATGCGTGGCGCCTGCTCGGGGTGCCCAAGCTCGACGGCGACGCTCCGCCACGGCATCGAGAACCTACTCCGCCACTTCATCCCCGAAGTGCAAGAGGTCCGCCCGGTGTGACTGCGGCCGAATCGCCGAGAAAGCGAACGCGCCCACTCAGGTCCAATTTCCTTAGCAATCTCGGCTATGGCGACGCCGGCGTGCTGTTTCCCCGCTCGCCGCGCTTCAGCTTCGACGAGATAGCGCGCATTATCTGAACGCTCATGAACATCCTCGCGCTCGATACCAGCATGGGCGCCTGCGGGGCCGCGGTGCTGCGGGTCGACGGGCCCTCACGCCGCATCGTCGTCCGTGAGGAGAGGATGGTGCGCGGTCACGCCGAGGCGCTGATGCCCATGGTCGCGAAGGTGATGGAGGAAGCGGGCCTCGACTTTGCCGCACTCGATTTGATCGCGGCCAGTTTGGGGCCCGGCAGCTTCACGGGCGTACGCATTGCCATTGCCGCGGCGCGGGGGCTGGCCCTTGTCACAAGCGCGAAGCTCTGGGGCACCGATAGCCTGACCGTAATCGCGAGAGCGGCGCTTGCGAGCGGCGCGATCGAGAGGTGCGCGAAGCCATTCGGTGTCGCCGTCGATGCGAGGGCGTCTATGCTCTATTTCGGTCTTTACGATGGCGAAGGCAGAAAGGTCGAGGGTCCGCTCCTGCTCGGTCACGGCGAGGTGACGGCCTTGCTCCCATCCGATCTCGCCATTGCGGTCGGGAGCGGCGCCGCCGACCTTGCGGCGGCAGCGCTGCTGCGCCAACGGCAGCTAGACGCGACGCTTCCCGATCTACAGCCAAGTGCGGCCGTGCTCGCCGAGCTCGCGTTCGAGGCCGGCGAGACTCTGCCGACCTTGCGTCCGCTTTATCTCCGCCCGCCTGACGCCAAGCCGCAGGCGGCGGCGGTGGCTCGGTGCTGATGACATCGACCGCGCGCGCGTCCGCGATCAACGTGCACTTCGCCGGGCTTGGCGATGCCGCGGCCATGGCGACGCTCCATGCCGCCTGCTTCGCGCGAAGCTGGGACGCGGCTTCCATGGCGCGGTTTCTCGGCACCCCCGGTTGTCTTTCTCTCCTCGCAGCGATGGCGCGGGGCGAGCCGGCGCAAGGCCTGCTCATCGCCAGGCCCGCCGGCGACGAAGCCGAGCTGTTGACCCTTGCCGTCCACCCCGTTTACCGGCGTCTTGGGCTTGCGCGGGTGCTGCTCGGCGCTGCCATGGTCGCCTTACGCGCGAGCGGGGCCAAGCAGCTGTTTCTCGAGGTGGAGGAGGCAAACGCCCCTGCCCGCGCTCTCTATGAGTCCCTAGGCGCGGTCGCCGTAGGCCGACGCCCAGGTTATTATGGGCATAGCGCCGACGCGGTCATCTTCAGCCTTGCCCTTTGAGCCCCTGCTGCCGATGATGGGCGAGGCCGGGCGCAGCCAACCAGCACCGAAAGATGAACAAGACAGCGACATGGGAAAGCCGGCTCGAGCGCCTCTGCACCGAGAGGGGCCTGCGCATGACCGGCCAGCGCCGGGTCATCGCCAGGGTCCTGTCGGAGGCCGACGACCATCCGGATGTGGAGGAGGTCCACCGCCGGGCGAGCGACCGCGATGCCCGCATCTCGCTCTCGACGGTCTATCGCACGGTGCGCCTCCTCGAGGGCGCGGGCATCCTTGAGCGCCACGATTTCGGCGATGGCCGCGCCCGCTACGAGCCGGCTGGCCACGGCCATCACGATCACCTTATCAACGTGAAGACCGGCGAAGTGATCGAGTTCAAGAACGAACAGATCGAGCGCCTGCAGGAGAGCGTTGCCCGCGAGCTCGGATTTCATCTGATTGGCCACCGGCTCGAGCTGTTCGGGATGCCGCTCAAGACCGATCCGCTCAAGAGCGGCAAGAGCTAGCGCGGAGCAACATGCGGGGCCTGCGTGCGTGGCTGGTGCTGACGGCATTCTTCGCCTTCACCCTTCCGCTGATGCCGTTTCAGCTCTTGTTCTTGTGGACGGGCTCGCGTTATGCGCGGACCTTCCCGCATTGGTATCACCGTCAGGTCTGTAGGATCGTCGGCGTCCGCTTGCATGTGGATGGCAGCGTGGCGCGTGAGCGCGGCGTGCTGATCATTGCGAACCACGTCTCCTGGCTGGACATCACCGTGCTCTCGGCGATAGCGCCGGTCTCCTTCGTGGCGAAGCAGGAGGTGGCCTCCTGGCCCTTCGTGAGCTGGCTCGCCAAGCTGCAGCGCTCGGTGTTCATCGACCGCACCCGCCGCACCGAGGTGACCGACAAGGCGAGCGAGATCCTAAGCAGGCTGCAGGCGGGCGATCACATCGTCCTGTTCGCGGAGGGAACTTCGAGTGACGGCAACAGCGTGGTGCCGTTCAAGACCCCACTCTTCGCGGCCGCCAAGCCGTCGGGAGGAAAGCCGCTCGGCGCCGACATTTGCGCCCAGACCTTGGCGCTCACTTATACCAAGCTGCATGGGATCCCGCTTTGCCGCCGCGGGCGCCCCGTCGTGGCCTGGTATGGCGACATGGATCTCGCCAGCCACGCCTGGCGGTTGTTGAGCCTGGGGCCGCTGGATGCCCATATCCGCATCGGGCCGCCGGTCCCCTTCGATGACTTTGCCGACCGCAAGTCGCTCGCCCGGCATGCCGAGGAGCAGGTCCGCAAGGACGTGGCCGAGCTCCTCCGCCGGCGCGCGGATTGAACCTTATCTCTGCTGAGCGCGAGGCCGCCTTGGCTTCGCCGTCTCCGGGAGAAAGGCTGCGAGCAGCCCGATCGCGGGCAGGAACGCGCAGACGTGATAGACGAGGGTGATGCTGGTCAAATCGGCGAGCTCGCCGAGAATAGCAGCGCCGATGCCGGCGATGCCGAAGGCAAGTCCGAAGAACAGACCCGCGACCATGCCGACCCTTCCGGGGATTAGGCCTTGCGCATAGACGACGATGGCCGGGAAGGCCGAGGCGAGGATCACGCCGATGAACACGCTGAGGACGGCGGTCCAGAAGAGGTCGGCGTAAGGCAGAATCAGGGTGAAGGGCAAGACGCCGAGAATTGACCACCAGATGACGCGACGCGTCCCGATTCGGTCGCCGATCGGTCCGCCGATTACCGTGCCGGCCACCACCGCGAAGAGAAAGATGAAAAGATAGAGCTGCGCGCCCTGCACCGAGAGCTGAAAGGTGTGGATCAAATAGAAGATGTAGAAGCTCGTGATGCTCACGAGATAGAAATGCTTGGAGAAGGTCAGCGCCATCAGGATCACGATCGACCGTCTTACCTTGCTGCGCGCGAGCTCGGAGATCGCCTTCAGCTCATCGCCAGGCGCTTTGTCGTTCAGCTTGATGGTCTTGCCGTACCAGCTGCCGACACCGGCCAGCATTACCATGGCGAGAAGCGCCACGATCGAGAACCAGGCGAGGCTGCTCTGGCCGCGGGGGAGCACAATGAAGGCCGCAAGCAGCGGGCCGATGGCCGTGCCGAAATTTCCGCCGACTTGAAACACCGATTGAGCAAGTCCATGGCGTCCGCCTGAAGCGAGTCGCGCCACGCGAGAAGATTCGGGGTGGAACACCGACGACCCCATCCCGATCAGCGCCGCCGCGGCAAGCACCATGGCGTAGCTTGAGGCGACCGACATCAGCAGCAACCCGGCGAGCGAGGAGCCCATGCCGAGCACGAGCGAATAGGGCGTCGGGCAGCGGTCTGTGTAGTAGCCGACCACGGGCTGCAGTAGCGACGCGGTGCACTGGAACGTGAAAGTGATCAGCCCGATCTGGCCGAAATCGAGAG
The DNA here is from genome assembly GCA_049801475.1 of Methyloceanibacter sp. Classification (GTDB taxonomy): domain Bacteria; phylum Pseudomonadota; class Alphaproteobacteria; order Rhizobiales; family Methyloligellaceae; genus Methyloceanibacter. The sequence continues at coordinate 41,899 of JBARKP010000070.1, forward strand.
CGAGCGCGCTTTTGAGCATCGGATAGATCGCCATGATCAGCGACTGAATCACATCGTTCAGCATGTGGCAGACGCTGATCGCCGCAAGCACCGCGACCATGGTACCTTCGGTCCCGCCGGAGCGCGCGCCGCGACGGGCGGGTGTCTTTGCCTCGATCGCCATATCTGAGCCCAACTGGTCACGCCCCGATCAAGGGATTCGTGGCGCGCTTAGAAGCGAGTGTCTACTCGCATGACTTTTTGGTTTGGCGCAAACGTGACGCACGGCCGCGCCAGGCGCTGCGCTCACTGCTTTAGCGCCTGCCCCACAGGCACGTAAGGGAGCTTGAGCGCCTCGGCCACGGCCTTATGGGTGACCATGCCGTCATAGATATTGAGGCCGTCGGCAAGGTGGGGGGCTTCCTCTAGCGCCCGCTTATAGCCCTTCTCCGCAAGCTCAAGCACGAAGGGTGACGTGGCGCTAGAGAGCACGAAGGTCGAGGTGCGCGCGACCGTCCCCGGCATGTTGGTGACGCAGTAATGCACCACACCGTCGACCACATAAGTCGGATGCGAGTAGGTGGTCGGCCTGGAGGTCTCGGCGCAACCACCCTGGTCGATGGAGACGTCGACGATCACGGCGCCGAGCTTCATGGCCTTGACCGTCGCCGCGGAGATCAGCTTCGGCGCCTTGGCGCCAGGCACGAGCACCGCGCCGATGATGAGATCGGCGCGGCGGCAGAGGGTCTCGATCGCCTGCGGCACGGAAAACACGGTGCGGAGCCGCGGGCCGAGCTCGCGCCGGAGCGAATCGAGGTGGTGCCCGGCCATGATCACATCCGCGCCCATGCCAAGGGCGATCAACGCCGCATTGGTGCCGACCACGCCGCTGCCAAGGATGAGGACGTCGGCCGGAGGCACTCCGGGCACGCCGCCGAGCAGGACGCCGCGGCCGCCATTTTCCTTTTCCAGGCAATGGGCGCCCACCTGGGGCGCCATGCGGCCGGCAACCTCCGACATCGGGGTGAGCAGCGGCAGCGTCCCTTGGGGGCTCGTCACCGTCTCATAGGCGATTGCCGTGACCCCCGACGCGAGAAGGTCCTCCGTCTGCCCAAGATCCGCAGCGAGATGGAGATAAGTGAAGAGGACTTGGCCGCGCTTGAGTTTGCGCTCGGTCGCAAGCGGCTCCTTGACCTTGACGATCATCCCGGCGCGTTCGAACACCGGGTCCGCGCCGGCCACGATCTCGGCCCCTGCCGCCACGTAATCGTCGTCGCCGATCCCGGCGCCGAGACCCGCGCCCGTCTCGACGATGACGCGATGGCCCTTGCGTGTCAGCTCGCGGACGGTCGCGGGGATGAGACCGACGCGGTGCTCGTGATCCTTGATCTCTTTGGGGACCCCGACCAGCATGGGGACCGTTCTTCTCTTGCCTGACCAGTTGTTGAGCGGGGCTCGAGCAGAGTTGGGCTAACGTTCCGCGCACTGCAAGGGTGACTGTGCTGGAAATTGCCGACGGAGGCCCAATGCAGGCAGCTTTGATCTTTCACCTCTTGGTCTTGTTGGCGGTGGCCAATGGAACGCCCGTGGCCGCCAAGCTCGTTCTGGGGAACGCTTTTGCCCGTCCGCTCGATGGCGGGGCGCTCTTTGTCGACGGCCGTCCCCTGTTTGGGCCGTCGAAAACCATCCGCGGCATCGCATTTGCCGTGTTGGCGACGTCAGGCGCAGCGTCCCTGTTCGGTCTCGGCTGGAAGATTGGCACCTTGGTCGGGACGGTGGCCATGGCCAGCGATCTCGCTTCCAGCTTCTTGAAACGCAGGATGGGCCTTGCTCCGAGCAGCAGGGCCATCGGCCTCGACCAGATCCCTGAGTCCTTATTTCCATTGCTGGCTTGCCGGTTTCTGTTGCCCCTCACCATTCTCGATATCGGGGTGGCCACGATCTTGTTCCTCGTCGGGGCACTGGTCCTGTCGCGGATCCTGTTCAAATTGCGACTGCGCGATCGGCCCTATTGATCGGTGTCGCTCATGGCGACGCATGCAGGTGATGGAGGGTGATCTCCGGGGGACAGTTGAAACGGACCGGGACGATAGAGGACCCAGCTCCCACCGACGTGTAGCCGATCATGTCGTGATATTTCCACCGGCCGGCGCCCATGGATCGCGGCAACGCCGAATCGAGCGTGATCGGGATGCGGCCGGGAAGGCAGATCTGGCCGCCATGGGTATGGCCGGCGAGCAGGAGATTGAAGTCGGCATGGGCGGCCTGCCGGTAGATCTCCGGCGTGTGCGAAATGAGGATGGAAAACTCGTCATGCGGAAGCCGGTGAGTGGCCTTCTCGATATTATCCATCCTGTAGAAGTGGGCGTCGTCAATGCCGGCGAGATGAATGCGGCGTTCGCCACGCTCGATCGTTTCACACTCGTTGAGCAGCATTCTTATTCCCATCTGCTCCAAGGCCGGCACCATGCAAATCGTGTCGTGATTGCCGAGCACGCCATAGATCGGTCCTTTGATGCGCTCACGGACCCGCGCCGTCCCGGAAAGCGCGTCGGCATAGGGTCCAAAGGTCTTCGCCCGGTAGTCGCCGGTGAGCACGCAAATGTCGTAGGAGATCTCGGCAAGGATATCGGCCACCCGTTGCATCGCGGCTTTGCTCATGTCGGTGTGAAGATCGCTGAGCTGCAAAATGGTGAAGCCCTCAAAGGGCTCCGGCAGGCCGGGCGAGGAGATGCGGTTGTGCCGCAACTCGACCTTCGCGGCGTTGCTCACGCCCCGCCAATAGAAACCTGTCAGCATCAACATCGCGCGGATCAGCGAGTGCGACAGCGTGAGGTTCTCGATGTGAAAGAAGTTCAGCCCCTGGCCGAAGACTTGTGCCTCATGGTCCTTCTCGATGCCAAGGCGCTGCCGCGCATGCAGCCGTCCGAGACGCTTCTCGAGCGTCTCCAGCATATCGTCGTTCGTCATCACGGGTCGCCTCGTCGGCGAAGTCTACATAGTGGCCGGAGCGGAATGCGCGCTTCTCGCAAGCAGTGTGGAAAATATCGGATGGCCGTCTAAGCTTGCCTTGTTGAGGTTCTATGAGCCATCGCTTTGAGCGAGGCAAGGCCATGTGCCGCAGCTGCGTTCAGCGACGGCGGGGGCGGGCGCCCATCGGCACCGTATCGGGGGGAGTAGAGCTCGCAGCGACGGCGCGATGGCGCGATGGCGCTGCGCGCTGGCGGTCAGTCAACACGATCGGCATGCAGACCCAGAGCGATCCATTCAATTCAGTCGGACGTTCAAACAGCGGCTTTCGCCCCTTATTTGTTGGTGAGTGCCAAACCCGGCAATCGTGGCGTCAGCCGTTGCGAACGACATCGAGACCTTGTCGCTATTTTTGTCGACGAGCAAAAGCCAGCCAGCGCGAATTTCTGCAATCGGCTGGTTCTCAATCGGCCCGCGCGCCCTTGGGCTTGGCTTGCAGGCTGACCCCGAGGCTGCCCATTGCGTTAAAGCGCGCCTTCTGCTCATCACTTAGTGACGCGTAAAAAGTCTGAAGTGGCGCGCGCACGATGTTCACCGCTTGAATCATGGCATCGAGACGCTTTGTGATCGCGTCGAGCCGGTCCGCCGGAGCTTGTGGTGCATTGGTGGGGCACGGTGCCTCGAACTCAGTGGCAGCCTTCGAGGACGCTATCTTCAGGTCGTCGAGAGCACGCTGCTGCTCTTGGGTGGGCTGGATGGTCTGCTCGATGCGCTGCAAAGGGAGCTGAGTGAAGCTTCCGGCCCGCTGGTTACAGAGTGTCGCCAGTCCATTATTCGGGCCATTCGGGCCGGAACGTCGCGCCTCCGGTGTGCTTTCGCCCATCGCGGCGAAGCGCTGCCTCTGCTCGTCGGCCAATGAGTTGTAGAAGTTCTCGAGGGGCGTACGTACGATCTCAACCGCCTGAATCATGGCATTCAGCCGTTTTTGCATGGCATCGAGCCGACTGGCCGGCGTGAGGGGAACTTCGTCCGGGCAGGACGCCTTGAGCACCTCGCTCGCTCGTGACGAGGCGGTCTTTAGTGCATCGAGCGCCGCAATCTGATCGCCTGTCGGGTGGACCTTCTGTTCGATGCGGTCGACTGGCAGGTCGGTGATGCCTGGTGCCAACCCGTTGCAGGTCTCTGCCGGGTTTGTAGTGGAAACGGCTGTGGCTTGTTCCGCTTGAGCAGATTGGCCGGCGGACGGGGTTCCTGCGTAGCGATGGCGGACCGTGTGGCCGTAGTTGTAACCGCCATATCCGTAAATATCGGAGAGTCCAGCATAGCCATAGGGCCAACCGGCGTAATAGGTTCCATAGAAGGGACCAGGCCAAAAGATGCTGGCCAGGAGGAAGTCAGGTCCATTAAACCAGAACGGGTCGTAATAGGCGTACGGCCACAGCCAGGATGTCAGGAGGTCGCCCCAGAAAAAAGGCCAGAACACTGGCCCTGCCCAGAAACCCCAGCCGGTGCCCCAATTATTCCAACCAGACCCCCAATGATTTCGGCCCCAGTGATTCCAGGCGGCCTGGTTCCCGAATGCGTTGCGGTTAAATCCATTGCGATTGAAGTTGTTTAGACCATGGAATCGCTGGTGGAGACCGCTCAGCTGATTGCGAGCGAGCCCGTTGTGAGCGAACCCATTGTGGGCGAACTGACCGTGGGCGAGTTGATTGTGGGCCGCAAACTGTCCGCGGCCGCCGACGGCATGGCTGGCAAAGCGGCCACCTGCCCGATGGCCGGTGAAGTGATGCCCCGCGAAATGACCGCCGCGTGCCCAACCTCCGTGGTGACCCCAGCCTCCGACATGGCCCATTCTTGCAAAGTGACCCCCGTGAAAGCCGCCAAAGTGACCCCCGCCAAAGTGACCCCCGCCTCCGTGGCCCCCGCCTCCGTGGCCCCCGCCGCCACGCGCGGCTGAAGGAGTAGGCGATAGCAAGCCCACACCCGCCGCGCCGGCAGCCAACAGGGCCACGACAGTGACAAAGCAAGTCAGAATTTTTCTCATCTTTGCCTGCCTCAGCAGGGCCATAGTCATGTCGCCTAGGACACGAGCAACATACAACGCAACCGAGGAACCGTAGTTCCGTTACCGGGCAAGTAGATTATGCGCTTTGACCTGTAACTGCTACTAAGCTCAAAGCACCAGCCGGGCTAGGCGATGTCAGGGATGATCCCCATCACGATATGTGTATCTGAATCTGCGATGAGGACGCTGTTGCCCCGACGAAGTAGCCGTGGCGAACTGTTGCCCGAGAGCGGCTTCGACTTGATCGACTTGCTTCGGCGTGGTGTCGGGTACTGGCATCGGTTGTGACAATAGAACAAGTTGGATGATTTGTGACAAGCGCACAAATGAGAGCAGCGCGGGGATTACTGAATTGGACCGTCCGCGACCTAGCGGAGCGGGCAGGCGTTCACCGCAACACCGTCAGCAACATTGAGACCGGAGCGTATGCTGGCGCCCCTGAGACGCTGGAGGCGATCCGCCGTGCACTCGAAAAGGCAGGCGTCGAGTTCACAAACAGCAATCAGCCGGGGGTGCGGCTGAAGAAGGGGTAACAATGGGAAACAAGTTTGGGGCTAGACCATTGACAAACATATTGGGACTGTTGGCCAAATGCCTTGAAACCTCATCGGTGCTGTCGCTCAGCGAGAGACTGTAGAGCACTTCCGGCCAAGAGTGGTCTCCCTCATGAGCAGCAGCAGCTTCATGAAGCGGCTGGAGGCTCTGGAGCTCCCCTAGGCCGCTCGCGGCAAGTCCCCAGCGAGAAAGGAGTGCTTTGGCTGTTAAGGTTGATAGCCCTCCTAGCTAGGCTTAGCTGAGGGCCTCTTGGTAGAAAACGATCATGAGAGACTCAAAGCTTGATGCCATCAGCGCAGAGGTGAAAAAGCTGACGGCAAGGGTGGGAGCCTTAGAAAAGCTCCTAGAACGGATACTTCGGCAGAAGCCAGTCTCCGAGAAACAGTTGGAGAGGGTGCTGAGGAGCCGAGGCGGAACCCTTCCCGAAATGCGCGGCTAGGATCAGTCACGCCCTCAGCCACTGCCGCGATCACAGCTTGCGCTGGTTTGTGATTTCCGTTGGCCAAAACGCCCTGAATTGGGCGGCAACTGATGCGCTGTGCCCGCCTTGCGACTCATATCGAGTTCGAGAATACCGGGAACCATGATAACGGCTTGCGGCCGATTGCCGTTCTCAAACATTGCAAACCGGAGCGCCTCGGCACGATCGACGAAGAGCCCGCCGCGGAGGCCGCGCTGGTCCTGGACAACCCAATTCCCCCGGCCATTCTGGCCGATCAGAAAGAGCGAAGATCTGGAACTGGAGGGAAGCGCGGCTTGTCGCATGGCGGTTGTCCTTGATGATAACCGAACTCGGGTTGTCTCCGAAGGCTGCTCAGCTGAAGTTGTCGCAACAAATCGCATAGCCTGATGTCCGCCGGACTTGCGGCACTGTCGGCAAACTGGTTTCGCGCATCGCGCTAGCCCTGCGCCGCGCTTCAACGAACGCACTTAGGATCGCCAGAGGCAACACCTCGTGACTCGCGTCTGCGGTGTCATCCAGCCCCACAGGCAGATTCGGCTGCCTCGAGAGAGAGCAGAACCATGCGCCATCCTCGTAGACGAGGCGACGAAGCTTCCATGCCGGCAGTTCGAGCTCGATCAGAGCAAGCGCCGCGTCACTCCAAGCACCGGCCTCGATCAACTGATCGAGCCGAGCCGCCTTTCCAGCCCGATTCAGCACCGGAAGGCGTGTGCAGGCGCCCACGATGACATTGGAGATGAGATCGGGCGTGAGCGCGTGGGCACGACGAAGCTGTTCCTCCAGCGCATCAAGGTGCTCCTCGTGTTTCGGATCGAACAACATGACACCATCTCACGGATCAACGGCCTTACACGACCACACCCGTAAGATGGGGCCAAAGGCCATAAAGAATCGAGATGGAGCGAGGCGCCGCGAAATAGGAATTTCATAAATGTGTCGGCGGCGATCTATATGAGATTCCTATAACGTTGATCTCCAATCCCTCTAGAAAATATATGCGACAAGTGGCACGTCATCAGCGCCCAGCCGGGACGGAACGCGTTTCGCACTCTTGATTCATCTCAAGGTGGTGTCCCGCAAGAAGGTATTTGCTGCAGCGGTGCCTGTCACAAGGAGCTCCTATGTTGGACTTCATCCTTATTGCTCTCGGTCTTGGCTTCTTCGCCCTTTCGGTCGCTTACGCTTACACCTGCGACCGGCTCTAGAGGATACCTCCCATGATCTTCGACTATTGGCTCGCCGGCATCGTGACGGCGGGGCTGCTTGTCTACCTCACCTACGCGCTGCTCAGGCCCGAGAAATTCTAAAAGGGCGCGACGACCATGACCCTCAATGGCTGGATTCAGATCGCGATTTACTGCGTCCTCATCGTGGCGCTGGTGAAGCCGCTCGGTTGGTATATGACGCGCGTCTTTGCAGGCGAGCGAACGTTTCTGTCGCCGGTGTTCCGCCCGGTTGAGAAGGCGCTCTATTGGGTCGGCGGGGTTGACGAGACCAAGGAGCAACATTGGCTGACCTACACCGTGGCCATGCTGTTCTTCCACGTCGGCGGCTTTTTGATCCTGTATGTCCTGATGCGCGTGCAGGGACTCTTGCCCTTCAATCCCTTCAATCCAGCGGGCATGACGGCAGTGGCGCCGGACCTTAGCTTCAACACGGCCATCAGCTTCATCACCAACACCAACTGGCAGAACTATGGTGGCGAAGGCACGCTGTCCTACCTTGTGCAGATGCTCGGTCTGACCCACCAGAACTTCCTCTCGGCCGCTACCGGTATTGTGCTCGCCGTAGTGCTGATCCGCGGCTTTGCGCGCGCCTCGGCCAAGACGGTGGGCAATTTCTGGGTGGATATCACCCGCTGCACGCTCTACATCCTCATCCCGATCTGCGTGCCTTACGCTCTGTTCCTTGTGTGGCAGGGCATGCCGCAGACGCTTGGCGCTTACGTCGATGCGACGACGCTGGAGGGCGCCAAGCAGACCATCGCCGTGGGCCCCGTCGCCTCGCAGATCGCCATCAAGATGCTCGGCACCAATGGTGGTGGCTTCTTCAATGCCAATGCTGCGCATCCCTTTGAGAATCCAACGGCGCTGTCCAACCTGGTTCAGATCATCTCGATCTTTGCCATCGGCGCCGCGCTCACCAACGTCTTCGGCCGCATGGTCGGCAATCAGCGCCAAGGCTGGGCCATCCTCGCCGTGATGGGCGTCCTCTTCCTCACGGGTGTCGTCGTCTGCTACTGGGCCGAAGCCGCAGGGACCACCGGGCTGAATGCGCTTGGGCTGACCGGCGGCAACATGGAGGGCAAGGAGCTTCGGTTCGGCATTCCGCTCTCGGCGCTGTTCGCCGTGATCACCACCGACGCCTCCTGCGGTGCGATCAACGCCATGCATGATTCCTTCACCGCGCTTGGCGGCATGGTGCCCCTGATCAACATCCAGCTCGGCGAGATCATCGTTGGCGGCGTCGGCGCCGGCATGTACGGCATGCTGCTGTTTGTGATCATCGCGATCTTCGTCGCCGGCCTCATGGTCGGCCGCACCCCAGAATATGTCGGCAAGAAGATCGAGGCGAAGGAGGTGAAGATGGCGATGCTCGCGATCCTGGTCTTGCCGTTGATGTATCTCGGTTGGACCGCAGTCGCCACGGTGGTGCCGTCGGCGGTCGCCGCGACCGCCAATCCAGGCCCCCATGGCTTCTCGGAGATGCTCTACCTCTATACGTCGAGCACCGGCAATAACGGTTCGGCTTTCGCCGGCATCAGTGCCAATACTCTATTTTACAACATCACCGGCGCCGTCGCGATGTTCGTCGGGCGGTTCTTCATGATCATCCCGGCGATGGCCATTGCTGGCGCGCTTGCCGCCAAGAAGACGGTGCCCGCGTCCGCCGGTACGTTCCCGACCGATGGCGGGCTGTTCGTCGGCCTAGTTGTCGGCGTGATCGTGATCATTGGCGGTCTCACCTTCTTCCCCGCGCTCGCGCTTGGACCCCTCGTCGAGCATCTCGCCATGATCGCCGGCACGTTGTTCTGATCGGATTCACCTCGGAGCCATTTCGATGGAAATGTCACATATGCGCAAGCGGATGCCCGTGTCGGCCCTGCTCGATCCCAAGATCGTCCTGCCGGCCATCGGCTCGGCCTTCGTCAAGCTCGATCCGCGCACTCTGATGAAGAATCCGGTGATGTTCGTGCTCGAGGTGGTCACGGCTTTGACCACGGTCATCCTGGTCCGCGACCTCTTCACCGGAGGGGCAAACATCGCCTTCGAGTTCCAGATCATCCTGTGGCTGTGGTTCACCGTGCTGTTCGCCAACTTCGCCGAAGCCATTGCCGAAGGCCGAGGCAAGGCCCAAGCTGAAACGCTCAGGCGCCAGCGCACGGAGACGCAAGCCAAGCGGCTGACGGGCGAGCGCTCTGAGCGCTGGAACCTGGTGCCCAGCGCTGGCTTGAAAGTCGGCGACGTGGTTCTAGTCGAGGCTGGCGACATCATCCCCTCCGACGGCGAGGTGATCGAGGGCATCGCCTCCGTCAACGAGGCGGCGATCACGGGTGAGTCCGCGCCGGTCATCCGCGAGTCCGGCGGTGACCGCTCGGCGGTCACCGGTGGCACGCAAGTGCTCTCGGATTGGATTAGCGTGCGCATCACTGCGGCTTTGGGCTCGACCTTTCTCGACCGCATGATCAGGCTGGTGGAAGGTGCCGAGCGGCAGAAGACGCCGAACGAGATCGCGCTCAATATCCTGCTCGCCGGCTTGACCATCATCTTCGTCTTCGCGACGGTCACCATCCCGAGCTACGCCACCTATGCCGGCGGCGCGGTCTCGGTCGTCATTCTGGTGGCGCTGTTCGTGACGCTCATCCCCACGACCATCGGTGCGCTACTCTCGGCCATCGGCATCGCCGGCATGGACCGTCTCGTCCGCTTCAACGTGCTCGCCATGTCTGGCCGCGCAGTCGAGGCGGCGGGAGACGTCGACACACTGCTGCTCGACAAGACCGGTACCATCACGCTCGGCAATCGGCAGGCTGCGGAGTTCAAGCCCGTGTCCGGCGTGACCGAGCGGGAACTGGCCGATGCGGCACAACTTGCCTCGCTCGCCGACGAAACCCCCGAGGGACGCTCGATCGTCGTGCTCGCCAAGGAGAAGTACGGCATTCGCGGCCGCGACATCCAGGAGTTGGGGGCGAAGTTCATCCCGTTCACGGCGCAGAGCCGAATGAGCGGCGTGGAAATCGGCGATTCATGGGTCCGAAAGGGCGCGGTCGACGCAATCCTCGATTACCTCAAAACATCGTCATCTAAGACCGCCTCCGCTGGCGCTGCCGCGCGCAAATCGACGGTTAGCGCCGAGATGACGTGCGAGGTCAATGCCGTTGCGGAGGCGATCGCGAAATCCGGTGGCACGCCACTCGCGGTGGCCAAGGACGGCAGGCTGCTCGGCGTCGTCCACCTCAAGGACATCGTCAAGGGCGGTATCCGCGAGCGCTTCGCCGAGCTCCGACGCATGGGTATCCGCACCGTCATGATCACCGGCGATAATCCCATGACTGCGACCGCCATTGCTGCAGAAGCGGGCGTTGATGACTTTCTTGCTCAGGCGACGCCGGAGGAAAAGCTCAAGCTCATCCGCGCCGAGCAGGCCAAGGGGAAGCTCGTTGCCATGTGTGGCGACGGTACCAATGACGCACCTGCCTTGGCCCAGGCCGATGTCGGCGTCGCCATGAACACCGGCACACAGGCCGCGCGCGAAGCCGGCAATATGGTCGACCTCGACTCCAATCCCACCAAGCTGATCGAGGTCGTGGAGATCGGCAAGCAGCTCTTGATGACTCGCGGAGCCCTGACCACCTTCTCCATCGCCAACGACGTGGCCAAATACTTTGCCATCATTCCGGCGATGTTCGCCGTGTTCTACGCTTCAGGGGGAGGAGTTAACGGCCCGCTGCAGGCGCTGAACATCATGCATCTGGCAACGCCGCAAAGCGCGATCCTGTCGGCGATCATCTTCAATGCGCTGATCATCATCGCGCTGATCCCGCTCGCGCTGAAAGGTGTTGCCTATCGTCCCATCGGCGCCGGAGCGCTGTTGCGCCGGAACCTGCTGATCTACGGACTAGGCGGCATCATCATTCCGTTCATCGGCATCAAGGCCCTCGACCTTGTGGTCACGGCCCTACACCTCGTCTAAGGAAAAGCCATCATGTTGCGAGAAATTCGCCCCGCGATCGTGTTCATCATCGCGCTCACACTCATCACCGGCCTCGTCTATCCGCTGGTCATGACCGGCATTGCCGGCGTGCTCTTCCCCTATCAGGCGCAAGGCAGCCTGATTGAGAAGGACGGGACGGTGGTTGGCTCGGCGCTGATCGGTCAGGACTTCGAGAGCGACCGCTATTTCCACGGCCGTCCCTCTGCCACCACCGGCCCCGACCCAAGCGATCCGAGCAAGACCGTCGCCCAGCCCTACAACGCGGTCAACTCCATGGGCTCCAATCTCGGTCCCACCAACAAGGCGCTGATCGACCGGGTCACGGCCGATGTCCAAAAGCTGAAGGCTGAGAATCCTTCAGCCCCAGTCCCGGTCGACATCGTGACGACCTCGGGCAGCGGCCTCGACCCGCATATCTCGCCGGAGGCAGCCTTCTTTCAAGTGCCACGCGTTGCGAAGGCGCGCAACATGTCCGACGATAGCGTTCGCCAGCTCGTCAGCGAGCAAATCGAGGGCCGCACGCTCGGCGTGTTTGGAGAGCCGCGCGTCAATGTGCTGGCGCTGAATCTTGCGTTGGATGGCGCCGGCACCCAGTGATGCGTTGGCCGGCGGTCCGACCGCATCAGGAACCGATGCTTTATGGCCGATCAGCGTCGCGATCTCGAACAGCGCCCGTCGCCGGATGCACTGCTTGAGGCGGCGAGAAAAGAAGATAGGCACACCGGCAAGCTCAAGATCTTCCTCGGCGCAGCTCCCGGTGTAGGCAAGACCTATGAGATGCTGCAGCAGGCACGCGCCAGACGGAAGGAGGGCGCAGACGTGGTCGTCGGCGTCGTCGAGACGCACGGCCGCAAGGAGACCGAGATACTGCTCGAAGGCTTCGAAGTCATTCCGCGGCAACGCATCAAATACAAGGACCGCTGGCTCGAGGAGATGGACCTTGACGTTCTGCTCGCGCGCCGGCCGCGACTGGCGCTCGTCGATGAGCTCGCCCACACCAATGTCGGCGGCAGCCGCCATCCCAAGCGCTGCATGGATGTCGAAGAGCTCTTGAGCAACGGCATCGACGTCTACACGACGCTCAATATTCAGCACATTGAAAGCCTGAACGATGTTGTGGCGCAGATCACCGGCGTCCGCGTCCGCGAGACCGTACCCGACTCTATCCTTGACCGTGCGGACGCGATTGAGCTCGTCGACATTACCCCCGACGACCTGATCCAGCGCCTGAAGGAAGGCAAGGTCTACGTTCCCAAGCAGGCCGTCCGGGCCCTCGAGCATTTCTTCTCTCCCGCCAACCTCACGGCGCTTCGCGAGCTGGCCCTGCGTCGCACCGCCGAGCGCGTGGACGAGCAACTGCTTAATGAAATGCAGGCGCGTGCCATCTCCGGGCCTTGGGCAGCGGGCGAGCGGCTCCTCGTCTGCGTGAGCGAGGACCCGCGCGCAGCGGGGCTTGTCCGTTACGCCAAGCGCCTTGCGGACCGCTTGCACGCCCCTTGGACGGCACTCCATGTCGAGACCAAACGCGCTCTCCAATTGACAGAGGAAGAGCGTGATCGCATCGCCGATACGCTTCGGCTGGCGCAAGCGTTTGGGGGTGAGCCGGTGACCATTCCGGGCGGCGATCACCGCGTTGCCGATGACGTGGTCGCCTTCGCTCAAGCCAACAACATCACGCAAGTCATCATTGGCAAATCCACGCGCTCACCCTGGTTCGAGCTGCTGCATGGCTCCGTTGTTCGCGATCTCGTGCGCCGATGCGGCAACATCAGCGTGCATGTCATCGCCGGCGAGGAGTTCAACAAAGAGACTATTCCGAAGAAGACGGTTCGGACGGCTCAAATTTCGGAGCCCGTCAATCCTCGTCCGTATATTTTAGCGCTAGTTGCCGTAGTCATCGCCACCAGCATAAGCGCGCTGCTTTGGCCCTGGATTGGCCATGAGAACATCGACTTGGTGTTCCTCACGGCGATCGTTGGTATAGCAGTTCGCTTCGGCTTGTGGCCGTCATTGCTGGCAAGCTGTCTATTGGCGCTCTGCTACAATTTCTTTTTCACCGAGCCTTACTACACGTTTTCGATCGCCGACCAGAAGGACGTCATAGCGGTTGTCTTTTTTGCCATAGTGGCCATCGTGGTTTCCAATGTCGCAGCGCGGGCGCGCAGCTTGGCGGTTGCAGCCATGGGACGGGCACGCACGACGGAGTCGCTCTATGCATTCAGTCGCAAGCTGTCGGGCGCCGGCACGCTTGATGACGTGCTGTGGGCAACGGCGTATCAAGCAGCCTCGCTGTTGAAGGTCAGAGTCGTCCTGCTGCTGCCGGAGGGTGGCTCGATCACGGTGAAGGCGGGCTATCCACCCGAGGATATTCTCGACGAGGCCGATGTCGCCGCCGCGAAATGGGCCTGGGAGCATAATCGATCGGCAGGGCGCGGGTCGGACACGTTACCAGGTGCCAAACGGCTGTTCCTGCCCATGCGTACTGGTCGCGGAGCGATTGGAGTCGTGGGTATCGATAGCGATAAGCCGGGACCGCTTCTCACCCCGGACCAGCGCCGCTTGCTCGACGCGCTCACGGATCAAGCGGCTCTCGCGATTGAGCGCGTGTACCTTGTCGAAGATCTCGACCAAGCCGAGCGCCGGGTCGAGGCCGATCGCCTGCGCTCGGCACTTCTTACCTCTATCTCCCATGACCTGAAGACACCGCTTGCAGCGATCCTGGGGGCCGCTGGCACGCTCAAGGGCTTTGCCCGCGAATTGGATGACCAGGGCAAGATGGAGCTGATTGCAACCATCATCGAGGAGTCGGAGCGACTCAATCGTTTCATCGCCAATCTTCTCGACATGACCAGGCTTGAGGCTGGCTCGATCAAGCCGAACACGGGGCGTCACGATATCGGTGAGATCGTTGGCACTGCCCTGGAACGCGCGAACAAAATCCTTGCCCGGCACAAGGTTGAGGTTGCCATCGCTGCTGACGTGCCCATGCTGGAACTTGATCCAATCCTGTTCGAGCAGGTGCTGTTCAATCTCCTGGACAATGCAGCGAAATACGCGCCGCCAGCGACAACGGTTCACATTCAAAGCTGGCGTGAGGGGGATAAGGTCAAGCTGCAAGTTCTCGATGAGGGCAGCGGCATTCCGCCCGACGACCTTGACCGCATATTTGACAAGTTCCATCGAGCCCAAAAAGAGGACCAGGTTCGGGCCGGTACTGGCCTCGGGCTCGCAATTTCCCGAGGCTTCGTCGAAGCCATGGGCGGGACAATAACCGCTGCGAACCGCTCGGATCGTCAAGGCGCGGTCTTCACCATCACATTGCCCATACCGAAGCCAACCGAGCGGCTGGACACCACCGCATGAGCGTCGCCCCGGCCAAAGTTCTGGTGATCGATGACGAGCCGCCGATCCGCAAATTGCTGCGCATGGGATTGGCCACGCAAGGCTATCAAATTCTCGAGGCGCCCAACGGCAAGACTGCGCTTGAGCTCCTGAGCCAAGGACCGGACTTGGTCATCCTCGATCTCGGGCTCCCCGACATTCAGGGACACGAATTGCTAAGGATGATCCGTGCGCGAAATGAGAGCGTTCCCGTCGTGGTATTATCGAGCCGCGGCGATGAGGCCGGCAAGGTCCAAGCCCTCGACTTCGGCGCCGATGACTACGTGACCAAGCCCTTCGGCATGGACGAACTGCTCGCGCGAATGCGGGCAGCGCTTCGCCACCAGCTCCAGGTTCACGGCGAGCGTCCGATCTTCCGAGTTGGCGATCTGTCCGTCGATCTCGTGCGCCGAATCGTGAAGGTACGCGATAAGGAGGTTAAGCTTTCGCCCAAAGAGTACGAGCTTCTGCGGCTGCTGGTGCAGCATGCCGGAAAAGTGCTCACGCACAGGTTCCTGCTAAACGAACTTTGGGCCGTACCAATCGACGCGCAATATCTCCGCGTGTACGTGCGGCAGCTCAGACACAAGATCGAGCCGAATGCCGAACGACCTCAATACATCTTGACCGAGACCGGCATTGGCTATCGGCTAAGGGCACCCGATTAGGCAGCTCGCGTGCGAACGCAATCGCAATCCTTCGCGCCTTGGAACACTCATGGAGATCAGAGATTTTCTGTTACCGGCTGACGTCATGCTCGACGTCCGCGCAAGCGACAAGACTCGCCTTCTGCGGCGGCTCTCAGCTCAAGCAGCTAACGAAGTCGGTCTCGACCCGGACGACGTCTCTAACCAAATCGCCAAGCGCGAGGAACTGGGATCAACAGGCGTTGGCAATGGCGTGGCGCTTCCTCACGCGCGGCTCCGCGGACTTAAAGCACCGTTCGGCTTGATTGCCCGTCTACGCCACGCGATCGACTTTGAAGCCATCGATGACCGGCCTGTCGACGTCGTTTTTCTGCTCCTGCTTCCTGAGGCAGCCGATGGTGCACAGCTCAACCCGCTCGCATCCGTCGCCCGCGCGCTGAGGGATCCAGCAGTACTTCAGCGGGTCCGCGGTGCCAGTGATCGCGAGACGCTGTTCATAGCCATTGCCAATTCCAACGCGGGCTAGACGACGCCGGCTGCTATGTCTGCTTTTGGCACGAAGCGGAATTCACGCCGCTATGCCAGTGATGTGCGGTTCGACGGTGTTTTCCGAATTGCATGATCGGTGACAGCTTACCGAAGAAAACTGAATTCCGCGAGCTACCCCGCTTCGGTATGCTGATGACTCGATCTACCGAGGCAATCTAGTTCGCCGCGTCTCGCCGAAGCGGCGGTGGAGACCGCGATTAGACTTGCCTAGAGCGGTGGGCAAGCTTCGCCTTCCACCTCGGGCGGGCACGAAACTGCTCCCCACTGTCTGCCAAAAATTATTCTCTACCTAACCTCTTGAAAATAATGGTCGGAGTGGCAGGATTTGAACCTGCGACCCCCTCGTCTCGAACGAGTGAGGCACGAAATTGAACGACTCCAATCATTCTGTCCTGAGTGCTGACAGCCTTGGTACGGCGCGCAGCATTTCAGTATACTTGATCTTGCACCTCTGAAGCGGCCAGCGTGGTCACTTACGTCGCCGCTATCACTTCATCGAACAGCGCGAGCACAGCCGCATGACCCCTCACGTCGTTGACATTGACGAGCGTTGCGCTGCCATGAAGTGGGCGCACAGCCCGGATCGCAAGATCGTGTACCCGACTGTAGTCGTTGGTGATCTGGTAAGCCGCCGTAATTAGGGCGCCCAGGCCGCAGCGCCTCACTGCCCTGCTATCCGTTGGACACACTGAAACGCCCCCTACGTCTCTAGCAAGCTCACCACGGCACCAGTGCCGCTCATCTTCTATAAGAGCCCGAGCCTTTTCGACGATCTGAACCTTGAGTGGCTTCGACATGACAACCCCTTTTCCCTTTAAATCCCATTCGTAGCCCTATTCCTTCATCAATGTCTCGTACGGGACTCAAACGAGTTATTGGCGCACTCTTGAGAGTCCCAAATAGAACTTTGTCGCTCTCCGCAACAGGCGGCTGGGAAGCTTGCCCCGGAGAAAATGATTGAGTCGCGCGAAGGGACCCACTGGATAGCGAAACCGCGGCCGCCGAGCCTCGAGCGCGTGGGCGATTACGAGTGCCACCTCCCTCGGATCGCGCGCCATTCTCGCGGCGTGTGCATCGCCTGCCCGGAGCACATGCTGCACCCATGCATGATA
>JBARKP010000071.1:0-2041 GCA_049801475.1 Methyloceanibacter sp.
CTCGACGTATGATAGAGGCCGAAGCCCAGCCGCAGCCGCGTTCCGCGCACGTCGGTTACGATCCCTGCTGCGTGCAGGCGCTGGTACCATTGCGTGGCCTCCGGGTGTTCGAAGGCGAGGAAATTGCCGCGCGCCGGCTCGCTCAGCGGCACGACCAGGCGCTCGGTCGCGAACGGCCCCACCACGTGGTTCGCCATTGCCGTCATGAATTGCGCCTGCAGCGCAACGGCATGGGCATGTGCGAGGGCGGCATCGATGCCTTCGGCCGCGAGCCATTCGAGCACGGCGCGTAACCGATAGAGTGCTGTTGGGTCAAAGGTCGCGCCCGCGAAACGCCATCCATCGGCTGGATAGGACACGCCCTTGCCGCTGGTGGAAAGATTGCCGAAGCTAGCAAACCACCCGGTGTTGCGTGGCCGCGGAGCGATATTGGGTGGACAATGCATGAAGCAGGCGCCCTCGCCCGCCATGGCATATTTGTAGCCGCCGGCGATGTAAAAGGCGCGGTCCGCGATCGCGGCAAGGTCGGTGTGGCGCGCCAGAAAGCCGTGATATCCGTCGATGACGATGAGGCGACCCGGCGCCGCAAGGTTCGCGACCAGTTCGGAGAGATCAGCGAGCGCAAAGCCTGAGCTGAACAGCACCTGGCTCACATAGACAAGGTCCGGCGCCAACTCGCGGGCGGCCGCGGCCAGTCTGTCCGCCAGCATCGCAAACGGTTCGGCCGGCACGGCGCAGAGCACGATGAGCCCTTCTTCCGCAAGCCGCTCGCTCTGGCGGCGAAAGGAGTGGAATTCGCGGTCCGTGGTCAGGATACGTGGGGAGCGCTCGGTCGGGCAGCATGAAAGCAGACGACTGACGAATTCATGCGTGTTCGGCGCTGGCACCAGCGTCGCGGGATCGGCGAGCCCAAGGTGGCGCGCGATGGCGGCACTGACTTCGCGCCAGACCGTATCGAGTACGTTGATCCACTTGTCGTCGGCCAAGCGTGCAGCGTCATCCCAGGCCTTGATATGGGCGTCCCGCGCGACGTCCGGCCAGAAGTGATGACTGTGGGCGGCAAAATGCAGTCGCTTCGGATCGGCATTGCGAAAGCGCGCAAACGCGGCGGACAGATCGAGCGGCACTGAACGGGGAGGCGTAATCATCGCGTCGTTCACAGAGGACGTATTGAGCTTAGAGCATGTTTCACTCACCGCCAGGGGGATCCAATTTACGTTCATTCCCGCGGGAACGCCGTGGCGTCTTCAAGAGCGTCGCCCAACTCAAGTGGGCTATCACGACATGCCTAGAACGCCACAATGCCGATCCAAAGTCATTCATCTGGACCAAGTCCGAAGGCGAAATCTTCAAAAAAGTACAGTAGCATGGCCCATGTTCCAATCACGACGATCGTCGTCACTCGGCGACGCGACATGCGGAGCCTTTAGAATGGATAGCAACAAGATCCCCGAGAGTCGGGTCGAGGCTGGCATGCATGTCGACCTCGCCGGGCAGCACACCTATGGCGAATACCTCAAGCTCGATCTCCTCCTCTCCGCACAGCAACCGGTCTCGCTGGAGCATGACGAAGTTGCCTTCATCATCATCCATCACGTACAGGAGCTTTGGCTCAAGCTCGTCGCGCATGAGATCGAGGCGGCCATCGTCTCCATTCGTGCGGACCATCTCCCTCCCGCCTTCAAATCACTCGCCCGCGTCACCCGCATCCAGGAGCAGCTCATCGCGGCATGGGACGTGCTGTCGACGATGACACCCGCGGATTACCTCGCCTTCCGCAGCGCGCTCGGGCCGGCATCCGGCTTTCAATCCTACCAATATCGCCTCGTCGAGTTCCGGCTGGGAGTGAAGGACGCCAACATGCTGCTACCGCATCGCCACGATACGCTCATCCATGGTAAGCTGATGACAGCCCTCAACGAGCCCAGCCTCTATGATGAGGCCCTACGCCTCCTCGCCCGCCGCGGTCATCCGGTCCCGAAGGAAGTGCTCGATCGCGACTTTTCTCAACCCTACCTGTCGAACCCGAGGGTGCGCGATA
>JBARKP010000072.1:0-42993 GCA_049801475.1 Methyloceanibacter sp.
TATTGAGGTTAGCGCCGAACTCCCAGGTGTAGACGAGAAAGATATCAAGGTCAGCCTGGATGGCAACCGGCTGGTGATCTCCGGTGAGAAAAAGAAGGAGACCAAGAGGGAGGAAAAGGACTGGCACATAGAGGAGCGCAGCTACGGCTCATTCTACCGGTCGCTGTCCCTACCTTTCAAACCGGACGATGGAGCTGTCGAGGCTCACTTTGACAAGGGAGTTCTCCATCTCAACATCAAGAAGCCTGCTGAACTCGCGAAAAGCGTCAAGACTATAGAGATCAAGCCTGGCGCACCTCAGATAAAGGCTTTGCAAAAATCGCCTCGACGTTAATGGCCAGATGGCGAAGTCGGTTTTTTCTTACGCGGGCCGGTCGTGACGAATGCGCAAGCTTCTATATCTGAAAGTGGCACATCTCCGTCATTGGACCGGCGAAGCTGAACAGGACCTCGGGCCGCGCCGCTGGTAAAGGCGGGCCATGTAGTTCAAGCCAGCTTCGATCGGCGGGCAATTGGGGATCTCGCCATCGCAGCCGCCGAACTGGACATCTAACCTAGCCGTCGGCCTCTTCCCGCAGAACTAAACCAATGCACCCGGAAGCGGATACCGCCGAGTTCCACCTTGACGGGCGCTGGGAACGCCCGCGTCAACTCCGAGCCTGCGCGGCGAAGCATCGCCATGCTGCGCCTTCGTCCAACGCATCAAGGTTGGGCTGTGCATTTCCCCAACAGGGAAAGCGACGAATCGAGGGTGGATACGCCAGCGGTCACATTGCCCGTTTCCAACGATATGACGGCGCTCCAGGTCCTGTCGGTCTCTCTCTTGCCTGTACCGTGGAGGAGGATGGCCTTATCGGTCACAGCCACACTCTCGATATCGTCCGCACGAGGTTCTCCACCCAGTGGGGCTGTGCGCAGCTGCTTCTTTTCCATGTCGATGAGCATGATCCCCACCAGATTGGCGTCCTCTAGAGAAATGCGGCTGCACCCAGTCACCGCCACACACTCATACACTTCGTTGATCGCGCAGAGGTAAGACTTCTCCTCAGTGAAGCCAGTAGCTGGGACCATGCATAGAAAAGCGAGCCCCACGAAAACTTTAGAGATCGAGATTCGCATCGCTCGCTCCTATCTTGAAACCTCGTAGCCTCTGGCCTCTAAACAGACCTGTCCGGCTCTGAGATACGCGTCATAGAGGCCATTGAGGCGGCGGACCTCGGCGTTCCCTCTGGCTCCGCCTATCCCGCCAGGAGTGACCATTCTACGCGTAACATTGGCGATAGTTCGCGTTGGTACGCCGGCTTGCTGGGCTGCAAACACAAAAGCGGGATCATACCCGGTCTGGGCAACCGCCCAGTCATTGCAGGCGGCGCGATCCGCATTTTGCTGCTCGAGCGTTTGCCCTCGCATGGGGTAGGCAAATAATGCACCGCTAGTCGATTGCGCGTACACGTCGGATACGCCTGTTCCGACCATCAATATGACGGCGGCGGCTAAGAGGAGTCGGTTCATTGGTTTCATCTATGTCCTCTCCACACTAAAGGTCGCGCTGCGGCTCAGGAGCTTGCCACCGCGACTTTTTTCACATTTGCAGGTCAAGGCACGCCCCTAGGGAAAGATCAAGGGGTGCACCCTGCCGCAGGAGAAGGCCAGCGACAAGAGGTTCCGAACAGCCGTTAGGGCGCCGCGTGATGTCCGCTTTGGGTCAAAAGCCGACGTCACAGTGCGTCATCGAGTTGGTCCGCTTTGTGCCATTAGCGGACCTTCAACTCATGCGCTCGGTCACTCGCCAATATGTACGGCGCCGACGGGTGCCTTATCGCTGGAATTGTGACGCCTTGCCGCTCGTGAAGGTCGAGGAGACGTTGGTGACCGGCTGTTCCGTCCCCTCCATTTTGATCACGCGCGCCTCGCCCTTGGCGGCATCGACAGCCTGTTTCAGGTCCACCATGTGGATCGACTGGTCCTCGCGCGTCCGGTAATACCAGCGCAGATTCTTGAGGTCGGCGACGCTCGTCCACTCCGTCACCTCGGCCACCGGCTTGCCCATGGCCGAGTTCTGCACCGACCCTTTTGGAATGTCGAACTGGTTCAGGATATGGAAGGCGGCGAGCACGGCGTCGCCGTCGGTGGCGTTGGGCGCCGCCGCCTGGCTGTAGATCGCCGCGCGGATGAAGCGCGAGGGCGGCGTGAAGTCGCCGGGAAGGCCATGCAGCCCCGACCCCGATCCGAAGGCGGAGAGGGTGACGGGGCCCACCTTGGCCGTGTCGATATCCTTCACCGTGAGGCTGAGATAGTTGTTCAAATTGGTCATGTGCCAATCGTAGGTGGGCGCGTTGGTCATCACGCCGAGCGGCGCGTCATGCACCTTCAGCGTGCCGTCGACGGGCTCCACCACGATCGACTTGCCGCTTCTGTCCTGGATGAAGAAATGTGCGCCGGCGACCGCGCCAGCCGGGCTGCCGAGGCCAGGCGCCGGCGTCGGCACGACGACGATGTCCTTCACCCCCTGCTTCACCTCGTCGACGGTGGCGAAATTGGCGAGCACCCAGACGCCGAACTCCTGCGGCGCGATGGCGTGCTTGGCATTCTCCGGCGTCGCCAGGGTGTAGCTTGCATAGCCCGGGAAGTAGAAGAGGCCGACCGAAAGGCCCTGATCGTTCAGCCCATCGATGATAACCGGAAGATCGAGCGCATTGGCGCCGACAAAGGCGTAGCGGCTCGTGTAGGAGAGCCCCTTGCCGCCGTCGGGCAGGGTGCCGCTCATTTCGCGCCCGGTGGGGACGACGAGCACGTTCGATCGCATCGGGAAGCCGAACTCAAGGGTGCGGCCGCGGATGGCGGCGCCGTCGGCGGCTTTGAGGCTGATGCCGGTGCAGGCGAAGGTGCAGGTGGTTGCGAGGGTTAGCGCGCCGATAAGGGTGGCGATGCCGATGCGGCGGAACATGGGTGTGACCTCCTCGGTGAAGTTTTGCGCGAGGTTTCCACGGGGCGCGTGAAGCTTCGCTTAAACAATACGGACCAGATCGCCACATGTTTAATCGTCCGTGGCCAAAGCCCGCTCTATTTTCAGCAGTCTCGATCGAGCTTCGGCGAGCAGAAGAATGCCGTACCCGGTGTGATGTTAGGGAATGGAAGACCACGCAGCCATCCAGGTGGGGCTCTCCTGCAGTGTCCGCTTTGGGTCAGAAGCAGACGTCACGAGACAAGCGTAGTTGGTCCGCTGTTCCCCAAGAAGCAGACGTATGGCCAGAAGCGCGGCAGGTCGAAGATGGGCTAGGTGCAAACGTCGGATGCCTCCGGTTGGCGGTCTTCCCGTCGGAGCCGGGGTCGCCCAGGCATGACGAGCCTCGCATCCAGGTAGTGGAACAGGGGCGACCATGGAGTTTCGACGGGGATGGTGGCCTGTTCCGGCTGGTCTCCGAGGCACAGCGTATTCGCCTCGCCTGTTTGTTCGATCCGGTGCTGGCGGTTCACACTTCGATAGTCGAGCCGCTGCCGCATCAGATCACGGCCGTGTACGAGGTAAAGCTTCCGCGCCGGCCGCTGCGGTTTCTTCTGGCGGATGATCCCGATGCCGGCAAGACGATCATGGCTGGCCTTGATGAAGGAACTGATCGCTCGCGGCGACCTTCGGCGTTGCCTCGTTGTCTGTCCCGGCAGCCTAGCCGAACAGTGGCAGGACGAGCTCTATCGCCGCTTTCATCTTCCCTTTGACATTCTCACAAATGACAAGCTGGAGGTTACGTCGAAGCATGAAAAGTTTTCCAATATGCTCGTTCGTTCCCGGCGCGTTTCGGCTTTGTCCGGTGTCGATTGGAAAACCGATGTACTTGATTTTGTTGGTAGAGTTCCCGTTTGCCCGCTAATACAGGATCATGACAAGGAGCGAAAGCCGATACGGAGCCTATCTCGACACGCGCGACCGCGAAGGCTTGCGGCGCGACTTGGTCCCCGTAGAGGCGCGCGATGCGAGGACCATATACATCGGGAGGGAGGCTTACCTCAATCTGGCGAGCAACGACTACCTGGCCTTGCGCTTCCATCCGGCGCTGATCGAGCGGGCGAGACAGTGGGCGGAAGAACATGGTGTGGGCTCCGGCGCCTCGCGTCTCGTCTGCGGCAATCTCGGTTGCTTTACGGCGCTTGAGGCGAAAGTTGCTGCGCTGAAACAGAAGCCTGCTGCCCTGATCATGGCCTCCGGCTTTCAGGCCAACGCCGCGGTGTTGCAGGCGCTGCTCGACCGGAGCGTGCTGGGCGCCGAGCCCCTTGTGTTCTCCGACCGGTTCAATCACGCGAGCATGCATTTTGGCTGCGCCGCTTCAGGCGTGCGCGAGATCCGCTATCGCCACGGCGATGCCGCTCATCTCGGCGAGCTTCTGAAGCAATATCAAGACTATAGAAGACCGAAATTCATCCTGACCGAGAGCGTGTTTTCCATGGATGGCGATGTCGCGCCGCTGCCCGACATAGGCCGGCTCGCGCGCGAGAACGGCGCCATGCTCGTCGTCGACGATGCCCATGCGACCGGCATTTTGGGCGAGGGCGGACGTGGTCTCTCCGGTGAGGCCGACCTCGTCATTGGCACCTTCTCCAAGGCCCTTGGCGGCTTCGGCGCCTACGTGGCCTGCTCGGCGACGTTGCGCAATTATCTGGTCAATCGCTGTAGCGGACTGATCTATTCGACGGCGCTACCGCCGCCTGTGCTCGGAGCGATCGATGCGGCCCTCGATCTCCTGACCTCGCTCGACGCCGAGCGCACCCATGTGGCGGACCTCGCCGAGCGTTTCCGCTTGGGCGCGAGGGCGCTTTCATTCGATACGGGCGCCTCGACCACTCAGATTGTGCCGCTGGTCGCAGGGACCAATCATGCGGCGCTCAGTTTGAGCAAGAAGCTCGCCGAGGCTGGCTTCTTCGCCACCGCAATCAGGCCCCCGACCGTGCCGGCCGGAACGGCGAGACTGAGGCTTGCCTTCACCGCAGCCCATACCGAGGCTGACATCGATGCCTTGCTTAACGCCCTAGAGGATCGCGCTCTTACGGAGCACGCGCTTCTACGCGGCGCGGCCCTCTAATCGCGCGATGCGTTTTGTGTTCGTCCATGGCTGGGGCTTCCACGCCGGCATTTGGAGCGGTCTGATCAGCTATTTGCCAGGCGCAGAGGTGACGCTCGTGGATCTCGGCTTCCTTGAGGGTGGCCCTGAGGGCGCGAGCGAATGGCCGAGCGACGCCATCGCCGTCGGGCATTCCCTGGGAGCGCTGTGGCTGCTTCAGCAGGGCGGGGGTGGCGCGAGGCCGCGCTTTCGGGCGCTCCTCAGTATCCAAGGCTTCGACTGCTTCTGCCCTCATATCCCGCCTTCGCGCGTTGCCAGCATGCGCCGGGAGCTTAAGCGAGACGCTGGCGGCACCTTGCAAGCCTTTTGGCACGTATGCGGCACGGAGGCCTTTGCGCCATCGGAAGCGCTCAATGTGGACCGGCTCGATGAAGGCCTTGGCTGGCTGATGGACTGGGATGCCCGTGAGGCGAAGGCCCGCCTCGATTGCCCCGTGCTGGCGCTTGCTGCAATCGACGATGCGATTGTGCCGGAGGCGATGAGCAAGGGCGTTTGGGGCCGCGCCAATATCCGTTGGTCGCAAGGTGGCGGCCATGTGCTACCTCTGAGACACCCTGAATGGTGCGCCCGTCATGTCCTCGATTTTGCGCATGGACTTGAGCCGTAACGCCAGCGTTGCCCGCACCTTCGGCGCGCGGGCGGCGTCCTACGAAGCGCACGCCGATCTGCAGCGCGCCGTCGCGGAACGTTTGGCGCGATTACTACCCCCGCTCGCTCGCCCCCGCGTACTCGAGCTGGGCTGTGGCACCGGGTTGTTCAGCCGGCACCTTGTCTCGCGCTATCCAGAGGGCAGCCTCGTCTTTAGCGACCTCGCGCCTGCCATGATCGAGGAATGCGAGCGCAATCTTGGGGATGGAGGCAGCGAGCGCGTCCGTTTCGAGGTCATGGATGCCGGGCGGCCGACGATCCAAGGCCGCTTCGACCTCATCGCCATGAGCATGACGCTGCATTGGCTCGCCGATCCGGTGGCGGCGCTCGACCGTCTCGGCCGGGTGCTCGCTCCAGGCGGCGTGTTGGTCTATGCGACGATCAGCGGGGAGAGCTTCCCCGAATGGCGAGAGGTGCTCGCGGCGCAAGGACTGTCGAGCGGGCTCATCGATATGCCGAAGCTTCCAGGCATCGTTGACGAAGACTATCTGGTGGCCGACGCCAATGCGATCGCCTTCCTGCGCCGCATGAAGGCGATCGGCGGCCTGACCCCGAAAGAGGGCTACGCGCCGCTCTCGGCGGGCGCCCTTCGCCGCGCCATCCGCGCGGCCGACGAACGGCACGCCGGGTGTATCACCTGGCATATCGTCTATGGACGCGTAGGGTCCGTGGAGGCAAGCCAGTCGAGCCCCTCGATCAGGCCCGCATAAGCGCGCGTGAGCTCGGCGCTGGTGATGCAATAGGGCGGCATCAGATAGACCGTGGCGCCGAGCGGCCGGATGTTGAGGCCATGGGCAAGAAACCAAGCCTTCAGGGCTTGGTTTCGCGCGGACTGATAGGCGGCTTCGCCCTTCAAATCGAAAGCCAGGATCGAGCCCAGTAAGCGGGGGCGCACCACGTCCTCGCGGCCCTTCAGTTCCGCGAGCATCTCTCGATGGCGGGCCTCGATCTGCGCGATCCTGGCAAGCGTGCCCTCTTCCTCGAAAAGACTCAAAGAGCGAAGCGCCACCGCGCAGGCGAGCGGGTTGGCGGTGAAGGAATGGCCATGGGGGAGCGCGCGGTCGAAGCTCTCGCCGAGGAACGCCTCGAACATCCTCTCGCGCGCCACAGTCACCGCCATCGGCAGGTAGCCTGCGGTCAGGCCTTTGGACAGGCAGACAAGATCCGGCACCACGCCCGCCTGCTCCATGGCGAACAGCGTTCCCGTGCGCCCGAAGCCGGTCGCCACCTCATCGAAGATGACGAGGATGCCAGCGTCTTGTGCCGTTTGGACCAGCCGCCACACAAAGTCGGGGCGGCAGACGCGCATGCCGCCGGCGCCTTGCAGTAGAGGCTCGATGATCAGGGCGGCGACGTCTTGGGCCCCGTTCCACAATCTGTCCTCAAGTGCGGAAACCGCTCCCTTCTCCCTGTCTTCGGCCGCCTCGTCGCCATCGAAGGTGTAAGGGTAAGGGAGGACCGCCACTTGGCACATCATGCTGCGGAACAGGTTGAAGAAGCCGGAACCCCGGCCGAGCGACATGGCCCCCAATGTGTCGCCGTGGTACCCGCCATCGAAGGAAATGAACGTGCGGCGCCGCGTCTCGCCGCGATTGGCCCAATATTGGAACGCGATCTTGAGTGCGACCTCGACGGAGGTCGAGCCGTCGTCGGAGAAGAATACGCGGGTCAAATCGCCGGGAAGCAGCCGCGTCAGCGCCGTGGCGAGATCGACGGCTGGCTGATGGGTGAAGCCCGCGAACATCACATGCTCGAAAAGGCCAGCCTGGCGCGCCAGCGCCTCGTTGAGCTGCGGATGCGCATGGCCATGGGTGCAGGTCCACCAGGAGGAGATGAGGTCGAGGATCTCGCGCCCACGCGCTTCTAATAACGAGGCGCCGCGGGCGCCCGCGATTAGCAGTGGCTCGGCTTCCGTCCTGTGCTGGGTGAACGGATGCCAGACATGGCGCCGGTCCCGTGCGACGACGTCTAGCGCGAGCGCATCTTGAGCCAGCGCTTCCTTGGCGAGCTCTTCCCTTTCCCGTGAGTCGTTCACGGCTCGGCTCGCGCTAGCTTCAAAAGGTCGAGCTCCGGCTCGATCTCAAGCAGGCTCGCCCGCGTCACCGACTCGAGCCATGGGATCTCGGCGATTACCTCCACCTGGCCGTAGCGCTCGATCGCCGCCCGGTTGTGCGGCATTTCCGGCCCGTTGATGACGACGCCGGCAAGCGGCAGACCGCGGCGGCGCAAGGCTTCGAGGGACAGAAGGGTATGATTGATGGTGCCGAGGGTCGAGCGGGAGACGAGGATCACCGGCAGTTGCAGCTCGGCGGCTAAGTCGATGACGAAGGCAGTGTCGGTGAGGGGCACGAGCATCCCGCCCGCGCCCTCGACCACCAAGAGCCGGTCGGAAGCGGGCGCCTCAAGCTTCGCCATGTCGATGCCGATGCCCACGCGCCTTGCCGCTTCATGGGGCGCGATGGCTTCCGGCAAAACGTAGGCCTCGGGCAAGATCCGATCGTCAGCGACCTCGGCCACGCGGCGTATGGTGGTGGCGTCGGTCTCTGGCTCCGCTCCTGCCTGCACGGGCTTCCAATAGCAGGCATCGAGATGCGCGAGCAGCCAGGCGGAGACGACCGTCTTGCCGACATCGGTATCGGTGCCTGTGACGAAAAAGCCTTGCAAAGCGATCGTTCCCAAGAAGGAGTAGACGCGGGCGCTTGAACTCTAGAAGCCTAATACCACAAGGCAAGGTTCTCCCATGTTTGGACGTCTGCGTCTGCTAGTCATTGCTCTCGCGGCGTTCGGCTGCCTCGCGCCGGCTTCGGCCAAGACGCTGCGCATGGCCTATGACGCCGACCCCACCTCGCTCGACCCCCATGAGCAGCTGGCTAGCGCCACGCTCCAGCTCTCGCACCTCGTCTTCGATCCCCTGCTGCGCTTCCGCAAGGACCTCACTTTGGAGCCGCGCCTGGCGACAAGCTGGGAGAAGATCGACGACCGCACCACGCGTTTTCACCTGCGGGAAGGCGTGCACTTCCATTCAGGCCGCACGCTGTCGGCGAAAGATGTCGTCTGGACTTTTAATCGGCTGAAGCAAGGCCCCGATTTCAAAGCGCTCTTCGAGCCCTTCAGCGAGGCCAAGGCGGTCGATGATCTCACCGTCGATCTCATCACCAAAGGCCCTTATCCGCTCGTCTTGAATCTCGCCACCTACATCTTCCCTATGGACCGCGAGTTCTATTCCGGCACCGACGAGCACGGTCGGCCCAAGGATGAGATCGTCAAGCATGGCGCCTCCTTCGCCTCGACGCACGTCTCGGGCACGGGGCCGTTCATCGTCACCGAACGGGAGCAAGGCGTCAGGCTAACGTTCAAACGCTTTGGCGATTATTGGGACAGGGCTTCGCCCGGCAATGTCGAAACAATCGTCTTCACGCCGATCAAGGAGCCCGCTACGCGCGTGGCGGCGCTGCTTGCCGGTGACGTGGACTTCATGGCGCCCGTGCCGCCGGCCGATTTCGACAGGGTCAAAGGTGATTCCTGCTGCACCCTCGTCACCATGCCGAGCACGCGTATCCTGACCTTCGAGCTGAACCAGCAGCGAGTTCCAGCCTTCAAGGACCCGCGCGTGCGTCTCGCGATCAACTATGCGGTGAATGTGCAAGGCATGGCCGCCAAGATCATGCGCGGCTTCGGCACTCCGGCGGGGCAGCTCAGCCCCCCCGGCTACGCGGGCTACGACCCAACGCTTCCGCCCCGCTTCGACCTCGACAAGGCCAAGGCGTTGATGGAAGAGGCAGGCTACGCGGACGGTTTCTCGGTGACGATGATGGCGCCGAACAACCGCTATATCGAGGACGCCCGCATCGCGGAAGCCGTCGCCGCCATGCTCGCCAAGATCAACATCAAGGTCGACCTGCAGACCATGCCCAAGGCGCAGTATTGGCAACGCTTCGACGAGCGCGCGGCCGACATCATGATGATAGGCTGGCAATCCGATACGCAGGACTCGGCGAACTTCTATGAGTTCCTAGTGATGACCCCGAACGCCAAGACGGGCTACGGCCAATACAATGCCGGCAACTATTCCAATTCCGAGGTCGATCGGCTTACGCTTGCGACCCAGACCATGACAGACGCCAACGCCCGCGCCGAGGTGTTGAGGAAGATCGAGCGCATTCTCTATGACGATGCCGCGCTGGTGCCGCTGCATTGGCAGCACCTCTCCTGGGCGGCACGCAAGAACGTGCTCATCGAGCCTGTGCTGAACGTCATCGACATGCCCTATCTCGGCGATTTGGTGATGGAATAGCGGGCCGTGACCTGCCGGCCTTGGGATCCTTGGCCGGTGTTAAGCGAGGTGGAGTTAGCAGGCCTCTCACGCTATGCTTAGAAGCGAGGGGGCACGCCATGACTCCCGCCTATTTACGGCTTGATGCACGGCCGCGACTGCCTAGCCGCGGCAGAGCTATGTTCGTGGCGGCGGCGCTCGGGGTGGTGACGGGGCTGATCTCCAGCCTGCCTTCGCCTTTGCCCGACATCCGCTTAAGCGAACCCGACATTCTCATCAACGCGCGGAGCGTTCCACTTCACGCCGGCGTCGCCTTCGGAGCCGTGGTCGCGGGCATGCTGTGGCTGTGGGTCAGCCGCGAACCCACCAAATGCCTGCTCGCCGCGGCGCTGACTCTGGTAGGCTGGCTTGCCGCCGTCAACACGGCGAACGACGTGATCAACACGGTACAAGGCTCTACGTTGTTCGGCACTGCCGAGGGCGCCAAGGCCAATCGGGAGATGCTCGCTTGGCTGTTGGGGGGCATGATGGCAGGCGCGGTCGGGGCGGGGCTGATCGCCTTCGGCGCCGGCATCGCTGCAATTCCTGTCAGACGGACCGAGGCCTGGATCCCGATCGCGTTCGTTGGCGCGCTTGCCGGCCTCCTCCTCTACCCGGCGGCTTTGCTGGACGCGATTATCCTTCTGTTCGTCCCCTGGCAGGCCGCGGTTGGGGCCGCGATCGCCTATGGTCTGACGTCGCCAAGAGCGTGAACAGTGCTGCAGATCGGGCCGCCTGACACTGACCGCTTCTGACCCTTAGCGGACTTTCCGGGCAAAGGCTGAGCGCAGGTGGCTGATTAGGAATTTACGACGGTAGCGTCAGGACATCGCGGGGCCTCGGCCGACGTCACCTCGGTCGTGACCACCTTGAAGCCCACTAGGTTGCAGGGACCAAACGACGTAACGATCGCGACGTCGGTTGCGTCCCGTCCGCGCGCGATCAGAATGCGACCGATGCGCGGCGTGTTGTGCCGGGCGTCGAACGTATACCAGCGGTCGCCGAGATAGGCCTCGAACCATGCGCTAAAGTCCATTGGCGAGGGGTCGACCGGGACGCCGATGTCACCGAGATAGCCGGTGCAGTAGCGGGCCGGTATGTTCATGCATCGGCAGAGGGTAACTGCGAGATGGGCGAAGTCACGGCACACGCCCCGCCCCTCCGTAAACGTATCGAAGGCGGTCTTGGTCGGGTTCGCATGCGCGTAGCCGAACCTGACGTGATCGTGCACGAAATCACAGATTGCCTGGACCAGCGGCCAGCCCTTCGGAATCTTTCCGAACGCCGACCATGCGATGTTCGACAAGCGATCGGTTTCGCAGTAGCGGCTGCCGAGAAGATAGACAAGCGTCTCAACCGGCAGCGTTTCAAGCGAGCACTGTGTGCCCTCCGGTGCAATCTCGTCAGCCTCGCCGCTGTCCTGTACAAGGAAATCGGCCGAAAGCGTCAGTTGGCCCGCCGGCGCATGGATCACATGACAAATATTGCCGAACCCGTCGCAATATTCCGTGGTCGGGACGAGGGGGTGAACCAGCATCCGATCCGGTGTCAGCAGGTCGGTCCGCCGGGTGGGATGGACGTTCAATGTGAGGATCATTGGCGTCGGCTGCAGGCAATCGTAGGAGATTTCGTAGCCCGCATGAATCTTCATCGTCATCCTCCCCGGCCCTTTCCACGGAGACTTCGCCGAAAAATTGCTGAGAGCGACGACAAAGTCCCGCGTGGAGACTTCGCCGAAAAATTGCTGAGAGCGACGACAAAGTTTCGCCCTCCTAATGCCAGGCGGAACTGATCGCCTTCGCGTCCGGTGCCGGCCTCATCCAGATCCTATGCCGGGAGAGACCGGACGTTGCGTCATCTTGCTCCGCGTTGCATGTGGTCTTTATCGTAACGCTCGTGCCAAGATAAATCCGTTGAAGGGCTCTCCCTGGCACGAAGCGGAGTTAACCGGCGTTTGTTAATTTGTCTGCTGAGCTAAAGCTCCGGCCCGCGCCATGCGGCTGCCGGTGGCCAGAGGAGTGGCCTAATTTTGCGCTCATCCCTATACACTCTCAAGGGGGAGCGGGTGCTCCTGAGTAGAACTTGATGCAAGCGCTTGCCGCACCTTTGGGCTTCATTGCCAGGCGCGCTCTCCAGGCCCTGCTCGTCATGCTCGCGGTCGCGGTTATCGCCTTCGCGGTCAGGCAAGCGCTTGGTGATCCCTTGCGCGAGATCATGGGCGAGGCAGTGCCCGAAGCCGAGCGGGCCGCGTTGCGCCACGAGCTCGGGCTCGATGCGCCCTGGCCCACGCAGCTCGCGCGCTATCTGGGGCACGCGGCAAGGGGCGATCTCGGACTATCCTACATCTATAAGCGGCCGACCCTGCAAGTGGTGCTCGCCAAGTTTTCGGCGAGCTTCGAGCTTGTGCTCGCCGCAAGCCTGATCGTCCTCTTTGTGTCAGTCCCCGCCGGGATCTATTGCGCCGTAAAGCCGCGATCCTGGGGCGCCCGATTGATCTTGGGTTTGAGCGTGCTCGGCATCTCGGTGCCGGTTTTCCTGACAGGCATCTTCCTGCTCACCATCTTCTCGGTCTGGCTGGGGTGGCTCCCGGCCTTCGGGCGCGGGGAGACGGGGCTTCTCATGCTCGATGGGCTCAAGCATCTGCTGCTGCCCGCACTCACCCTCTCCTCCATCATGCTGCCGCTCTTCATCAGGCTCGTGCGAGGCGCCATGCTCGATCAGTTGGGCAGCGACTACGTCCGCACCGCGCGCGCCAAGGGCGCCTCTTCCTTGCGGGTTTGGCTTCACCACGCGCTGCGTAATGCTCTGCTGCCCCTTGTTGCGATCGGCGGCTTGCAGCTCGGCAACATGCTCGCCTTCACCCTTCTCACCGAGACCGTGTTCCAATGGCCGGGCATGGGCTTTTTGTTCCTCGAAGCTGTGACCCGCGCCGACGTGCCGCTTATCACCACCTATCTCGTCGCCGTCGGGCTGCTGTTCGTCCTCATCAACACTCTCGTCGATGTGGTGAGCCTCTGGCTCGATCCGCGCATCAGCCTCGAAGGGCAAAGATGAGCGCGAGAAGGTCCCCCGGCCTGCTTGCCATGGTCCGGGGGAGCGCGCTCGCCGCGATGCTGCTCGGGGCGATCGCGCTTGCTGCGCTCTTCGCGCCCCTCATCGCGCCGCAGAACCCTTTCGACCTGGCGAGCTTCGACGTGCTCGACGCCGAGCTGCCGCCGGCATGGCTGAAGGGCGGGAGCCAGCGCTTTCTGCTTGGCACCGATTCTCAGGGGCGCGATCTCTTCAGCGCCATTCTCTATGGCACGCGCATTTCCCTGACCGTCGGAGTGCTCGCCGTGGCCATCCAGGCCGCCATCGGCATCCCGCTCGGTCTCATGGCCGGCTATGTTGGGGGGAGGGTGGACAGCCTCATCGCCCGGGCGGCGGACGTGCAGCTCTCCCTCTCGACCCTGATGCTCGCCATCATCGCGCTGGCGCTAGTCCGCGCCGGCCTCGGCGGCGACACGCTCGGCCGTTTTGCAGTGCCGTTGCTCGTCCTCGTGATCGGGCTTGCCGAATGGCC
Source organism: Methyloceanibacter sp. (assembly GCA_049801475.1). Lineage (GTDB taxonomy): Bacteria > Pseudomonadota > Alphaproteobacteria > Rhizobiales > Methyloligellaceae > Methyloceanibacter. Next base: position 13,637 of record JBARKP010000072.1, read on the forward strand.
CTATTTCGCCCGCACTGCCCGTGCCGCAACCCAGGTCGAAGCGGCCAAGGACCATGTTCGCGCCGGGCGGGCGCTTGGCGCGAGCGACGCCGCCATCATCCGGCGCCATATCCTGCCCAACATCCTCTCCCCGCTCATCGTCGTGGTCACGACCCAGGTCGCGGGCGCCATCATGGCCGAGGCCGCCTTGTCCTTCTTAGGGCTAGGGCTTCCCGTCACGCAGCCCTCGCTCGGCACCTTGATCCGCTCAGGCTACGACCTGATCTTCGCCGGAATCTGGTGGGTGACGGTGATACCGGGCCTCACACTGGTCGGCGTCCTCGTGGCGGTCAACGTGCTCGGCGATGCCCTTCGCGACGCGCTCGACCCGCGGCTAGCCCGCGAGCTCGCGCGCGTGCGTTAAGGCTTCTCGGCGGCTTTGGCCAAAGCTTGTGGACAAGAGCATCGATCCGCCCCATGAGAATGGAGCGGGACCCCTGGCCTTGCCCGATCGAGGTGGCCGTGCCCGGCCCTTTAGTTTGGGGCTGTTCCCACCCATGCGATATAGTGGTCCGGTTCTTGCGCAGACTTTACTCGGTCGCCCCATCGCTGAGCGTGCAGCTTGAGCTGGGAGACGTCCCACGAGGAGGTGTCATGGAGACCTCGGGCAGCGTAAGCCCGGAGCTCATCTATTCGCTCCGCCGTGTCAGCGAGAGCGCGGCTCTTGCTGCCTTCGAGTGGATCGGGCGGGGCGATGGCATGGACGGCGGCCGGGCGGCGCTCGATGCCATGCTTGGCGCCCTGGCGGAGGTGGATATTGACGCCGTCGTGGTAATTGGCGAGGCCGGCAAGGGCGAGGCGCCGCAGCCCGCCCGCGGCCAGCGCTTGGGGCGGTCCGGGTCCGCCTTTAAGGCCGACATTGCCGTCGATCCGGTCGAAGGCACGAGCTACCTTGCTAGGGGCCAGACCAACGCGCTCGCGGTGCTCGCCGTCGCCCCGCGCGGCGCCATGATGAATCCGGCCCCCGCCTTCTATATGGAGAAGTTCGTGGCGCCTGCCGCGGCCCGCGGCAAGATCGATCCGCACTGGAGCACGGGACGGAAGCTCAAGGTTCTCGCCGAGGCGTTGAACAAGGAAGTTTCCCAGCTCACCATCTATGTCCTCGAAAAGCCCCGTCATCGCGAGCTGATCGAGGACATCATCAGAGCGGGGGCGCGCGTTGCTCTCTATCCGGCGGGCGACGTCGCCGGGGCCCTGGTCGCGGCCATCCCGGGCTCTGGGATAGACGCGTTGATGGGAACGGGCGGCACTCCCGAAGGCGTCATGTCGGCTTGCGCCATCCGAGCGCTAGGCGGGGAGTTCCTCGCCCGCATCGATCCCCAGCTTCACACTGAGGCCAAAGCGGTCAGAGAGGCCGGGATAAGCACCACGCGCTGGTACACCCGCGACGAAATCATTGCGTCCGACGATGTATTTTTCTGCGCCACCGGCATCACCACGGGCTTGATGCTGGAAGGGGTGGAGCGCACCCAGACCCATTACAAGGTGCAAACCATGATGGTGACGGGAGCGACAGGTGAGCGGCAGATCATGACCAGTCATCTGCCGATTGAGCGATTGGCGCGGGCGCGAGGCGTGGCGCGCGACGTGGCGTAAGGTGTTACTAAACAAAAAGACGGACGTGTCGGGAGTAGGAAATGCCGAAGCGGGTTGATCATCCGATCATCCTTGGGATCGTCGGCGATTCGGCGTCGGGAAAAACGACGCTATCGGCGGGCATCGCTCAGATTCTGGGCGAAGACCGCTGCACGGTGATCTGCACCGACGAATATCACAGATTCGACCGTCGCGAACGCGCAGCGAACGGCTTGTCGGCGATCGACCCGCGCGCAAACTATCTCGACATCCTTGAGCAAGCGCTGCGCCACTTGCGCGAAGGCGATTCGATCCTGAAGCCGGTCTACGACCACACTGATGGAACGTTCGGTCGGCCGGAATATGTGAAGCCGAAGGATTTCGTCATCGCCGAAGGGCTGCTTGGCTACACGACGCGGGCCATGCGCGACTGCTACGACGTGAAAATCTATCTCGATCCCGACGAGGATCTCCGCGTTAAATGGAAGATCCATCGGGATACGACCAAGCGGGGTTATCGCAGGGATGAGGTATTGGCGTCGCTCGAGAGGCGGCGAGAGGACAGCCCAAAATACATGCACCCGCAGCGCACCTTCGCCGACATCGTCATTCGCTTCCAGGTGCCCAAGGGGGCGAACGGCTCCGATACGCAGCTCGACGTGCGTCATATCCTCCGTCCGACCTTGCCCCACCCCGACTTCACGCCGCTGTTCGACGGCTCGAGCAATGCGGGCCTGCATCTTGAGCTTGCCCGCGATCGCGACGGTAAACCCGTCGACGTGCTCGAGATCAACGGCAACATCTCCGACCAGCGGGCCGAGCGCATCGAAGATCTGCTGTGGAACCTGATCCCGGAAGCCGGGCACTTGCGCGACCAGGTAGGACGCATCGACGTCGCCAATGGCGCCCACAGGAGCCACCCGCTCGCGCTGACGCAGCTTCTCGTCGGCTACCACGCCGTCAAGGCGGCGATGGGCGTCCGTGCCTATTAGCGATTTGGAGCCTAGAGAATCGATGGCTGAAGCTTTGCAGCAGGGTGAGGCGTTACCCGAGGCGACCCACCAAGACATGGCCAACGCCATTCGGGCGCTGACCATGGACGCCGTGCAGAAGGCCGATTCCGGCCATCCCGGCATGCCCATGGGCATGGCCGACGTCGCCACCGTACTGTTCACGCGCTTCCTGAAATTCGACGCTGCCCATCCGGAGTGGCCGGACCGCGACCGTTTCGTTCTCTCCGCCGGTCATGGCTCCATGCTGCTCTATGCGCTGCTTTATCTGACGGGCGTGCCGGAGATGAACTTGGGAGAGCTCAAGCGCTTCCGCCAGCTCGGCTCGCGCACGCCGGGTCATCCCGAATATGGGCATGCTCCCGGCATCGAGACCACCACCGGCCCGTTGGGGCAGGGACTCGGCAATGCGGTCGGCATGGCGCTCGCCGAGCGGCTGCTAAATCGCCGCTATAGCGATGAGATCGTGGACCACTACACTTACGTGATCGCCGGCGACGGCTGCCTCATGGAGGGCATCAGCCAAGAGGCGATTTCACTTGCCGGTCATCTCAAGCTCGGCCGCCTGATCGTGCTGTTCGACGACAATCAGATCTCCATCGATGGCCCCACCAGCCTGTCGGTGTCCGACGATCAGCTCGAGCGCTTCACGGCTTCGAATTGGCATGTGGCAAAGGTTGATGGCCATGACCCTGAGGCCGTAGCGCTCGCCATCGAGAATGCGCGAGCCGTCACCGACCGACCGTCGCTGATCGCCTGTCGCACCATCATCGGCTACGGCGCGCCGAGCAAGCAGGGCACCGCCTCGACCCATGGCTCTCCGCTTGGGAAGGACGAGATCGGCGGCGCGCGCGAGCGCCTGCGCTGGCGGCATGCGCCCTTCGAGGTGCCGAATGCGATCTTGGCCAGCTGGCGCGCGGCCGGCACGCGGCATGCGGCCGCCTATGAGCGATGGCAAGCGGCGGCAAAGCGGCTTGATGCGGGAGCCCGCACCCATCTCACCAATCCGATTGACACGGAGGTGCGTCATAAGCTTGCTGCCGCGGTGAACGCCCTCAAGGCCGACTTCAGCCGCGACGCCGCGAAGCTCGCCACGCGGCAGTCGTCCCAAAAGGTGTTGGAGAAGCTCTTGCCCGTCATACCCGGTCTGATCGGCGGCTCCGCCGATCTGACGGGCTCCAACGGCACCCTCACCAACCTTCACACCATCGTCAAACCCAGCGATTTCTTGGGAACCTATATTCATTACGGCGTCCGCGAGCACGGCATGGCCGCGGCCATGAACGGCTTGGCGCTGCATGGAGGCATCGTTCCGTACGGTGGGACCTTCCTCGTCTTCTCTGACTATTGCCGTCCCTCGATCAGGCTCTCTGCGCTCATGGGCAAGCGCGTGATCTATGTCATGACCCATGATTCCATCGGCCTTGGGGAGGACGGCCCCACGCACCAGCCCGTGGAGCAACTGGCGGCCTTGCGCGCCATGCCCAACCTCAACGTTTTCCGCCCTGCCGATTCGGTCGAATGTGCCGAGTGCTGGGAGATCGCGCTTGGCAGCGAAACGACGCCATCGATCCTCGCGCTCACCCGCCAAGGCGTGCCGCTGCTCAGGATCGCCCACACCGACGAGAACCTCTCGGCCAAGGGCGCCTATGTGCTCGTCGAGCCGGCGGGTGAACGCGACGTCACCCTGATCGGCACAGGCTCCGAACTAGCCCTCGCCACGGCCGCAGCCAAGGGGCTGCAAGGGGAGGGCATCAGGGCCGCCGTGGTGTCCATGCCTTGTTGGAACCTGTTCGCGACGCAAACCGAAAGCTATCAGAGCGAGGTGCTGGGCGACGCCCTACGCGTCGCCGTCGAGGCCGCGGTCGAGTTCGGATGGCAGAAATGGCTCGGAGCTCAGGGCGTTTTTGTGGGCATGCATGGATTCGGGGCTTCAGCCCAGGCCCAAGACCTTTATAAGCACTTCGGAATCACCGTGGAGGCCGTCCAGGCCGCCGCGCGTGATCTCGTCGGCAAAATCAAAAAGTGAGGAGAAATGTCGAATAAGCGCGTCGCCATCAACGGATTTGGGAGGATCGGCAGGCTCACACTCCGAGCGTTCCTCGAAGCGGGCCGCAAGGATCTCGACTTCGTGGCGATCAATGACCTCGGCTCGGCGGACATGAATGCCCACCTGCTCGAATTCGACAGCGTGCATGGGCGTTTCCCGGGCAAAGTCAGCGCCGCCAACGGTCACCTGAAGGCTGACGGTCACGACTTGACCGTGCTCTCGGAAGCCACTCCCGAGAAGCTTTCCTGGCGCGACCTGGGCGTCGACATCGTCATGGAATGCACCGGTCGCTTCACCGACCGGGAGGGCGCCGCCAAGCACCTGACCGCGGGCGCCAAGCGCGTGCTCGTTTCGGCCCCCTGCAATGGCGCCGACTTGACCGTGGTCTATGGCGTCAATAACGAGAGGCTCACCCAGGAGCATCACGTTGTCTCGAATGCGTCCTGCACCACTAACTGCCTCGCGCCAGTTGCGAGCGTGCTCAACAAGGCAGTGGGCATCCGCCACGGCTATATGACGACAATCCACGCCTATACCGGCGACCAGAGGACAGTGGACACGCTGCACAAGGATCCCTACCGGGCGCGGGCGGCTGCGGTGAACCTGATCCCGACCTCGACCGGCGCCGCCAAGGCAGTCGGCCTCGTGCTCCCGGAGTTGAAGGGCAAGCTCGACGGTGCGGCGATCAGGGTTCCGGTGCCGAATGTGAGCCTGATCGATCTCACCTTCACCTCCTCGCGCTCGACCAGCGTGGAGGAGATCAACGCGGCGATGATCGAAGCTGCGGAAGGTCCGCTTAAGGGCGTGCTGGGCGTGAACGCGAAGCCGCTGGTCTCGACGGACTTCAATCACGATCCCTTGAGCTCGATCTTCGATCTCGAGGGCACCCAGGTCGTGGACGGCACCTTCTGCCGGGTGGTGTCCTGGTACGACAATGAATGGGGCTTCTCGAACCGCATGAACGACACCGCAGCCGCGATGGGAAGACTGATATGAACAAGTCCAACATCAACGTCCTTAAGGCGGCGCACGCTGACAAGGCGCTCGACTTTTCCAGGATCAAGACTCTCGATAAGGCCGACGTCAGGGGCAAACGCGTGCTCGTGCGCACCGACCTGAACGTGCCGATGCAGGATGGGGCCGTCGCCGACGCAACGCGGATCAACCGCGTGCTCCCGACCATCCGCAAGCTCTTGAACGCGGGCGCTACCGTGATCGTGCTGTCGCATTGGGGGCGCCCCAAGGGTCAGCCGAGCCCCGAGACGTCGCTCAAGCCGGTTGCGTCCAAGCTGCGGGAGCTCTTGGGTGACACGCCGGTGCATTTCATCAAAGACTGCGTCGGGGAGGAGGCCGAGCGGGGCGTGGACGCACTCAAGCCGGGCGAGGTGGCTGTGCTTGAGAACCTTCGCTACCACAGCGGCGAGGAGAGCAACGACCCCGAATTTGCCAAGCGCCTCGCTGACCTAGGCGACATCTACGTTGACGATGCGTTCTCGTCTGCCCACCGGACCCACGCCTCGATCGACGCCATCACCCATCTGCTGCCGTCTTACGCAGGCCTGCTCATGATGGCCGAAATTCGCGCGCTTGAGCAGGCGCTCGAGCATCCGGCGAGGCCTGTCATGGCGATCGTCGGCGGCGCCAAGACTTCTACCAAGATCAAGGTGCTCATCAATCTCGCGGCAAGGATGGACAGCCTCGTCTTGGCCGGCGGCCTGGCGGGCACGATGCTCTACGCAAAGGGCGTGGAGATCGGCAAATCGCTCTGCGAGAAGGACGCGGTTCCCATCGTCAAGGAGATCATGGCCGCCGCGAAGCAGTCCGGTTGCGAGATCTTCCTTCCGATCGATGTGGTCGTGGCCAAGGAGTTCAAACCCGGCGTTGACTCCTATGTCTGCGACGTCAATGAAATCCCTGCCGACGCCATGATCCTCGACATGGGTCCGAAAAGCGTCGACACGTTGAAGCGACGTTTGGGCGAAACCAGAACAGTACTCTGGAATGGCCCGCTTGGCGCCTTCGAGATTGCCCCCTTTGGGGAGGGGACTTTCGCGCTGGCGCGCGAGGCCGCGCGCCTCACCAAGAGCGGAAAGCTGGTGACCATCGCAGGCGGTGGCGACACGGTGTCAGCCCTCAACGCCGCTGGAGTTGTACAGGACTTCACTTATGTGTCCACGGCGGGTGGAGCGTTCCTAGAATGGTTGGAAGGCCGCACGCTGCCGGCCGTGGCCGCGCTTGCGAGGAATGATGTCCTGGCGATGAGCGGGGCTTGAGAATTGCAAGGTTGTGGCGCGCCGGAGCTCGGGTGGCGCGGCCAATAGGAGGACGATAATGAACGAGCAGGCGAAGGTCGCGGGCGCTCCGCGCGCCGCGCCGGTCAAGACGCTGCGTGGGAAACAACGCTACAAGGCCGGCGTGCTCGAATATAAGCGGATGGGTTATTGGGAGCCTGACTACCGGCATAAGGACACGGATCTGATCGCGCTGTTCAGGGTCACGCCCCAGGACGCTGTCGATTCGATCCAGGCCGCCGCCGGAGCTGGCCAAGTGCCGCCAGGCTTATGGCGAGCGCTATATCCACCTCTCCGCTTTCGAGGCCTCGCCCGGCTGGGAATCGGTCCGGCTCTCCTTCATCGTCAACCGCCCCGTCCAGGAGCCGGGCTTCCGGCTCCTCCGGCAGGAGGTCGAGGGCCGTAACCTTCGCTACACCACCCACGCCTATGCTTCGGAACTGCCGGAAGGCAAACGCTACAATAGTGCCACCAAGCGGTGACCGACGGGTCAAGGCGGCCGCATTATGAACGAGGCTCAAATGGGGAACCGTTCGGCGCCAGGCGACATCATCATCGCCCCGTCCATCCTCTCGGCCGACTTTGCGCGGCTCGGCGAGGAGGTGCGCGCTATCGATACGGCCGGCTGCGACTGGATCCATGTCGATGTGATGGACGGCCACTTCGTGCCGAACATCACCATTGGCCCCGAGGTGGTGCGGGCGCTACGTCCGCATTCCAAGAAGGTGTTCGACGTGCATCTGATGATCGCCCCTTGCGATCCCTTCATTGAGGCCTTCGCGAAGGCAGGCTCCGATATCATCACCGTGCATGCCGAGGCTGGCCCTCATCTCGACCGCTCGCTTCAGCTCATCCGGGGCTTCGGCAAGCAGGCGGGGGTGAGCATCACCCCGTCGACTCATGAGGCGGCGGTTGAGCATGTGCTCGACAAGGTGGACCTCATTCTGGTGATGACCGTGAACCCCGGCTTCGGCGGGCAAGCCTTCATCCCCGCGCAGCTCGAGAAGATCCGGAGCATCCGCCGCATGATCGGGTCGATGCCCATCCAGCTCGAGGTCGATGGTGGCATCAATGCCGGTACCGTGTCCCTCGTGGCGGAGGCCGGCGCCAATGTGTTCGTCGCGGGCGCGAGCGTCTTCAAGGGGGGCGCCTACGCCGATAACATCGCCGCGATCCGGCATAACGCCGAGCGGGTCCGCGCCGCCGCCACCTGATGGGTTCAGACTCGCATCGCCGGGCGGTGATCTTCGATCTTGATGGGCACATTGGTAGATACCGCCCTCGACCTGGCCGCGGCATTGAACCAAACGCTCGCCGAGCTTGATCTCCCGCCGCATCCGTGCGCCGAATGGTCGGCGGCGGACTTGGCGCGCTCCTCGACTGGGGCCTCGCCGCCCATGGTGCTACGCTCGACGGCGAGCCGAAGCAACGGGCCGCGGCCAGACTGTTCGAGCTTTACGCCGCGAGGCCTACCGTGCTCTCCCGCCTCTATCCGGGTGCTGCGAGCGCGCTCAGCGCCTTGCGCGAAGCGGGCGTCGCCCGCGGCGTCTGCACCAACGAGCCCGACGCAATCGCCCACGACCTCTTGCAGGCCCTGGGAGTCGCCGGCGCATTTGGCTGCATTCTCGGCGGTGATACCAGATCGACAAATAAACCGGACCCGGCAGGCGCCGCGCGTGTCATGGCGGCCTTGGGCGCGTAGCCCGCAAGGACGATTATGGTCGGCGACAGCATCACCGACGTGGAGACCGCCCGCGCCGCTGGGCTCGGCGGCATCGTTCTCGTGTCCTACACGGCTCTCACGCGCTCGGCGCCGATATAGTGATCGACAGCCTCGACGAGCTGCCAGAGGCTCTGGCTTCGCTCGCAGCGCGGGAGCGCTGAAGCTTTCACGATATCAAATATATGTCATTGCCCGGCTTAACCGGGCAATCCAGTAGCTTCCGCCGGCTTTTGTGTTTACTGGATTACCCGCCTCCGCGGGTAATGCCGGCAGGAGAAGTTGATTGAACGTCACCTATTTCGGAGCGCTGATCGCGGGGCTGTTGAGCTTTCTGTCGCCTTGCGTGCTCCCGCTTGTGCCGCCATATCTTTGCTTCCTCGGCGGAGCGACCTTCGATCAGCTCTCCGGCGAGGACGAGACGCCGCGGCACGTCTACGTCACCATCGTGCTGTCGTCGGTGGCCTTCGTCCTCGGCTTCACCACCGTGTTCGTGATCCTCGGCGCCACGGCGACGATGGCAGGCCAGCTGCTCATTGCCAACTTCTCGCTGCTGAGCAAGGTCGCTGGCGCAATCATCATCATCGCCGGTTTGCACTTTCTCGGCGTCGTCCACATTCCGATCCTGCACCGTGAAGCGCGCTATCATGCCGAGACGCGTCCGGCCGGCCTCATCGGGGCTTATCTCATTGGGCTTGCCTTCGCCTTCGGCTGGACGCCCTGCATCGGCCCGGTGCTCGGCGCGATCCTCGCCATTGCCGCAGGCGAGGGGTCGGTCCGCCAAGGCGTCAGCCTGCTCGTGATCTATTCGCTGGGTTTGGGGATCCCTTTCGTGGCCGCGGCGATTGCCATCAAACCGTTCTTGAATGCCGTGCAACGCTTCCGGCCGCATCTTGCGGCCATGGAGAAGGTGCTTGGCGGCTTTCTCGTGCTCACCGGCATCCTGTTCCTGACTAACTCCATGACGCTCATTTCGGGTTGGATGCTCGAGCTGTTCCCGGGGCTTGCGAAAATCGGCTGAGGCCGCCGGCCCGGCTTTCGCGAAACCTAATGAACCGATAGTGCCAGCCATGACGGCGATCGCGCTGACCATCGCAGGCTCCGACTCTTCCGGCGGTGCCGGCATCCAGGCGGACCTGAAGACCTTCTCGGCCCTTCGAGTCTATGGCGCGAGCGCGATCACCGCGCTCACGGCGCAGAACACCTTGGGCGTCGAGGCCGTGCATGTAGTTCCCCCCGACTTCGTGCTTGCGCAGATGCGGGCTGTGGCGGCCGACCTCAAGGTCGGCGCCATCAAGATCGGCATGCTCGCTACCAGCGCCGTAATTGAAGCGGTTGCCGAAGGGTTGCAGGACTTTGCCGGCGCGCCGGTGGTGCTCGACCCGGTGATGGTCGCGGCAAGCGGAGACCCTTTGCTCGATGCCGACGCCGTGAAGACCCTCCGCTCCGCCCTGATGCCGGTCGCTACGCTGATCACCCCCAATCTCGCCGAAGCCGCCTCGCTTCTTGGCCAGCCCTTGGCCCGCAACGAATATGAGATGGCCGTGCAAGCCCTGAAGCTACGCGAGGCGGGAGCCAATGCCGTCCTCATCAAGGGCGGCCATGCGGAAGGTACGACCGCTGTCGATATCCTGTTAGAGGGGGTAGAGCCCGTGAGCTTCGAAGCCCCGCGGGCGGAGACCAGCAACACCCATGGCACGGGCTGCACGCTCTCCGCGGCCATCGCCGCCGAGCTCGCCAAAGGCGCTCCGCTCGCCGAAGCGGTGGAGACGGCCAAAGCCTATGTTACGGCGGCGATCTTCGCCGCCGATGAGCTTAAGATCGGTCAGGGCAGGGGACCTGTGCATCACTTCCATGCTTGGTGGGACAAGGAAGGGGAGCCGCCGGGTTCCTAGTTTAGGTTACTAAGTTTCCGCCACGACGCGCTGGCGCTGCTCGCCGAGCCCAGAGACTGTGAGTTGCATCTCGTCGCCCGGCTTGAGGAACACCCGCGGCTTTCGCGCCATGCCGACGCCGGGGGGCGTCCCGGTGGTGATCACGTCGCCGGGCAGAAGCGTCATGAAGCGGCTGATATAACCGACCAATTGAGCCACGGAGAAGATCATGGTCGAGGTCGAGCCGGTCTGCATGCGCACGCCGTTGAGATCGAGCGTCAAATCGAGGTTTTGCGGATGTCCCACCTCGTCAGCCGTCACGAGGTAGGGCCCGAGCGGCCCAAAGCTGTCATAGCTCTTTGCCTTGATCCACTCGCCAGGGCCGCCGATCTGAAGGCTACGCTCCGAGACGTCGTTGCAAATGCAATAGCCTGCGACATGGGAGAGCGCGTCGGCCTCTGTGACGTTCTTGGTTCGGCTGCCGATCACCACGGCAAGCTCGACCTCGAAGTCCATTCGCTCGAACCCCTTGGGTGCGACCACGGGATCGCAGGGACCCGAGACGCAGGAGCTCGCCTTGGCGAAGACGATGGGTGCCTCCGGAATGGGCAGGCCGGTTTCCGCGGCATGGTCCCTGTAGTTCAAGCCGATGCCGAGGAATTTCGGCACGATCGCCACCGGCGCCCCGATGCGGGGCTGACCTGTCACAGCCGAAAGGCTTGCAAGATCGAGGCTCTCAAGGCGCGCGAGCGCCTCTGGCGCCAACACTTTGCCCCCAATGTCGTCCACGATCCCCGACAGGTCGCGGATGCACCCCTCAGGGTCCAGAATCCCGGGCTTTTCCGCGCCCCGCTCGCCAAAACGCAACAGCTTCATTGATCTTCCCCCGGCCACTTTTTTTTTGCATGATGCACGCGGGCGCGAGGGGCGGCAACAGCCGTCATCGCAGGGCGCCTGTCTTCCGGGCTGAGTTTTGACCGATCCAACCAAAGGGATAACCCATGGGATATCGCTTGTTCTCGTCATTGACCCGCAAAGCTCTGCCGCTCGCAGCTCTCATCCTTGCAGCAAGCTTGGCTTCGCCGGCTGAGGCAGCCGCGCCCAAGGCAATGGGGGGCAATCCTTTCGACCAGCTGAAAGGCTATTGGAAGGGCGGCGGTACGGTGACCCCAATGAACGGCAAGTCCGAGAAGGTCAGCTGCCGTGTCACCTACAACGTGGCGGGCAGCGCCGTGTCGCAGACCATGCGCTGCGCCGGTACCGACTACAAGATCAACACCAGCACCAAGCTGACCTATAAGGGTGGCAAGATTTCAGGCTCTTGGAACGAGAGCACTTATGATGCGAATGGCGGCGTGAGCGGAACCGCGAACGGCAATACCGTCCATGCGCGCATCAGCGGCGACAAATTCTCCGGGCGCATGAGCATCAACATTTCCGGCAAGGGTCATTCCATCAACATCGTCCAGTTGGACAAGGGCTCCGGCGCCTATCGCCCGGTCGCCAATGTATCGCTGCGCCGCTAACGACGCGTCTGTCAGCCGGATGGGCCAGCTCGGCTAATTGCCGGTGGGATCAAGCGCCCCGAGCATGATCCCGAAAAGTTGCAGACTTTTTCGGATAAGATCACGCGTCAAGACGAAGGCTTGGAGCGAAATCGCGATTCCACTCAAATCGATTTCGCTCTAAGCGCTCGACCCCATCGGCAGGCTCTCTTCGTCTTTCAAATCATCTTTAGAATCAAGTTTGAGGGTGTGATTGCAGTCCACCGTTGCGGAACCGCAACAGAGATTCGAAATGTTTTCGCCACATTAGGCCAATTGTGGCAGGAGGACCGCGCGGCCTTGGACTACGGCATAGGCTCACCCCAAGGTGAGTTTTGTTTATCAACTATTTGACTACATTGGAAAACTAGGCATCTCGGGCGGAGCTTCAGGAGGCCTCAATTCCGGTTTTTGGCATTTCGGCAACAGTGCTTGACGGATTTGCGTCAGTTCTCGTGTCCAATGTTGAATGAGCCGGCAGGGCTGGGCTAGCCTTTCATCACGACGACGGCGGGGCTGGGGGGTCTATCGCCAGAAGCGTAGCGGAACTAAAGCGCGCAGAGCTTAGAGGGACCTGAACAGAAATCACCGCTGAACAAAATGGGGGGGCGAGCCAGAGCCCATCTTAAAGGCAATGCCTTTGGAGTTCGGCTCGTTTCGCAGGGAAGACCGGCCCGGGCATCCCGGGCCGGTTCTTTTTGGCTAGAGGCCGACCCTGGCAAGGGTGCGTTCGATCGCGGCGAGATAGGCCGACCCGAACAGGCGAACATGCACCAGCGTCGGGTAGAGATTGTAGATGGCGCAGCGGAGTTCATGAAAGCCGGGCTCCAGGGGCTGCAAAGCCTCATAGCTGTCGAAAAAGGCACGTCCAAACGTCCCGAACATCGTGGTGAAGGCGAGCTCGATCTCCGGGTGCCCACAATAGATCGCCGGATCTACAAAGCCTGCGACTCTGTCCCCACGCACGAGCACGTTTCCGGTCCATAGGTCGCCATGCAGAAGGCTTGGGGCGGCGGGCTCGATCAGGTAGTTCTCGAGGCGATGGCCAAGACGCTCGATCCTGATCAGGAGCTTGGCCGGCAAACTTCCTTCCGCTTGCGCTGCTCGGGCCATGGCCAGGAGCCGGTGCTCCCGGAAGAAGGGGATCCAGTGGCTCGCTTCTGGGTTCGGCTGCGGCAGCGGCCCGATCAACGTGTCGCGCGCGTAGCCGAAGGAAGCGCGAGGCGTGGCGTGCAGGCAAGCGATCAGCTCCGCCGCATGCCGCTCGACGGGCGCGCTGATGCAGCCGCCGTCGGTCTCGATGAAATCCATGACGAGGAGATCGGGCTCGGCAATTTGGACGGCCGGAACCGGCAGCTCCGAATGGCGGGCTAGCTCGCCAAGCATGTAAGCTTCGAGGCGAAGGTCGGGGTGGACCGTTCCTTGCCGCGCCTTGACGGCGAGCGTCCGCCCATCGGCGAGATCGACCTTGAGCCCGGTAAGTCCAAACCCGACGGGCAGGGGAGAGAGCGCCACCACGCGAGAGCCAAGCGCCTTCTCCAGCCGGTCTTTCACAAATGACCTCTTCAGGCGCGCCGTTAACGACACCGGCGGTTGTTGTCACAAGCCTGCAACAAAATCACCTTAAGTCCCGCCGCATCGTTATGAAAACGGACGCCCATGGCGTGCAGCATCCCGGGACCAAGCCCTATCGTGCCGTCTTCGTCTCGGACTTGCATCTAGGCACGAAAGCCTGCCAGGCCGAGGCCTTCCTGGATTTTCTGCGCTGCACCGAGGCCAATCGCCTCTATCTCGTCGGCGACATCGTCGACTTCTGGCGCATCAAGCGCGGCGCCTACTGGCCGCAAGCCCACAACGACGTGCTGCAAAAGCTCCTGCGCCGGGTCCGCAAGGGGAACGACCTCATCTTCATCCCCGGCAATCACGACGAGGCCATGCGCGAGTATTGCGGCGCGCGGTTCGGCGGCATCGCCATCGAGCGCCATATCATCCACACCGGGGCGGACGGAAGACGCTATCTCGTCATGCATGGCGATGAGTTCGACGTGGTGGTGCGATACGCCAAATGGCTCGCGCTGTTCGGAGATTGGAGCTACACGCTCGCGCTCTGGGCGAACACCCATTTCAACGCCCTCCGCCGCTGGCTCGGCATGCCCTATTGGTCGCTCTCGGCCTATCTCAAGCAGAAGGTGAAGCGGGCGGTGAACTATATTGGCGAGTTTGAAGCAGCGCTTGCCGCCGAAGCGCGCCGGCACGGGGCGCAGGGCGTGATCTGCGGCCACATCCATCATGCCGCAATGCACCAAGTCGGCGATGTGCTCTATATCAATACGGGCGATTGGGTCGAAAGCTGCACGGCCGTGGCCGAGACCGAGGAGGGAATTTTCGAGATCATCCGATGGGCATCCCACCCTTACGGCACGAGTACGGTCGAAGCCCCTGTCGAGGAGCTCGAGGCTGCCGCCTGATGCGAGTCCTCGTTGCGACCGACGCCTGGCACCCCCAGGTGAATGGAGTGGTCCGCACCTATGAGCGGCTGGTTCTCGAAGCGGGCAAGCTCGGCTTTGAGGTCAATTTCCTCGCCCCTTCCGCCTTCCGCACGCTTCCCTGTCCCACTTATTCGGAGATCCGGTTGGCGCTCGCCGGTCCCCGCGCGGTCGCGGCGCATATCGAGAGAGCGCGACCCGATTTCATCCACATCGCCACCGAGGGGCCGATCGGGCTGATGACGAGACGCTACTGCCGCAAGACCAGATGGCCGTTCACCACAAGCTATCACACGCGGTTTCCGGAATATATCTCGGCGCGGCTGCCGGTGGCGGAGGCCTGGTGCTACGCGCTGCAGCGGCGCTTCCACAACGGCGCGGCTGCAACCTTCGTGGCCACGCGATCGGTCGCAGGCGAACTTGAGGCCCGCGGCTTCGAACGGCTGATGCTTTGGTCGCGGGGGGTGGACACCGAACTATTCCGGCCGCGCAAAGTGCGCCTGTTCGGGAAAGGACCCGTGTTTCTGTATGTCGGCCGCATCGCCGTCGAGAAGAACATCAAGGCCTTTCTCGACCTCGATCTCCCTGGCCGCAAGGTGCTGGTGGGTAGTGGGCCGCAAGCTACGGAGCTGAAGCGGCTCTATCCCGATGCGCTCTTCACCGGGCCGAAGCATGGCCAAGACTTGGCGCTCGCTTACGCCTCAGCGGACGTCTTCGTGTTTCCGAGTCTCACCGATACGTTTGGCCTTGTGCTGCTCGAGGCATTGGCGAGTGGGCTGCCGGTGGCGGGCTTCCCGGTGAGCGGGCCGAAGGACGTGCTCACCGAGCCGGACATAGGCGTGCTGAGCTTCGATCTCAAGGCTGCTTTGCTCGAGGCACTGAAGCTGGGTCGAGAGGCTGCCCGGGCGCACGCATTGCGCTACAGCTGGGAGAATTCCGCCCGGCAATTCATCGACAACGTGCTTGCCGCACATCACATCGGCTTGCCGGACCGAAGGACCGGGTCCCGACGCCGCCAAAAGAAAACGGCCCGGTTGGGGGGAAACCGGGCCGTTTCAATTTCATACGTCAGTTTGGGGGACGCTTGGGGGATCTTGCGTCTTTTTAGAAATGGTTAGAAGGCCCCTGAATTTCAAGGAACCACCGACTAAAATTTCTGCCGAATGAGCTAAGTTTCGGACAGAACTAGCAAAAAAATTAGTCGAACAGCGCCTCGCGCTTCGCGGCGTGAAGCTTGGCAAGCGTCAAGGGCTCCCGTCGCTCGAACCTCGCGGCTTTGACTTCCGGGGCGGGTAGCATCTACTCCGCGACGGTCGCGGGGTTAGCCTTGATCGCCTGCGGCCCGCTCTACCAGCTGCTGTCGGACGGGCCTATGCGGTGATGGCGCTGCTCGCCCTGGTCGGGCGGTCAGTGCCCGTCTCCTGGAGGGACGCTGGCGGGGAGAGCTCGTGGTCGGTCCTATCGAACTTCATCCCCAAAGCGCGCGCGGCGGCGGCAAGACCTTGCCCCACGCATAGGTCAGGCTGGGGTTACGGTCGCGGGCGAGCAGGAGCGGGCCGTCGAGGTCGACCCAGTCCGCGCCTTGTGCGACGAGCAGGGCAGGGGCCATGGCCAGCGACGTCGCCACCATGCACCCCACCATGATCTTGAGCCCGAGTTTCCGCGCCTCTTCCGCGGTAGCGAGCGCCTCGGTCAGGCCGCCCGTCTTGTCGAGCTTGATGTTCACGGCGTCGTAGCGAGAGGCGATGGCTTCAAGCGAAGCCCGGTCGTGGACGGACTCATCGGCGCAGACGGGAACGGCTCGGACAATGCGCTGCAACATGTCGTCCTCGCCGGCCGGCAATGGCTGCTCGACGAGCTCGACGCCTGCCGCTTGAGCCGCGGCGAGCAGACGTTCCAGATCTTGAGGACGCCACGCCTCGTTGGCATCGGCGATGAGGCGCGTACGGGGCACGGCCTCGCGCAGGGATGCGAGCCGCTCCTCGTCGGCATCGCCGCCGAGCTTGAGCTTGAGCAAGGGATAGTGCGCCGCTTCCTTCGCGCGCGCGGCCATCGCCTGGGGCGACCCGAGCGAGATAGTGAACGCGGTCTCAACCGCGTGCAGTGGAGTAAGGCCGGCAAGCTCCGCGGCGCCCTTTCCCGAAACCTTGGCTTCAAGGTCCCACAGCGCGCAGTCCAAGGCGTTGCGGGCGGCGCCCGGAGGAAATAACGCGCGAAGCTCCTCGCGGCCAAGTCCTTGGGCGAGGGGGTTGGCGCAGCCCTCGATCGCGTGGACGACGCTCTCGACGCTCTCGCCGTAGCGGGCACAAGGGACGCACTCGCCTCTGCCCGAATGGCCGCCCTCGCTGATCGTCGCCACCACCACCAGTGCTTCATGCTTGGAGCCGCGGGCGATGGTGAATCCGCCTTCGATCGGCCAGCGCTCGACGCTGACGCCAAGGCTCTTGCGCACTTCCGTCCGTGCGGGCATTCACCGATCCTCCGGACGACAGCATAACGCCTTTCTTTCTCCGGCTTTTTCATTCAAAAACAAACAGTTTGGATGCGAGCGTCAACGTGCATCGTCACCCGCCACAAGGTGTTAGCCTCGGCTCATGCTGAAACGAGACCATACCCTCTCTCTCTCCACGCAAGCGCGCGCCCCTGGCTTCCGCGTCGAGCTCAAGGGCACGACGTTCCGCCTCATCGCGAGCGGCGCCTGGACGGTCGCTGAGGCCACCACGCTCGACACCGCGCTCAGGCGTTTGCGCGTACCGATCCCGCCCACGCCTGAATTCACGGGAGAGATGGACATCGCCGCCATCGCCGAGATCGACACCGCGGGGGCCTGGCTATTGCAGCGAACGGCGGCGGCCTGGGAGGCCGGGGGCCTTCGCACCCGCTACGCCGGAGCCACCGATAGCTTCAAGATCCTCATCGAGGAGGTACAAAGCCGCAGCGGCGCCGAGCGGCCGAAGCTCGAGAAACAAGGGGCCGCGCAGCAGCTTGCCGAGGACGTCACCAAGGCGCTCACCGGTGTGTGGGGCGATGCGGTGCAGCTCACGAGCTTCTTGGGCGAGGTGACAGCGGGCATCGGCCGCATGATCGTGCAGCCCTGGCGCTTCCGACCCACCTCCTTCGTGCACCATCTCGATCATGCAGGCTTGCGCGCCGTGCCGATCATCGCGCTCATCTGCATGCTGATCGGCGCCGTGGTGATGCAACAGGGCGTAGTTCAGCTCAAACTGTTCGGCGCCGAGTCTTTCGCCGTCAACATGGTGGCTATTCTCGCTTTGCGCGAAGTGGGCATTTTGCTCACGGCGATCCTGGTGGCCGGCCGCTCGGGCTCTGCCATCACCGCCGAGATCGGGTCGATGAAGATGCGCGAGGAGATCGACGCCATGCGGACGCTGGGCATCGATCCGATGGACACGCTTGTGCTTCCCCGCGTGCTGGCGCTGGTGGTGGCGTTGCCGCTGCTGACCGTCCTCGGCGACATCATGGGTCTGATCGGCGGTGGCATAATGGCTTACAGCTATCTCGGCCTTGATGCGTCCACCTATGTCGATAAGCTCCACGATACAGTGAAATTTCGTGATTTCATGGCCGGCATGATCAAGGCGCCCTTCGCCGCGCTTATTATCGGCCTGGTCGGCTGCCTCGAAGGGCTGAAGGTCGAGGGGAGTGCCGAGTCGCTCGGTGCTCACGTGACCAGCGCCGTGGTCAAGGCAATTTTCCTCGTGATCATCCTCGACGCCATCTTTGCCATGTTTATCTCGGCGGTGGGGGGATGACCGTGGACAACGGAAGAGAGGTCTTGATCCGGGTCCGCGGCCTCGCCAAGAGCTTCGGCGGCTATCAGATCTGGGACGGCCTCGATCTCGACGTCTATCGGGGCGAGATACTCGCCATTGTCGGCGGTTCGGGCCAAGGGAAGTCGGTGCTGCTTCGCGTCATCACCGGACTGGTGAAGCCAGAAGCTGGCGAGGTCGAACTTTTCGGCCGCAACGCCACGACCTTGTCGAGGGCGGATCGCCTCGACATCGAAAGCCGTTGGGGCATCCTGTTCCAGGATGGGGCGCTGTTCTCCTCGCTCACGGTGCTGCAAAACATCCAGGTGCCGATGCGCGAGCACCTCGAGCTGCCGCAGTCCATGATGGACGACCTCGCTTTTCTCAAGCTCACCATGGTGGGGCTTCCGCCAGAGGCCGCGCACAAATATCCGTCTGAGCTGTCAGGGGGCATGCGCAAGCGGGCGGGACTGGCCAGAGCCCTTGCTCTCGACCCCGAGATCGTGTTCCTGGACGAGCCCACGGCTGGCCTCGATCCGATTGGCGCCTCGGATTTCGACCACCTGATTCGCAAGCTGCAGCAGACACTTGGCCTAACAGTCTATATGGTGACCCACGACCTTGATACGATCTTCACCGTGTGCGACAGGGTTGCCGTGCTCGCGGACAAGAAGATCGTGCGGACAGGCTCGCCGACCGAGCTGCAGCGCCATCCCAATCACCTGTGGATCGAGGAGTATTTCTGTGGTGAGCGGGCGCGCGCGGCACAGCCAGCCGACCGGCCAAGGCGGCTCGTGGTCTGAGGAATCGTCCTGATGGAAACCAAAGCCAATTATCTGATGATCGGCGGGTTCGTGCTCGGCGTCGTCGCGCTCGCTTTTGTGTTCGTCTTCTGGATGACCAACCTCGCCGGTGGCGGCAAACGCTATTTCATCCTTTTCGACGGCTCGGTGGCGGGGCTCACCTCCGGCTCAAGCGTCGGGTTCAACGGCATCAAAGTGGGCGAGGTGCAGTCGCTTCAACTTGATCCCAACGACGCGCGGAAGGTGCAGGTCCTGATCAGCATCCACCCCGACACGCCAGTGCGCGAGAACTCGCGCGCCAACATGCAGTCTCTCGGTTTGACCGGCGGCACGGGGATTCAAATCAGCGCGGGTACGCCCGATTCGCCCTTTCTGGTCGCCACCCAGGAAAACCCCATTCCCGTGATCCAGGCCGACCGAGGTGGCGGTCAAGGCCTGTTCGACGCGGCTCCCGCCGTGATGAACAATGCGAATGCCCTGTTGCTAAGGTTGAACGATCTCGTCGCGGAGAATCAAGATTCGATCCACAAGACGCTGACCAATATCGAGAGCGTCACCACCATGTTGGAGCAGCGCAAAGACGAAATTTCCCAGACCATCACCGATGTCCATGCCGCTGCCCAGTCCTTCAAGGATTTGTCCGGAAAGCTTGAAGTATCTCTGGGGGATAACCTTGACACGCTGACGCGCACCGCCAAGGACAGTCTCCAGGAATTCGGGAATTTCATGCGCGAGGGCCGTCGCACGGCGGTCACATTCAACCGCGTTCTGGAGAAGTTCGAAGCCAATCCCAAGAGTTTTTTGCTTGGTGGAAGTCAAGTCCCGGAATACAATCCCCGAGGAAATTGACTCACCCCGAGGGGACTAACGAGGGTGGGCAATTAACAGGACAGGGGGCGATCGGACATGTCTCGGTCGGCACCAGCTTTAGCTACAGGCCTGATTTGCCTGGGGCTCGCCGGTTGCGCCTTGGCGCTCGGCGGCAACGCTGCCCCCACGACCTACGACCTTGTCGCGCCGCGCTCCTTTGCCGCCACCCCGAAGGGCGCCAAATGGCAGCTGGTCGTCAATGAGCCAACGGCCGTGCACGCGCTCGATACCGACCGCATCATGGTGCGCCCGCGCGCTGACCAGATCTCATATTACAAGGGCGTGGCCTGGAGCGACCGGCTGCCGCATCTCTTGCAGGTTCGCACGATCGAGACCTTGCAGAACTCAGGCGCGGTCAAGGCTGTGACAAGCAACTCCGATCGCGTCGATGGCGATTACTCGCTCTCCATGGAGATCCGCGCCTTCCAGATCGATGCCGCCAACGGCCGGCCCGCGGCGGATGTCGACCTCTTCGCCAAGCTGATCGACAACAAATCCTCCAAGGTCGTCGCCTCGAAGGGATTCACTACCCGCGTGGCCTCGGCGAGCGACGATCCCGCCTCTGGCGTGGCCGCTCTGAACCAGGCGCTGACCGAGGTTCTGCAAGACACCTCGACCTGGGTGTCCTCGCGCCGCTAGGCGCGCCGCGCATTTCGCCATTCCAAGAAGCGTCATGCTCGCGGAAGCGGGTATCGAGCATTCTAAGACCTTGGCCTCGGCCTGAACCAGCGCGTCTAGCGTAAGCGCCCGCTTGCATGCGCAAGCAGCAGGTAGACGCGGCCAGTCTCCGAGGTCATGTAGTTTTGCAGCATGCGACCCTCGGGGTCGGTCTGCTCCGCCTCGCGCAGGAGCCGCTCGAAATCTCCGATGTAACGATCGACGGTCGCGTGGAAGTCGCCATCGCGATCGTAGCGGCGGCTGATTTCGTCGAAGGTCGCTTGGCCGTCGAGGCTATAGAGGTGACGTCCGAGCACGCCCTGCTCGCCGGCCCGGAAGCGCTGCCAGACCTCCGCCGCGGTGCGGTGGTCAATCGCCTGCGCGATCTCGTCCAGACGCAGGCTCTGGGCCGGCCCCGCCGGCTGGGTTTGCGGGGCGAAATTGCTACGGCTACGGGCCCCGAAGCCGGCGTCCTGCCTTTGCGGGGCGCCGCCGAAGCCCGGCGCGTCCGCGTCGGAGGTCCGCGCGAGCAGATCGCCGACCGACCATCCATCGCGTCTGCGGTCAGGCTGACGATGATCGGCCTGGACCTGGGGCTGTCCACGCTGCCCATCGCTGCCGGCTGGCCCACGCCGGTCGGAATGAGACGCGCCAGAAAGCTGTTGGGCCAGGTTGCTCGCGACTGAGCCGAGATCGTCTCCGCCTTGCGGCGGCGGTGGGGACTGACGTCCCCGCGCATCGAACTGCGGCAAGGGAGGCGCCGCGCGCTCGCCGGCTGGGCGACTCTCTTCCCTTGGAAGCGCTAGGGGCTGGCCGCGCGGCGGCAGCTGAGGCCCGGGGCCGTTCACCTGCGGCACAGGCCGCGCCAGCACGGGCGTGATCGCCTTGATCTCTTTGAGCTGGTCCGCCAAGGCCTTGCGAATGGCCGCGGTCGCTTGCGCCGTTTGCTGCGGCAGGCCTTCCATCCGGCGCTGCATCTCCTGTCTGAGCGAATCGAGATCGGTCGCGGTTTTCTGGGCCGCGTCGCGCATGCCGCGCGAGGTGTGATCGAATTGGCCGCGCATCTGTTCGAGCTGTCGTCCGATCTGGGTGATGACCGTCTCGAAGCTGCCCTTGAGGTCGCCGACCGCGCGCGCGGTATGGGCCTGGGCCTCTTCGCGCAGCCGCTCGATCTGAGCGAGAGCCTGTTGCGCCTGGCCCGCGGTATCGCGGGCGAGCGCCACGCCGACCTGCTTCGCCCGCGTCTCGGTCTGGGTCAGCGTATTCTCCACCATACCGGCGTAGGACCGCATCACATTGTCGAGGTCCTGGCCCTTGGTGTCGACCGCATGCAGCAGCCCGATGATCGCCTGATGCCGGTTCTCCAGGATCGAGTCGATCTTGGTGTTCGAGGAATCGAGGGCCTTGGCGGCGGTGAGGATGGCCTGGCCTTGATTCTCGAAGCGCTGGGTCAAACTATGGATCTGCTCGAGCAGCCCGCGCGAGACGTCGCGCAAAGTCTGCGTCTGCGCAGTGAGGATGCCGACGGCCTCCTTGGACTGCGCCCCGACCTGATCGGCGGTCTGCCGCATCATGGTCGAATTGTTGGCGAGCAGCTCATTGAGCTGTGAAGCTTGTCTGCCGAACGTCGTCTCGACGGCACGCGCATGCTCGGCGAGCACCCGATCCACCTCGCTCGTGCGTTGGCCGAACGCGGCGTCGATGGACTGCAGCCGCTCGGTCAGTGAGGCGGTGACGGACTGGGTACGATCGGCAAGCGACTTGTCCACGGCTGCCGCCTGCTGGCCAATCGCGACCTCGACGGCCTTGCTGCGTTGGATGAGCGTCTTGGTGAAGGCCTCCGAGCGATCCGCAAGCGTCCTGTCGAGCGCGATCGCCCCCTGATTGATCGAAGAGGCAAATGCATCCGTGCCCTCCTTGAGCGACTGACCCAGCAACCCGGCCTGGTGGCTGACGGACGTGTTGAAAGCCTCGCTGTGGTCCCTCAGCGTCTTGTCGAGCGCTTGCGTTCCCTGGCCGATTGACGTTGCCAATAATTCGGTGCGGTCCTTCAGCGTCTTGTCGAGGGCGCCAGCTCCCTGGCCGATGGATGAGGCCAGCAATTCGGTACGGTCCTTCAGCGTCCTGTCGAGCACTGCCGAGCCCTGGCCGATTAATGCCGTCAACTGCTCGGTGCGGTCCTTCAGCGTCTTGTCGAGGGCCGAAGCACTCCGGCCGACGGACGCGGCGAAGGTGTCGGTGCGGTCCTTCAGCATCCTGTCAAGGCCCGAAGCCCCTTGGCCGATGAAATTGGCGAAGGTCTCGGTGCGCTCCTTCAGCGTCTTGTCGAGCGCGGCGGACTCCTCGCCGATGGACGCTGCCAAAAGTTTGGTGCGGTTTTTGAGCACATTGTCGAGACCTATCGCGCCTTGGGCGATAGACGCGGCGAAGGTCTCGGTGCGGTCCTTCAGCAACTTGTCGAGACCGAGGGCGCCCTGGCCGACGAAAGTGGCGAAGGCTTCGGTGCGGTCCTTCAGCGTTTTGTCGAGCGCTACGGACTCCTCGCTAATGGACGCCGCCAATAGTTGGGTGCGTTCCTTGAGCAGATTGTCCAGACCCGTGGCACCCTGGCCGATCGACGCCGCGAAGGCTTCGGTGTGCTCCTTGAGCGTCTTGTCGAGGAGGAACGCGCCGGCCGCAGCGGAGTTCTCGAGCGATTTGATTCGCGTCGCCAGCGAGGTCGTCAATGCCTCGGTCCGCTCCTTCAGGGTCTTGTCGAGAGCACTTGTGCGTTCTCCAACCGCGCTCTCGAGCGCCGTGAGGTTCCTGGCCGCGCCCTCGATGACGTAACCGAGCCGCTCCTGCTCGTTGCCCAAGCGTTCCAGCAGGGCAGGTATGTGCTCCCCCACCCTGTTTTGCGCCCGGTGCACCTGCTCGGCCGCTTCCGTGCTGCGTGCCACGAGGAGCTCGGTCAGCTGGACTCCGCGCTCGGCGAGCTTCCTGTCGATGCTTCCACTTGCCGCGGAGAGCTCGCGGGCGATGTGCGCCCCGACGCCTTTCAACGACTCGCTGACCCGCTCGCTGTTGTTGGTAAGCGCCTCGCGCTCGCTCGCAAGCTCGCTGATCAGGCCCCGGACGCGAAGCTCGTTGTCGCTGTACGAGTGCTCAAGCGCGGCCACCTCGTTATGCACCAGGGTTTCAAGCTCGCCAGCGCGCCCGATGGCCCGGGAGATGCCGTCGTTCATGGCTGCGACTTGCCGGCGAATGGTTTGTCCAAGGGAGGCGACCGACTGCTCGGCGAGCTTGTCCGGCTCGGCGAGGCGGACCGCGACCTCGGTCATGGCCGAGGCCATCAACCGAAGCTCCTGGGCGCGCCAGACGAGCAGCGCAAGAAACCAGAAAATCGCGATCGGAATGACAATGGTCACGGCGGCGGCGAGCGCGGATGGATTGGCGAGCAGCTCGGGCATGCTGCTTGGCGCGCTGAGCTGCGTCGAGATCAGGCCATAGGCGAAGAAGCCACCGATGACGAACCATGCGATGGACGCGAACAGCGCGACGACAAATGGCGACTTTGACGGCCTCTGTTGCAGGGCAAAAATCAGTCCGCCGATCGAGGGTAGATCGTCATTTGCGGCGGCTGCGGCAATCCGGCGCTGCGCCGGCCCGGCCGCCCGGCGGGGGCGCGCAATTGGTTTTGCGGCATTGGACGGAGTAGGGTCCGAAGGCTCCAGTGGCCTGCTGTCGTCCATCTTGAGCTCCGATGTCTTGCGCTGTTCGGCTCTCAGCCGCTCGGCCAACGAGGGCCTTTTCTGAGCTTCAGCGTCTTCGGCGGGCTCGAGGGCAAGAAATTGCGCCGTGTCGCCGGCCTCTTCGTTGGAGGACATCTCATTCGCCTCCAGCGAGGCCTGATCGTCGAGCTTGTCCCCTAGTGCCGCTGCGACAGGCGACGATTTCGCTTGTTCCTGCGCCATCACGCGTTCCTCGTCCCACTTTAGCTCATGAGAAAATCTGCGCCGCGCACTCGACGCCGCCAGCCGCGGCGCGGGCGTCGTAACGGGAAAAGCTTCCTTCCAGGTCGATTCGATACCTGGACGTGGCCCCGAGACGCATTTTCCCCCACTCCCTCATCGTTAACGAATTTTTAGGGCTAAAAAAAGCTTAATCGCAAATTATGCTTTACGTGTGGCAAGTCATTCGTATTGCTGGTCAATTCTGAACGGTGAGGCGCTTGGAAGGGCCTCGCTTGAGCCGATGGGTTGCAAAAACGCGACAGCGGATACCATCCCAAAGCGTGGAGGGTGCGGATTTCTCAAAAATGTCTTAGCTCTTTCTGCACTGCACCAAAAAAGCGTCCCATTCCATCGGCAGAAGCTGGGTTCGGTTCGGTCTAGACGAGGGGGAGAAGTCATCATGGAAACCGAAGCCACTGGCTGGCCCGAAGGGACCGCTCATGAGCGCAAAGGCCCTTCCCGTCCCGTCGATCTCGTGCATCTCTCACGCTATACGCGCGGCGAACGCGCGCTCGAGCGGGAGGCGCTTGAGCTCTTCTGCACGCAATCGACCATCTATATTGAGCGCTTACGCGAGGCGCCGTCCGACCGGCAGTGGAAGGATGCCGCCCATTCGCTCAAAGGCTCGGCGCAAGCCATCGGGGCCTGGCGCATCGCGGAAGCTGCCGAACGCGCCGAATTCTTTTCGGGCGCTTTCTTCAGCGAGGCGCGCGGCGCTCGCTTGCGCGAGCTTGAATCCTCAGTGCACGAGGCCAGGGCCTATATCAGATCGCTGCTCTAAGGCGCCGAGGCTCCGGGCCCATAGCTTGTCGGCGGGAAGGCGCTGGAGTCCCATTTTCAATTGCCCTATAGAGACCCGCCGCGAGCAGGCTCGTTCCAGTCGTACCGGCAGCCTAGGGGGCGGGACCTCTGCCCGCCGTCGTCTCCAAGACTGAGCGAGAACGCAAGTCGCGCCAATGCTATGGCAAGGATTACGTATATTCAGCACGACGGAACCGAGCGCATCGTCGAGGCTGAGGCCGGCATGACGGTGATGGAGGCTGCGGTGAAGAATTCGATCCCCGGCATTGCGGCCGAGTGCGGCGGGGCCTGCGCCTGCGCTACCTGCCACGTCTATGTCGACGAGGGCTGGCGCGAGGCGACGGGGAGCCCGGAGCAGATGGAGGAGGACATGCTCGACTTCGCGTTCGACGTGCGGACCGAAAGCCGGTTGAGCTGTCAGATCAAGGTCACCGACGCGCTCGACGGCCTGGTGGTGCGCATCCCCGAGAAACAGACCTAGCCGGCCCATGTCTGAAGCTGTGATCAAGACCGATGCCGTGATCGTGGGCGGAGGGCCGGTGGGCCTCTTTGCCGTCTTCGAGCTCGGCCTCGTCGACATCCAGGCCCATGTCATCGACATCCTCGACCGGGCCGGAGGCCAATGCACGGAGCTCTATCCCGAGAAGCCCATCTACGACGTCCCCGGCCTGAGCGTCGTTACCGGGCAGGAGCTGACCGACAGGCTGATGGATCAGATCAAGCCCTTTGGCGCCGAGTTCCACTTCAGTCAAAGGGTGGAGACGCTGGAGCAGCTTAATGGCGGCTTTCGGGTGAAAACCGATCTCGGCACCACGCTCGAATGCAAGGTGCTGGTGATCGCTGCCGGCGGCGGCTCGTTCACGCCGAAGCGTCCGCCGCTTCCCGGCATTGAAGAGTATGAAGGCAAATCCGTCTTCTACTCGGTGCGGAAGATGGAGCAGCTTCGCGGCCGCGACGTGCTGGTCGTGGGCGGTGGGGATTCAGCGCTCGACTGGACCTTGAACCTGCAGCCCATCGCCAAGTCCCTTACCTTGCTGCACCGCCGCGCCGAATTCAGGGCGGCGCCGGCCTCGGTGCAGAAGATGCTTGCGCTGGTCGAGGGCGGCGACATTGCCTTCAAACTCGGCCAGGTGACGGCGCTGCAGGGGGAGGGGGGCCAGCTCCGCTCGGTGACGGTGAAGGGCCCCGACGGCGCGACCTTCGAGCAGCCGGCCGAGATCATGATGCCCTTTTTCGGTCTCACCATGAAGCTTGGGCCCGTCGCCGATTGGGGCCTCAATCTCCACAACAATCTCATTCCGGTCGACACCGCGAAGTTCGAGACGAGCGAGAAGGGCATCTTCGCCATCGGCGACATCAATACCTATCCCGGCAAGCTGAAGCTCATCCTGTCCGGATTCCATGAGGCTGCGCTCATGGCGCAGCAGGCCCATAAATATGTCTATCCGGACAAGAAGCTGATCTTCCAATATACCACGTCGTCATCGAGCCTGCAGAGGAAGCTCGGCGTGAAGTAGCTCTGCCTCGAGCCCCTTCGCGTTGTCATGGCCGGGCTTGTCCCGGCCATCCACGTCTTTACGGCTTGGCGACAGTTCAGGCCAGCGAGCGGTAGACCCTGATCTTGTAAGGGCTGAGCAGCCGCGCTTGGATGCGCTCCGCGATTGGGAGCTTCACCTCCTGGAAGACGCCGGTTTTATGTATGAGCTCGGTGGCGTCCATGTGGATCAGGATCAGGTAAAGCCGCCGCGGCCGGGCATGATAGGAAGCGACGATCCCCTTCAGCACCTCGGCGAAGACCTCCGGTGCGAAGGGGTTGAAGAAATAATGGACCGCGTCGCCATCGAGCGGTCCGATGTTGACGACATCCTCGAGCGCGCATTCGACGTTACGGCATTTCATCCGGCTGCGAGGAAACTGCGCGATGTTCATCACCGCATTGTCATGTAGCTCCTCGGCGAACTCGATGCCGCCGACCGCGGTGAAGGGATGTTGGGAGGCAAGCAGCAGCACCCGTCCTTTGCCCGCGCCATAGTCGACGAAGCTCAACCGGCTGAAATCGTCGGCGACGGCGGAGAGCGCCCATTTGAAGACGAAACAGGGTGACGGCCGATAGTCGTGGCCGCTTGCCCGATTGCCGCCGCGCACGGTGAGACCTTCGAGCACCACGCGACCCTTCGTGGGCACGAAGAACAGGGCCTCGATGGCGTGGTCTAGCACGTTGTCGTGCAGCCATAGCAGGAACTCGCGATAGTCTTGCGCGAGTCTTTCGGGGCGGGTGCGCTCCCGCACCTTGGCGCCGGTGCGGCCGAGCTCGGGCAGCACGGTTTCACGACCGATTTTCGCCGCCTTGGCAATCCCTGTCTTGCTCGCAGCGACCGCGGAAGCGGTGGCATGTTTCGTCCGGGTTGCGGTCTTGTCGGCCAGGCCGGCGATACGCTGCGCGACTTGGCGCCGCGCGCCCTCGCGTTTCATCTCGGCGGCTTTGGTCCACGCCTCACGGCTCGCCGCAAGCGCGCCGGCCGTTGCGTCTTGCGTGCGAGTCAATGCGGAATCGGAGAGACCGTGAATGCGCCGCTCTAGCGTCGCGCGTTCTTCGGGCGCCGGCTCCGTGTCTTCGGCACTGTGGGGCACGACCGACATGCGTAAGTCTTGCTCCTTCGTTGCGCAAACAATAGGCAGCCGCACCCTCGACGCAAGCGCTTTTTGACCCGGTTAACGCTGCCGGACCTGTGGATAAGTGAATGTGGTATCCTACTGATTCGTGCAGAGGAGAGGTCCTCCAAGCGAATTCGCCAGCACTCACCCAAGCGGCAGAGGGTTCAAGCGTGCAGGCACAGATCTATCATGAGTCCGTCCGGCATGGCCTCATCGCCATGCTGCCGAGACTCAAGCGTTTTGCCGATGTTCTTGTCGGGGAGAAAAAGGAGGGCACGGCCCTCCTTCGCCGGGCGCTCATCCGCATGCTTGCCGAGCAACACCGCTATGAGCGGGGCACCCCGCTCGATCGCTGGGCGTTCGCCGAGATTTACCGGCTCTGGCTGCATGAGTTGCGCGATCACGCCGATCCGCTCAGTCAGGTGAACCCGAGCGATGCAAGCTTCGAACGGTTGTTCCCCATGGATCGGGGCGCCGACCACGATGCTCTGACCGCGAGCTTCCTCGGGCATTTGCCGCCGCAGCAGCGCAGCACCCTTCTGCTCGTCTATGGCGAAGGCTTCGACTACGACGATGCGGGCCGCGTGCTCGACTCGAGTCCTGACACGATCGCGGCGCGCCTGATCCGCGCAAGCGCAAGCCTTGCCGATCGTCTTGGCTCAACCGCGCAAATTCCGGCAAGCGCCACCATCGAGACTCTCTATCCCAAGGGGCCACAGGACGACCATGACCGAGCTCAGTGACGAACTGCTCGTAGCCTATGTCGATGGCCAGCTCGCGCGCGAGCAGAGCCGCGCCGTCGACAAGGTCCTCGAGCAAGATGAGGTGATCGCCCGCCGCGTCGACGCGCTCAAAGCGGCACATGACAGGCTGGAATCCGCTTTCGAGGCGATCCTGGCCGGAGAGGTCAGCGAGGCCATGGCCGCTATGCCTAGCGCGCCGCCCCAAAGAAGCGGGCCGCGCGGGAACGGGCTCGCCAAGGTTGGGCTCGCCACCGCAGGCGTCGGGCTCGCGCTCGCCGCCCTCGTGGCCGGCTACGGCTGGCCGCTCGTCATTCCCGACCTCATCACGCTTGGCCATCGAGCGCCACAGCAGCAGCTAAAGCCGCAGGCTGCGGTCGCTACTCCGCTGCAGCAGCAGATACAGCAGGCGGTGGTTGCACCGCCGACCTGGCAAGGGGCGGCCGCGCGCGCTCACGCGCTGCTCAGCCGCGCCAGTGT
>JBARKP010000073.1:0-18956 GCA_049801475.1 Methyloceanibacter sp.
CGAGTGGCACCCAGAGGACACAGAGCGAAAGCCGAGCCGTGCATGCTAGATGCCGATGGCGCTCGCATGACGCCGTCATCATGACCTGTGGACACTAGGCCCCGTGACATTCCCCTCTCGGGGCTTCCTTTTGCGTGAACCTGTTCGGCGCGTGATCATGCCGTGCGCGGTTTAAAGGGGACCACGTTTGATTGATGACCGTCCCCCACAGCCGCTTCCATCTCCGTAGGTTGGAACAGCAATCGCGACCGAGGTATGCTTATCGATAGTCGGTAACGGAGCGGTCTCCCATGGATCGGGACGAACTTGTGAGATCGGCTATCCTGGTAGTGGTCCTCATCGCGCTCGCGGTCTTGATTGCTCAGAGCCAAAGAGAGTGCGAAGTCCCAGGATCTTCTTGGGTGCCCTGCGTATCCCTCAAGGTGATTGGTCTCATCCACGCCATGAGGCCATCATACGAAGACATTGTGGGCCGTGATAAACCCTAGAACCCAAGAACCCTTTCCCCACTTTTCCAAACTCTGACTGTCTCTTTCACTGCGAGCTTTCGTCCACTCTCCGCAAGATGTGGTGCCCTGACCCAAGGTCGGTACGCGGCCTTCGGGCGGATGGTCGGAAAGTCTGATCGCACAAAAAGAAGCCCCGGTGTTCGCCGCGCCCGGGGCTTCTGGGATCGAACCGGCAAGGACCTTGGGGGGGTCGGGGAGGGGCCGGTTCCGATCATCAACACGGAGCCGAGCAAAGAGTTCCTAAAAGAAAAGGCGCCGGCCGAAGCCGACCTAGATCCGGGGGCACTAGCTCCTTGCGGATAATCTGGACGGCGTCCATGACAGTGCTGCTCGTCGCATTAGGCCCGCTTTCCATTTTGTCGGCAGCTTCCCCCAGCATCGCGATGGCGCCCGCTTTTGTGAGAAGACGAAGGTCGATAAGCCGTTCGATCAGCTGCATCAAGATCACGGTGTTCGCCCTTGCTACGGCGTCAACCGTCTTTCCGTGAGGCATTGGCAGGTCTCCCTGTGCTAACAGGGCCAGGATACAGCAAAAAGGGGCACCGGCCGAAGCCGACGCCCGCCCCTCAGGAGCTTTAGACATCGTCGATGATGAACCTGATCCGGGTCTCACCGTCGCCAGCAATTGCCCACCAGAAATCACCCTCAGGCTCGTAACCAGCTTCCGCAAATCTCGTCACGACGCTCTCGATCGTGTCGACGGCTTCTTCGCGTGTCTGATAGGGGTATGGCACAACCCTACGCTCGACGACATTGTCGTTTGAATCGAGAGCGAGCTCTACGATCTGAAAGGGCATCTGAACGGCCTCGGCTCGTGCAGCGGGCATTCTTCCATGCGCGCTCTTGAAGTTGCAATGAATAGAGCAGGAGTCAGGCCGACCCGCCGTCATGGGCGGTGCAGTGAGCGAGCAGTCACCCGAGCGCGAAATTCGAATGTGGAAACCGTCATTTACCGCTGTTCTTGCGGCGCTCCACCTCGCTTCTTGAAACCTCGCCGGCATCGATTAACGCTTCAACGCAATCATGCGAGAGGCTGTGGCCGGCTCGGTCCATGCAATCTCTTAGCGCGTTACTTTCTCTTAGCGCGTTACTTTCGAGTCCGTAGGGCTGAAAAGGTCGGGGAAAAGTTGGCACCGGAATTGGCACCGGACCAAACGCACGTTCTGCGTCACCACCTACAGAGAATGCCAGGGAAAGCCGCATAAAGCGGTACTGAGGGGGATTCCGAGTTACCAAAGAATACGCCAGTCATTGCCGTGACAGTTCGATAACAGCCCTGGAAAGGACCGGAAACGGGCTGTGGACAGCGCCTATTCGGCGGCGGTCGCCTTAGTCGGCAGGTTTTCCCGGGCCGCGTCGAGGAGGACGGTGAAGGTCGAACCCCCGCCGGACCGCGAGGTGATGGCGAGCTCGCCGCGGTGGCGATTGAGGATGTGCTTGACGATGGCGAGCCCAAGTCCGGTGCCGCCGTTCTCCCGGCTCGACGCCACGTCGATACGGTAGAAGCGCTCCGTCAGCCGGGGCAGATGCTCCGGCGCAATGCCCGGCCCCTGGTCGATGACGGAGATGGCATAGCGGCCGAGCTGACGGCCGAGAGGAGGCGTGTGCTTGGGCTCCAGCCGCACATCGCCCCCCTTCACGCCATATCGGAGAGCGTTTTGCACGAGGTTCTGAAACACCTGAACAAGCTCGTCACGGTCGCCGCGGACGATTGCGGGGCGCCCAAAGCGCCCGACCTTAAGGCTCCCGCCGGACTCGCGCGCCAGCGGCTCCAGCGTGTCGCGGACATGGCCGAGCACATCGTTTAGGTCGACGAGGCCGCTTGGCGGGACGTGGGCGTTCATCTCGACGCGGCTCAGGGAGAGCAGCGCGTCGATGAGGCGCGTCATGCGCGAGGCCTGCTCGGCCATGATCGCTAGGAAGCGCTCGCGTGCCTTGGGATCGTCCTTGGCGGTGCCTTGCAGCGTCTCGATGAAGCCGCGCAAGGAAGCGAGCGGCGTCCTGAGCTCGTGGCTCGCATTGGCAATAAAATCGGCCCGCATCTGGTTGATGCGCTCGACCTCGGTCAAGTCACGCAACAGGACGAGGATGTTGCTGTCCCGCTCGGACCCGCGCAGCAGCGGCGCGACGGTGGCGGCCATGCGCCGGCCCACCGGAACCCGCTCTGCATAGGTCACGGTGACGACGCGCCCACGCAAGGGTGCCGCGCTCACGGCGTCGAGAAATTCCGGGGTGCGGATCACGGAAGCGATATGGCTGCCTTCGCGCAAAGACGCGAACAGGCCCCTCGCCGGAGCATTGCAAAACAGCACGTGTCCCGTCGCATTGAGAAGGATTGCGGGGTCGGGCAGCGCGTCTGCCACGACCTGCATTTGCGAGACGGCGCGCGCGGAGGTCGCCACATGCGCGAGGCCTGTGCCATCGGGCTCCTCGAGCTCGTTACGGGGGAGAAGCGCGACTGAGGCCACGAATCCAAGTAAGGCGGCTACGGCGAAGGGGAGCGAGAGATGGGCAAGAACTACGAGCGATAACATGATGACGGCCACGGCGACGATCAGCCAAAGTGAGGCCCGGAGCCGCGCGAACAGCTCCTCAAACCCCCGCACGGCCGCGGAAAAAACTCGCGTCAGTAGACTCGTGGATAATGGAGGGGCCCCGCGTTCCGCCTGATCACTCAAGACCTTCTCCCGAAGCGAATCATTCAAGGATGCTCTTAGAGGATTGCGCTCCGATTATCACGTTTTTGCGACGGAGCACCGGAACTCGTATGACGAACAGATGACGGAAGCGAGGCAGACTCGCCCTCGCCGGTTCACCTCCTATAGTTGCCCCGGCGGAGGGGACTTTCAAGAATTGTGAGGGAAATGTCCAAAAACCTGCTGCTTGAAGAGGTGAGGGCCCGGCGACGAGCTGCCGGGCTTCGATATCGACGATCCGGTGCTGCCCCAGGAGATCGCCGACAAGGCCATGAAAAGCGGCGGTTTTCCTTATGACGAGGTGATGAAGCGGAATGCCTACCGCAAGGAGCTTGAACCTTTGCAGATCGAGCTACTCAAGCTGCAGCGCTGGGTGGAAAACGAGAAAGAGCGCCTCGTCGTCCTGTTCGAAGGTCGCGACGCCGCCGGTTGGGAAAGGCACCATGCGCAAGAACTCTCCGGTGACGCTGGCTCGATCATTCGCATCCGCGCCGGCTCGGTGCCGGAAGACAATCCCTTGTGTCAGTCCCCGGCGCGCGGCCTGGGTCCTCATCGCGTGAGCCCCTTGGCGGCGAGGTCGGAGAGGTAAGTCTGCCAGCGCGTTTCTTGGTTCTCGCCAAGCTCGCGCAGATAAGTCCAGGTGTAGAGGCCGGTATCGTGACCGTCGTCGAAGACGATGCGCGTGGCGTAGTTGCCGACGGGCTCGAGCCGCATGATGCGCACGGCCCTCTTGCCGGCCACGGTGACGCGTTGCTCCGGGCTATGGCCCTGCACCTCGGCGCTCGGGCTCATGACGCGAAGCAGCTCGGCGGGAAGCGCAAAACTTGCGCCATCGCCGAAGGTCACGGTGAGCAAGGCCCGGTGCTTGTCGACCTTGAGCTCCGTGGGCCAGGGATCGCTTGCCGCCATCGGCCCCCTACCCCAAGTCGATCTCGCCGTCGACCACGTGGCGGAGGCCGGTGCCTTCTCCCGTCAGCACCATCTTGACCTTAAGCTTGCCCTTGCCGGCCAAGTCCTCCTCGCGCACCACGCGCTCGATTTCCTGCTGCGAGGTGACGCCAACCTCTTTCAAGAACTTCCGCATCGACATGTTGAAGCGCTGCTCGTCCATCCTTGGTCTCCTTGAGCGGCCATGCGTGTTATGCAATGGATCAAGCGCTATATTAGGGTCGAATGACAAGAGCGGTCACGTTGGGACGCGAGGCCAGCCACGAAACGGAAGACGGTGAGCGGTTGCAAAATGCAGCGGAAACGGACGGTCAAACGCCGCGACGACTTCGCTGCCGCCCCGCAAGACGCTCACTATCGCAAGCGGGTGGTCAGAAGCACCAAGGCGTAGAGCCGTAAGGCCAAGCCCTCGCCGGAGGATGAGACCGAGACATGACGTTCCTTACGCAACCGATGATCGATCCGTTCGGCCGGCGCATCACCTATTTGCGCGTCTCGGTCACCGACCGCTGCGATTTCCGCTGCGTCTATTGCATGGCCGAGACCATGACCTTCCTGCCGAGGAAAGACCTGCTCACGCTCGAGGAGACCGACCGGCTCACAAGCGCCTTCATCGCCAAAGGCGTGCGCAAAGTCAGGCTCACCGGGGGCGAGCCGCTCGTCCGCAAGAACCTGATATGGCTGATCAGGTCGCTGTCGCGGCATCTGGGCAGCGGCCTTGATGAGCTGACGCTCACCACCAATGGCAGCCAGCTCACCCGCTATGCCGAGGCGCTTGCCGATTGCGGCATCGGCCGCGTCAATGTCTCCCTCGACACGCTCGATCCGGCCAAGTTCAAGACGATCACGCGCTGGGGCGACTTCGGCCAAGTGACGGCCGGCATCGATGCGGCGGACCGCGCAGGGCTCAAGATCAAGATCAATGCGGTGGCGCTCCGAGGCGTGAACGAGGACGAGATCGAGGAGCTGCTCCGCTGGAGCCACGCCAGAGGCTTCGACCTGACCTTGATCGAGACCATGCCCATGGGCGAGACCGGCAGCGACCGGACCCAGCAGTATCTGCCGCTTTCGCTGGTGCGCGCGCGGCTGCAAGAGCACTTCACGCTCGAAGACGTACCCTACCGCTCAGGCGGCCCGGCCCGTTACGTCCACGTGCGGGAGACCGGGGGCAGGCTCGGCTTCATCACGCCCATGACCCACAATTTCTGCGAGGCTTGCAATCGCGTGCGGGTGACCTGCACCGGCACCCTTTATATGTGCCTCGGCCAGGAGGACGCCGCCGATCTCAGGGCGCCGCTCCGGGCAAGCGAGGCCGATCACCTGCTCAACGCCGCGATCGACGCGGCGATCGCGGCCAAGCCCAAGGGCCACGACTTCGTTATCGAGCGGGGTGGGAACCCTTCGGTCTCCCGCACCATGTCGACAACGGGCGGCTGAGCCTGCAGTTCCTGCAATGCTTACCGAATTCCCTCGCATTCGAAGCAGCTTTCGGAGCTAAATCTTGACCATTGCGCTCCACCGTCGGGCCTCTTTGAATGGCTTCGTTAAGCAAGAAACTTACTGACAAACCCCCGGCTTCAGTTAGGGCACGGCGGTCAATTCTTTCGCCCTTGATTCCGCTTAAGTGAGTCGGCGGCTGCCGCCAACCCTCTAGCTTTCCATCACAATTCGCGGCGCTTCGCGCGCTTCGCCCCGGTGCCGCTCAAGCTCCGCCCAGGCCTTGCTCGCGATGTCGCGATAGGCTTCCGCCGCGGGTGAGGCAGGCTCGCTCACAACTACCGGCTTGCCGGCATCGGAGGTCTCGCGGATGGCCATGATCAGGGGCACTTCGCCCAAGAAGGGAACGCCCAACCGCTCGGCTTCGGATTTGGCGCCACCATGGGCGAAGATGTCAGACTGGCCGCCGCAATGGGGGCAGATGAAGGTGCTCATATTCTCGACGATGCCGAGAACCGGCACGTCTACCTTGCGAAACATGTTCAGGCCTTTGCGCGCATCGATCAGCGCCAGATCCTGCGGGGTCGAGACGATGATGGCGCCCGCGAGCGGCACTTGCTGCGCCATGGTGAGTTGCGCGTCGCCGGTGCCGGGCGGCATATCGACGACGAGCACGTCGAGCTCGCCCCAGGCAACGTCTTTCAGCATTTGCGAGAGGGCCGATATCACCATGGGTCCGCGCCAGATCATCGGCGTCTCCTCATCGACGAGGAAGCCCATGGACATGACCTTCAGCCCATAGGCTTGCATGGGCGCAAGCTTGTCCCCGGCAAGCTGCTGCGGACGACCCTTGATGCCGAGAAGGCGCGGCATGGAGGGGCCGTAGATGTCGGCGTCGAGCACGCCCACCTTTAGGCCGCGGTCTTTGAGCGCCAGCGCCAGATTGACTGCCGTCGTGGATTTGCCCACGCCTCCCTTGCCCGACGCCACGGCGACGATGTTGGCGACGCCCGGAATGGCGCCGGTGCGGTGCCGTGCGGCCTGGGCCGCGCCTCGTGCCAAGGGCGATCCTGGCGGGGCTTGCGTTTTGGCGCCTGCTCCGTTGCCGCCGCTTGGTCGCCCGCCAGGCTCGCGGTCGGCAGTGAGGGTGACCGCAACGGATTCGACGCCCGGCACATCTTGCACCACCTTCTCCGCCGCCTGGCGCAAAGACTCAAGCTCGCGCGCCCGCGCCGGGTCCACGGAAATTGCGAAATAGACCTTGCCACCATGGATCACGACTTCGGAGACAAGGCCGAGCGAGACGATGTCCTCGCTCCGGTTAGGGCCTTTGACGCCTTTGAGCGCCTCGAGCACGCGCTCTTTGCTGATGGGTTCGGGCATGGTGTCCGATATGTATTCCTGCCTGCGCGGAACACCAACCGTCTAATGTCGGCGCAACGGAGGGTCAGGGCACCCAGCAGCTCGTGCCCGCGCAAGCCTTCAGGGTGTCCTGAAGGCTGCGCAGTGCGACAAGATCACTCGCGTAAGAAGCGTTGCGAGCCTCGTTGTTGAGCTCGTGGGGGTCGGCGCTGAGGTCGAGGAGTTCCTCGAAAGCCGCCGTCATATTTGACGTACTTCCTCTGGTCGTCCGGACGCCTCTGTAACGATGCCTGGTAGGCGCATAGCGATTCACCGGACTCTGGATCAGAAGCGTACTCCGCCACGGAGCGTTGGCGTCGGCAAAGAGCGGCGAAAGTGAGCGCCCGACGGGGACAACGCCGGGCGCCGCACCGGCAACGTCCAGGATCGTGGCGACCACGTCGAGATTGTTCACGAGCTGCTCGCGCGTCGCATTCGCCGGGATGCCCGGTCCTCGCATGGAAAGGGAACTTTGATCGATTCCTCATAGGCTGCGGACTTGTCTATCAGACGGAGCTCGCCAAAGAGGAAGCAGCGCCACCTATACCGGCATGCTCGAGCTGATCCGCGCCAACATCCTCGACGCGCTGTTCTCGCCGATCTCCTGGTGGCTGCGCATCCTCTACATCCTTGGCTATGTGTTCCTGACTCTCATCTCCATTGGCTTCAGCTTCGGCTTTTTCTGGAAGGTGCTGGAATCCCGCGGCGACACGACCCGCTCGACGGAAGCCGCCGTCGGTCAGGTGCAGAACGGGCAAGGCGCGCGTCGCCCAGCTCGGCTCAAAAGAAACCGGCCATCAAGCATTCCTTAACCCTGTTGTGACTATTCATGGCAAGGCACACGCAGGCGCCTTAAGCGTTGGCCCGCACTACTCCACAGAGCGAGGGGGATCATGCGCGTTGTGGTTGGCTCGGGAACTTCGAGGGATCTGAAACAGGCCGAACTTGATCGGCATCTCGAAATCATGTCGCGATTCGTCGAGCGCGTCGAAAGCGACAGCGCGGAACCGCGCACATTGACCATGATCTTGCGCTCGGTGTCCTCCAGCGCCTCCCTGGCCCTGATCGGTATGAGCCAAGACCTCGCTCGCGCTGGCATTGCCGCCAAGGTGGTCGTGGCCAACCTCGAGCCCGAGGAGGACCTCCGGCAGCTCTTTACGAGCCTCTCCGAGCTTTGCCCCCGGGAATCGGCCAAGGAGCTCATCCGCTGGGCGCGCAATCCGCGCCTGCTCGATGCTCATGAGCAGGTAACGTTCGGGGCCTCGATGTGCTGGTCGGGCGACGCCATGCGGCGCGAGGCCGACAAGCGCAACGCGCTCAGCCTGTTCGACGATGCCGGGCCCGGCACGGTGCGGCTCGCGCAGCTCGCCTTCGAGGCGCTGTGGTCCGCTTCGACCGTGGTGGCGGAGCGGCGTTTGCTCGGACCCGCGATGGCCAAGCCCTCCGGCGCCTATGAGGCCGATGCGGAGTCGCACGTGACGGCGGTTTCGCCGCTCCGCTTGAGCCTGCAGGGCTGGCCCCTCGTCCGGCATTAGCCTTAGCATCCACACCAGGCATTCGGGCCTCATGGTTCGACACGCGCTGCTTAGAGCAGCGCTCCTCACCATGAGGTGGTAATCCTCACTCTAGGAGCGGCGAAGCCGCATCTCGAAGAGTGAGGCCACCGAGCTCATGCCAGCCCCAACCATGCAGGCGATGGTGCTGGACGCACCAGGAACGCAGCTGCGGCTCGCCGAGCTGCCGGTGCCGGAGCCAGGACCGCAGCAGCTACATTTGCGGGTGGCGGCTTGCGGTGTCTGCCGCACCGATCTCCACATTCTGGACGGCGAGCTTGCCCACCCGAAGCTGCCACTCGTGCTCGGGCATGAGATCGTGGGGCGTGTCGAGGCCATGGGCTCCGCGGTGGAGGGCTTTGCCATTGGCGACCGCGTGGGCGTGCCGTGGCTAGGCTTCACCGACGGCACGTGCTCCTACTGCCACAGCAGCCACGAAAACCTCTGCGACAATGCCCGCTTCACTGGCTACCAGATCGATGGCGGCTATGCCTCCCATATGGTGGCGGACGCCCGTTACTGCTTTCACTTGCCGGAAGGCTACAGCGACGCGGAAGCGGCACCGCTGCTCTGCGCCGGGCTGATCGGCTATCGCTCGCTGAAGATGACGGGGGACGCGAGGCGCCTTGGCCTCTATGGCTTCGGCGCCGCGGCCCATATCGTGGCGCAGGTGGCGCAACATCAAGGACGCCAGGTCTTCGCCTTTACGCGGCCCGGTGACGGCCAGGCGCAGGAATTTGCGCGCGAGCTTGGCGCGGTCTGGGCGGGCGGATCCGACGAATCGCCGCCCGAGGCGCTCGACGCTGCCATCATCTTCGCACCCGTCGGGGCCCTCGTGCCAACGGCGCTCAAAGCCATTCGCAAGGGCGGTGTCGCGGTGTGCGGGGGAATCCATATGAGCGACATCCCCGCCTTCCCCTATGAGCTCCTCTGGGAAGAGCGGGTGGTGCGCTCCGTCGCCAACCTCACGCGCGAGGATGCGCAAGAGTTCCTGGCGCTCGCACCCAAGGTTCCGGTGAAGACCAGGGTCGTACCGATGCCGCTCAGCGCCGCCAATGAGGCGCTTGACCGCCTCCGCAAAGGCGAGCTGACGGGCGCCGCCGTTCTCATCC
Source organism: Methyloceanibacter sp. (assembly GCA_049801475.1). Lineage (GTDB taxonomy): Bacteria > Pseudomonadota > Alphaproteobacteria > Rhizobiales > Methyloligellaceae > Methyloceanibacter. The sequence goes on from JBARKP010000073.1 coordinate 9,657, forward strand.
CCTAGAAACGTCCGCTGCGATGGGGAGTGACTGAATACGCGGCTAGGGCTTGCCGACTTCGATGTCCACGCCCTTGTCCTTGGTGATCTCTCCGGAGAAGCCCGGAACGTCGATCCTCACCACGGGTTTCTAAGTGACGTGATGGTAATAGAGATAGCCGAGCACGCCCAAGGCCACCACCGCCGCGCCCAGCAGCACTCCAAACAGTAGACTGTTGTCCTTGCGATCCAGATCGTCCGCCATGTGTCCCTCCACTCTGTTTTTGCTGCTAATCAACGATTCCCCGCCGTGCCGGTTCCCTTGAGGGCGTCCATCCGGCTTGACGGGGATCAATGTAGGGGATCAGAATCCGCCTAGAAAACTCAGAATGATCGAAACGGTCTAAGGGAGGCGTCCATGTTGCACCAGGTCATCGAGACCCTGAATTCCCGCGCGGCCTTGCGGTCCCGCTACGACAACTTTATCGGCGGCGCCTGGGTGGCTCCCGTGGACGGCCGGTATTTCGACAATATCAGCCCAATCACCGGCAAGCCGGTCTGCCAGATCGCGCGCTCGCAGGCCGCCGACATCGAGCTCGCGCTCGATGCCGCGCATAAGGCCAAGGACGCCTGGGGCAAGACGTCACCCGCGGCACGCGCGGCGATCCTCAATAAGATCGCCGACCGCATCGACGAGAATCTCGAGATTATCGCCTCGGTCGAGACTATCGACAACGGCAAGCCGATCCGCGAGACGCGCTTGGCCGACATCCCGCTGGCCGCGGACCACTTCCGCTATTTCGCGGCGTGCGTGCGGGCGCAGGAAGGCTCGCTCTCGGAGCTCGATCACGACACCGTCGCCTATCACTATCACGAGCCCTTGGGCGTGGTCGGCCAGATCATCCCGTGGAACTTCCCGATCCTCATGGCAACGTGGAAGCTCGCACCGGCGCTTGCTGCCGGAAACTGCGTGGTGCTGAAGCCGGCAGAGCAGACGCCCATGAGCATCATGGTGCTGATGGACCTAATCGGGGACCTCCTGCCACCCGGCGTGCTCAACGTCGTCAACGGCTTCGGCGTGGAGGCCGGCAAGCCGCTCGCCCAGAACAAGCGCATCGCCAAAGTCGCCTTCACCGGTGAGACCACGACGGGCCGGCTCATTATGCAATATGCGGCCGAGAATCTGATCCCGGTGACGCTCGAGCTCGGCGGCAAGTCCCCCAATATCTTCTTCGCCGATGTGATGGCGGAGGACGACGACTTCCTCGATAAGACGCTCGAGGGCTTCGCTATGTTCGCGCTGAACCAGGGAGAGGTCTGCACCTGTCCCTCGCGCGCGCTGGTGCAGCGGTCGATCTATGACCGCTTCATGGAGAAGGCGATCGCGCGCGTAAAGAAGATCAAACAGGGCAACCCACTCGAGCCAGACACCATGATGGGCGCCCAGGCGTCCAACGATCAGCTGGAGAAGATCCTCTCCTATATCGATATCGGCAAGAAGGAAGGGGCGAAGCTGCTGGCTGGCGGCGAGCGGCTGTCGCTCGATGGCGACCTCGCGGAGGGCTATTACGTGCAGCCCACCGTGTTCGAGGGCCACAACAAGATGCGCATCTTCCAGGAGGAGATCTTCGGACCGGTCGTTTCGGTAACCACGTTCGAGGACGAGAACGAGGCGCTCGAAATCGCCAACGACACGCTGTACGGCCTCGGTTCCGGCGTGTGGACCCGCGACATCAACTGCGCCTATCGCATGGGCCGCGGCATCCAGGCTGGACGGGTGTGGACCAATTGCTACCACCTCTATCCGGCGCACGCGGCCTTTGGCGGCTACAAGAAATCGGGCTTCGGGCGGGAGAACCATAAGATGATGCTCGATCATTACCAGCAGACCAAGAACGTGTTGGTGAGCTATAGCCCCAGGGCGCTCGGATTCTTCTAGGACGTCAGCCGACGAGCGCCAGCGTCATTCCCGCGAAAGCGGGACTCCAGTAATCACTGCGCGCGACGCTAACGTCTGCAGGAGTTACTGGAGCGCCGGGTCAAGCCCGGTGATGACGAGGAGCGTGTGGGAAACCAGGTTATGGTTGAACGCGTGCTTGTCACCGACGCCGCGCTTGAGCTGATCGAGCGGCTCAAGCGCACGCATGGGCCGTTGATGTTCCACCAGTCCGGCGGCTGCTGCGACGGCTCCTCCCCCATGTGCTATCCGGCGGGCGAGTTCCGCGTTGGCGGCAACGACGTGCGGCTGGGTGAGATCGGGGGCGCGCCGGTCTATATGGACTTGGACCAGTTCGCCTATTGGAAGCACACGCAGCTCATCATCGATGTGGTGCCCGGCCGGGGCTCGGGCTTCTCGCTGGAGGCGCCGGAAGGCGTCCGTTTCCTCACCCGCAGCCGCGTCTTCAGCGACGCAGAGGCCGACGCGCTCGCTGCGGCTGAATAAAGCGTGCCCCGCGCCGCCTAATCGCTGCTTCACGCGTCCCTCTCCAGAATGTGTCTGGTCTCTGCCACGGCAAGGAGCAGGCGATTCTCGCCGACCGCGTCATTAACGGCGCGGGCCGCGTCGCCAATATCGATACGCTCGACCCCGATGCAGGCGGCGTCCAGCATGACGGCATACGCATCGCCGTCGACGACACACTTCGCTCGACATCGAACCCTTCCGTTCTATGCCTGTGGGGCTGTCCGGGCCTCCCCAGCCCTCCCCGATAGCCTCTTATGAGGGACGCATCGTCGGGGCCAACATCGTCGAGGGACCGAAGCACAAGCCCGACTATGCGAGCTTGCCGTCAGCCGTCTACACCGTCCCGGCGCTGGCGACCGCAGGCCTGACCGAAGCTCAGGCGGAAGAGAAGGGCCTCAAGACCAATGTCACTGTCAGCGACATGGAATATCCCGGACCTACGCGGAGACCAGGGCCTGGACCAAATTGATCGTCGATGCGGAGACCGACATGATCCTCGGCGCGCATATGGTCGGGCATGGGTGCGAGGGGCCGATCAATATTTTCGGCATGGCGAACGCGCACGGCATCACCGCAAGCCAGATCCGGGACTTCATCTTCGCCTATCCCTCCTTCTCCGCCGACATCAAACACATGCTGTAGGCTAGGCGGTGGTCCGCTCATCCGCCAGTGCTGACGAGCGGGCTCGGCCCATTCTCTGCCGTGCCCTGATCAGCGACCGTCACCGCATGGCGCACATCCTCAATCATCGCGCGCGCAATCTCGCGCTCGCCCATGATGACGCTCGAGGCGCCATGCTTCTTGAGATGGGCGACCTCCTCCTCCGAATGGGCCCGCGCAATGATCAAGAGGCGCGGATTGACGGACCTCGCCTGCATCACGGCCTGGCCGCCTTCGAAGGCATCCGGAATAGCGACCAGAAGACAGCGGGCGCTCGCGAGATTGGTGGCGCGTAGGACTGCCGGGTCGGCGGCATTGCCGGCGATCGTCTCGATGCTTTGGCGGTGCAGCTCCGCGGCCGTCTCCTGATCGCTTTCAATGACCAGGAACGGGATCTTGGCACCGCGAAGCGCCGCCGCGACGACGCTGCCGACGCGGCCATGGCCGACAAGCACCACATGGCCGGTGAGATCGGTCGGCCTGATCGGCTCGCGCGTCAAGGTGTCCACGTCCTCCTCTGCCGGCGCGGCTTTGGCCGGCGCCTTCTCTCGCTTCACCAGGACGCGATCGAGAGCGGAGAAGAGGAGTGGGTTCAAGAGGATCGAGATGATGGCGCCCGCCAGGATGAGACTACGTCCGCCCTCCGGCAGCAGCCCGAGACTCGCGCTGCGCCCCGCGAGGATGAAGGAGAACTCCCCGATCTGCGCGAGCGAGGCGGAGATGGTGAGCGCGGTCGAGCGCGAATGGCCGAACAGCCGCACCACCAAATAGGCGGCGAGGCTCTTTCCCACCACGATGATCAGCACGGTGGCGAGAAGCGCTACGGGTGCCTCCAGCAGGATCGCCGGATCGAACAGCATGCCGACCGAGACGAAGAACAACACGGCGAACGCGTCGCGCAAGGGAAGCGATTCCGTAGCGGCCTGCTGGCTCAGCCGCGATTCGCTCAAGACCATGCCGGCGACGAAGGCGCCAAGCGCGAGCGATACGCCGAACAGCTCGGCGGACGCATAGGCCACGCCCAGCGCGATCGACAGCACGGCAAGACGAAATAGCTCGCGGCTACCGGTATGGGCCACATAGTGCAAGAGCGCCGGGATCAGCTTCTTGCCGACGAGCAGCATGATGATGACGAAGGCCGCAATCTTGCCGAGCGTGATGGTGATCGATTGCAGCAGCGCCGACGGATCGTCCACGCCGTCCGCGGTCCCTTTGAGCACGCCGGCAAGTGCCGGCAGCATGACCAGCACGAGTACCATGGCGAGGTCCTGGACGATCAGCCAGCCGACCGTGATGCGCCCGCGCTCCGTCTCGAGCAGGCGCCGCTCCTGGAGCAGGCGCAAGAGCACCACGGTGCTCGCGACCGACAGCGCGATGCCGAAGATCAGCCCGGCGCCCGGCGTCCAGCGCTGCCACCAGGCAAGCGCCATGGCGAGCGGCGTCGCGACCAGCGCTTGCGTCAGCGCCCCCGGAATGGCGATGGCGCGGACCGACAGTAGGTCCTCGAGCGAGAAATGCAAACCGACGCCGAACATGAGAAGAATGACGCCAATCTCGGCGAGCTGGTTGGCGATTGACTGGTCGGCAACCAAGCCGGGGGTAAAAGGCCCAACCGCAATGCCCGCGAGCAGATAGCCGATCAGAGGTGGAAGGCGCAGCCGCTGGGCCACGAGGCCAAAGGCGAAGGCGAGCACCAGCCCGACGACGATGGTGGAGATGAGCGAAGTCGAATGCGGCATGGCGTAGCAAGCCTATCGCGGCAAAAGGAATCTCGTCTCGGCCGGCAGAGAAACCAATCCAACGAGAATTAGGCCTCCGCATGGCCTTTGGCGGCGCGGCGGCGCAGTTGGCCATGCTGACTACATCGCCCATGGCCCAGGTCTTGGTCTCCATATCCTGGTCGATCATGCTGATGGCGTCTCAAGTAGCGTCTTCGCTTGCGCCACCCCGTGCGGATCAGTTTTTCCCTCCGGACGTAGCTTGTCGGTGACGACCTTCCGCATGGGCACGTTCACGTACAGGTCATAGAAGCGATCGCGCATGCGCTCTGCCGCGCGCGGTCCGCGTCTGAGGGAACGAGCTGCGTCCTGCCTGGGTAGTTCAAGCCTAAGTACTCGATAATGATGCTCGACTCGGGGATTGTCCGATCCTGCGTCGTCACGCAACAGGGGAACTTGCCGATGGGCCAGATCTTCTTGAAGTCCGCGCTGGAGGTCTCGTTGGTGAGGTCGACGATGTGTGGCTCGAAGGGCGTGTTGTTTTCGTAGAAAGCGATGAGCACATCTTGGCAGAAGGACGAAAGCGGATGGAAATAGAGTTTGAGAGACATGTTGAGGACCTCACTTTGCTCTTCGGGCTGGCTGATCAGTGAACCTCGTCGGGCGCTGGCCTCAGAAGCTCCGCGAGACGGTCCAGGCTCTGGCCCCAGCCTGCCTCCATGCCCATTTTCAGCATCGCGTCGCGAAGCGCGGCCGACTCGAAACTCGTGCGGACGGTGAGCTTCGTCTTGCCGCCCTGCTCTTCGAAGGTCGCCGTGCAGACCAAGTCCAGAGGCGGCCGGCCCTTCGTCTTGTCGCGGTTCGGATTGATGAGGTCGTGCCACTCATCCGGGTGCTCGGACACGTCCAAGGTCATGACCAGTCGCTCGGGCTCCACTACCTCGAGATAAATACCCTTGATCGGGTAGTCGACGCCCTCGGGGGAGCGCATGACGATGCGATAGGTGCCCTCTGGGCGCACATCCATCTCGCAGACAGGAGTGGTAAACTCCTTCGGGCCCCACCACTCAGCCATGCGCTTTGGATCGGTCCAGGCCTTGAAGACGAGTGCACGTGGCGCGTCGAAGGTGCGCGTGATAGTGAAATCGCGACCAGTGGACTGACGAGGCTTTGCGGGTGTTGTCATTGCAGCTCTCGTGTTGGGTTAGTCAGCCTTCTCGCAAATAATAATCCATGGCGTGCCAAACTGATCGACAAGCATCCCGAACCGCGCGGCAAAGAAAGTTTGCTCGATCTTCATCCGCACCGTTCCGTTTTCCGCCAGCGCCGTAAAGATGCGTTCCGCTTCGGCAGGCGTGTCGACGCTGAGAGTCACTGAGAAACCCTTTGGCTGTTCGTAGCGGTCGGGCGGAGCGTCCGACGCCATCAAGACAAAGCCGCCCACAGTCAGGCGCGCATGCAGGATCTTGTTGCGCCATTCAGACGATTTCCGCCGCCGGCGTGCCCTCATGCGGAAGCATCGCAACAATTTTCCCGCCTAGACGCTCCGCATAGAACTTAAAGGCCGCCTCGCATTTGGCCATTGAAAAGCAGATAAGGATTCAATTGCATGGTGAGCTCCCTTGGCTGCTGCGTCCGCCGCTTACTTCTCGGCGAGGCTCTTCAGGTTGGCGAGACCGGTCTCGAAATCCTTGCCGATCATCTTGTCCATATTGAAAAAGATGCCCATCACCTTCGTGATGAAGGCGCTTGGGCCGAACATGGCCCAGGTGACGTTTGTGGAGTCGCCTTGGGGTTCCAACGTGAACTCGGCGGTGTTGTGGCCTTCGAACGGACTGATGAAATCCAGCTTGTTGACGATCTTGGACGTGGAGACGTATCGGTGATCTCCATGCGCCCTTTGCCGACGTTCTTGTCGCCGTCCCATTCATACACGGCGCCCTTGCCACTAGCGGCGCCGCTGTAGGTTCGCTTCATGTCGGGGTCTTTTTTCTCGTAGGGCGACCAAGCGCCCCAGCCACGCAAGTCGTTGACGAGAGCAAAGATCTTCTCCGGCGGAGCTTTGATGCTCAGCGCGCGCTGGACGCGGAACCTGTCGGGCCTGGTCGCGGCATAGACCAGCAGCGCGGCGACAAGAACGGTGAGGATAGCGACGATGATGACAACTGCCTTGAGCATTGACCTCCCCAGAGTCTAGGCGTTGACCTGCTTGTCTTAAGCCTTCGCCAGGTAGGCGGCGAGTTGATCGAACGTGCCGGTGAAACCTTGCTGCATCGAGGTGAACATGCCCGCGAACGTCTTGCGCTCTTCCTCCGTGGCGTCGACGGGGGCGCCGCGCAGCGTGAGCGTCGTCTTCCCGTCTTGCTCGGTGAGAGTGAGCCTGTTCAAGACTTCGAGCGGCCAGGTCGCACTGAAAGGCGCGCGATCCCGCCGCTCGCATCGGAGAAGGAGTTGATGAAGACAAGCCGTTCCGGCGCCGCGATCTCGCGATAGATGAACCTGCCCCACATGTCGTGGCCGGGCTTGAACCGCATCGCGTAATGGAAGATGCCGCCGGGCCGGGCGTCGAGTTTCACGACGCGAATAGTGCATCCCTTTGGCCGCCACCATTGGGCGAGGCGCTCGGGCTCGGTCCACGCGTTCCACAGGAGATCACGCGGCGCATCGAACACGCGGGTGATGACGAACTCCCGTGCCGTGGGCCCTTCATCACCATTGTCCTTTCTTTCGGCCATCTTCACAACGTGCTCATCGAGCCGTTCAAGGGTTTCCTTCCCTCCCTCGATGGCTTTGTACTCCTTGACCACACGATCGCGCTCCTGGGCCGTCGGGAAGACCGCCCGCATTGTGACCTCGGTCTTGCCGCCTCGCCCCACGAAGGTCACTGTCGTGTGAAAATTCGCGAGCTCTAGATCGTCATCCCCGCCATGCTTGTAGACCAGGCGTTCGGGCCTCACGATCTCGAGATAGGTGATCTCGTTCTGATAGTCGCGGCCATCCGGGCCGTGCATGACGAAGCGCCAAACGCCACCTGGTCGCACGTCCATCTTATGGGTCGTGGTCGTGAAACCTCTCGGCCCCCACCACTGCACCACTTGCTTTGGATCGGTCCAGGCCTCGAATACGAGCTCGCGTGGCGCATTGAGCACACGCGTGATGACGATCTCGCGATCCGCTGAGTGTCGGGTATCACCTGTCCTTGCGTCCATGCTTCTTCCCTTTCTTTTCCTTCGCTTGCAGCTCTTGGAGATAAACGTCCAGGCGGTCGAGGCGCTCCTCCCGAAGGCGGCGATATTCTTCGAGCCAGTCTTCGACGCCCTTAAGCGCGGTCGTCACGAGCCGGCAGGGCCGCCACTGCGCCTCGCGTCCACGCGTGATCAGCCCTGCGCGCTCCAGCACTTTGAGATGCTTGGAGACGGCAGGACCGCTCATCTTGAAAGGCTTGGCGATCTCGCTGACGGTCGTCTCGCCCAAGGCGAGCCGGGCGAGAATGGCCCGGCGCGTGGGGTCGGCGAGGGCCGCGAAGGTAGTGCTGAGGCGATCTGGGGGCATGGCATTGAACCGGTTGGTTAAATAACCTTTAGGTTAAATATATCTCGGATGCGCCGAGGTCAAACATGATACGCGACACCCCGCCAGCACCTTTGAACCGAGCCCCGCAGAGGCGCGAGATGCCTAGACTCGCGCCAGTCATCCACCGGATGGTAGAACGCGTCCTTGAGAGGCGTCGTCACCACCGACCAGCCAGCGTCGCCCGTTCGGCCAAGGACTTTGTGGTGATGGACGCGGAGGGAAAGTGACGGGCCCTAACCGCGGTGAGCATGGCCTTGGCTAAATCGGAGAAGGTAACGATCCTCTCGAATGAGCGCCTGCGCCAGGCGCTGGCGGTTCGCGACTGGCTTCTCGGCGAGGCGCGCGAGATCGGCGACCCAAACATCATTATCGAGGGGCTCTGCCTCAAACTTAGGGACGCGGGCGTTCCCGTCGACCAGGCCATCAGCGCAATCGAGTTAAGGCACGCCGAGCGAGCGGCCAATGCCCGCATCTGGGAGCTCGGAAGTCCGGCCCGCGAGCACATCTACGCGCATGAGCGCGGCTCGGACGCGAGCGGTAAGCGCCCGCTGGCGGAGGCGCATCGCCTCAATGAATGGATCTTTTCCTGGCTGCCGGACCTGCCGGACGAGACCTACGACATCGTCGCCCCGCTGAAGGCGGCTGGCTACACCCACCATATTGCCATCCCCGTCGTGCTGCCGAACGGCATGCGCAACGGCTTCACCTTTGCCACGCGCGGCCAGCGCGGCTTCTCGCGTCAGGACATTGCGGTCTTGCGATCGATTTTCCCGACCCTTGCAGCGCTGCAGGAAGTCCTTGCGCTGCAGCGCGTCATGCGCGAAGTGATGCGCATGTATGTCGGCAACGAGCCGCATCTCAGAATTCTCTCGGGCGATGTCAGACGCGGCGAGGTATTGCGCATTCG
>JBARKP010000074.1:0-1714 GCA_049801475.1 Methyloceanibacter sp.
CGAGCGCCGTCGCCACCTTCTGTGCTTCGGCGAACTCGCCATTGCTGGCAGGGTTCATGTCGGTATCGATAGGTCCCGGCTGCACGTCGTTGACGGTGATGCCCTTCGGCCCGAGATCGCGCGCCCAGCCCCGCGTATAGGCGGCGACGGCGGCCTTGGTCGCCGAATAGTCGGCAACGCCTGGCCAGGGCGAGGTGTCGCCGACGATCGATCCGATCGAGATGATGCGGCCGCCTTCCCTCAGGACCCCGGACGCTGCCCTCACGGCAGCTGCCACTCCGCCAACATTGACCGCAAATTGCCGCTCCAACTCGGCGCGATTGTTGGCCCCGTCCTGCACGACGCCTCTGGCAAAAACGCCTGCATTGTTTACGAGAATATCGAGGCGACCGAACTGCTGGGCGACTTTCTTGACGAGATCTTCGACCTCTCGTTCATTCGCCTGATCGGCCTTGAAAGCCTGGGCGCGCACGCCCTTGGATTTGAGCTCGTGCACGATACTGTCCGCCCTGGCGGCGGAGCTCGCGTAGCTGATCACGACATCGGCTCCCTCTTCGGCGAGCGCGAGCGCGATTGCAGCACCGATGCCGCGCGAACCGCCCGTCACCAGCGCAACCTTTCCTGTGAGTGATTTGGCCATGTGTCCAACTCCTGTAGTTATGTAGTGTACGCTACATATGGCAGCTGGACAACGGCTGTCAAGTCACTTATATAGCGATCGATATGAAAAAGGCTGGGACCGCTGCTGGTGTGACGTTTGGACGCCCGCGCTGCTTCGACATCGATGCCGCACTGGATCAGGCACTCGAGGTGTTCTGGCGCAAAGGCTATGAAGGGGCCTCCGTGTCGGATCTGACCGAGGCCATGGGTATCAATCCGCCAAGTCTTTACGCCGCCTTTGGCAACAAGGAAGGTCTATTCCGCAGGGCGCTCGATCGCTACCAGGAGAGCCACGCGGCGTTCTGGAAAGAGGCCTTGGACGCCCCCACGGCATTTGAAGCAGTCAAGCGTCTGCTCCATGGCACCGCCGAGCGTTTGACCGATAAGGGCAATCCTCCCGGCTGTCTCCTCGTGCAGGGCGCCCTGTGCGGCGGGGAGGAGTGCGATTCGGTTAAGGCCGAACTTGCCTCGCGGCGCAATGCGAGCGTGGCCTTGATCCGCGAGCGGTTGAAACGGGCGAGAGCAGCAGGCGACCTTCCTGCCAAAGCCGATCCCGCCGGCCTCGCCCGCTATGTGGCGACAGTGGTCCAGGGGATGGCGGTGCAGGCGGCGAGTGGTACCACCCGCGCCGAGCTCCGCCGCGTGGCAGAGACCGCGCTGCGCGCCTGGCCCCGTTGACCTGCCCCCAAAGGAAATCGCAATGCGTGGAAGCACGGGCTGTATTCTGCGGAGTCAATCGCCCTACGAAGGCTCGTGCAAATACCATCCTCGGACCAGGCTTCTTGTTGCTCCGGCGTCATCTGGTCGTAGGGAATCTCGGCGAAGCGTCCAACGGCCGGCTGCGCCTGTGACACTTCCGTCTTTTGGCGCGGGCGAAACGAGGTGACTTAGGTCACATACGCAGGCCGTTGCACGGGCCTAAAGAATGTGCAGGAAACCCCAAATTGGGCAAGGAAACCAAGCCATGAAGTACGACATATTTGACCGAGGCTTTGCCTCGGTCGCACGCGCCACGGCGGTTGTCGCGGCGTTGTGCTTTGCTGCTGCGGCGCCT
>JBARKP010000075.1:0-14020 GCA_049801475.1 Methyloceanibacter sp.
CGAACCTTTATTTTATGGTGGTCAAGCCGTGAGTGCTCCGACCATCGGCATCATTCTGATTGCGAGTCCAGGACAGCTGATCATCGGACGGGACCAACTTCACCCTTGGCAAAGTAGTCAACCAGCCCCCATCCATGCATCGCGCACTGAGCAGCACGAATGCCAGAGTGGGTCCAACGGCGAGCGATTCCCAATTCAACTCGCCTTCGTACGCACACGGGGCGGGTCACTGCCCGCTCCCGAAATCTCATAGCCAATTAGCGCCAATGTCCGCCTGGGCTAGAAGCGGACAACTATTGAGTCGCCGTTTGAAGTCCGCCGGGTGCCAACAGCGGACACCGCTGCAATTTTTTCCCAGTCGAGTTCCCGTTTCGGGCCTGCGGGTGGGCGTCTTCAATCTGGGTGAGGCCCTTGCTTCTTGTTTTCGAGAACCTTGCCCGTCTGCGCATCCACTCCGACCTCGTACACGGCACCGCCGCTCTTGATGTCGAAGGAGTAGCGGAGACCACTGCCGCCCTTCTCCCGTTCCAATTCTTCGTCGGTGATCGTTCCCGCCCTTGTTTGCAGAGCGATGGCGCGGGCTCGATCGATGCTAACTTTTGCCCCTTTTGCGAGTTTCTGCCCGGTGTACGCGACCAAAAGATTAGGCAGCGCGGATATCAACCCGACAAGTGTCAGACCGAAGGCAATGGCTCCAAATCTTCTCATTGAAGTTCTCCTCTACGTGCAGGGCTCGAAACGATGGCCGACCCTTCTGAGCCAAGCCATGTCAACAGCGTTGAACTTTCTGGTGAGAGGCCCGTCAAATGAGAAGCGATATGAGACCTACCGCCAGTAAAGTCCCCGAGGTCACGCTCGGCTTTTGGATCATCAAAATTGCCGCGACGACCTTAGGTGAGACCGGCGGCGACACCGTCACCATGACGATGAACCTAGGTTACCTAACTGGGACGGCGATTTTTCTTTCGGTACTAGTGGTTCTGGTTGGCCTGCAGATCGCAGCGAATAAATTTTACCCGTTCCTTTACTGGGCCACCATCGTGGCCTCAACCACATTCGGCACCACCATGGCCGATTTTGCGGACCGTTCCCTGGGTATCGGTTACACGGGCGGTTCCTTGCTTTTATTTTTCTGCCTCATGGCCATCCTTGGCCTCTGGTATTGGTCGATGGGCTCCGTTTCGATCGAAACGGTCAACACGCCGAAGGTCGAAGCATTCTATTGGGCGGCAATTACGTTTTCCCAGACGCTAGGAACCGCGCTGGGCGACTGGATAGCCGACGACACGGGGCTAGGCTACGAAGGCGGAGCGCTCGTGTTCGGCGCAGGGCTGGCAGTGCTCGCAGCTGCCTACTATAGGACGAACGTCTCGCGCGTCTTCCTATTCTGGGCCGCGTTCATTCTGACCCGCCCGCTGGGAGCCACGGTTGGCGACTTCCTCGACAAGCCTATGGACCATGGTGGACTTGCCCTGAGCCGGCCAATAGCCTCAGCGGTCCTTGCGGCTTTCATTATCGCGTGCATCCTCATCCTGCCTCAAAGGGCAGGCGCCCATCCGGGGGAGAGCCAGAGAGCGGCAGGCGGCATTAGTGCGAACGACTAGCGGTCGGTATCCGAAGCGCGAGAAGGTTGCGTGATGTCTGCTTTGGGTCACAAGCTCAGGCAGCGCGACCTTACCCAATAGGTCCGCTTCTAGGGCCGATTATCCAAAGCCATTTTTGCAAGCCATTGTTTTTACTAACTTGAGGCGGCCGATGACGGGCTCGATGGCCGCGCGACGTCGCATCTCGCGCTTGATCTGCGGCCCCCCTCGCCCCTCGTCATTCTAACTGAACCAACCTATAGTTCAGTCGACAAACGACATGCAATCATGGTCGGCGCGCATGGATCGCATCGAGACCGGCGTCATTGCTATCGCCGTCGTCACTCTCAGCGTCACTGCGTTTGTCGCCGTGGGCGTCGCTGCGCCGGCGCGTGCGGCCGATGACAAGACGGTCTGCGTCGATCAGAACGCGTCTCACGACGACGCGATCGCCGCCTGCGGTCGTCTGATGGGCGGCGGGAAGTACAAGGGCAATGATCTCGCGGTCCTCTACCGGTGGCGCGGCTACCACTGGCTGAACAAGCACGACCGCGATCGGGCCATGGCGGATCTGGACGAGGCGATCCGCCTCAATCCGAATTTTGCGGCTGCCTACAGCGTTCGCTGTTGGGCCTGGCACGACAAGGGCGACGCCGACAAGGCGCTGGCCGATTGCAACCAGGCGCTCCGACTCGATGCGAAAATGTGGGGCGCCTACGTCAACCGCGGCAATGCCTACGTCCTGAAGAAGGACTACGACCACGCCATTTCCGATTACGATCACGCTGCGCAGTTGCAACCGACCAACGCGTTGGCATTCGAGCTTCGCGGCGACGTATACGTTGCCAAAGGCGACACCGACCGTGCGATCACCGACTACAGCGAAGCGATCCGCCTCGACCCGAAGCTCAGCGCCGTATTCAATGGGCGCGGTAATGCGTATTACCGCAAGGGGATGTGGGATCTCGCCATCGCCGACTACAGCGAAGCGATGCGGCTCGATCCGAAGCAGTCGATCTTCGTGAGAAACCGCTGTTGGGCCTGGCACGACAAGGGCGACGCCGATAAGGCGCTGGCCGATTGCAACCAGGCGCTCCAGCTAAATGCGAAGATGTGGGGCGCCTACGTCGGCCGCGGCAATGCCTACGTCCTGAAGAAGGACTACGACCACGCCATTTCCGATTACGATCACGCTGCGCAGTTGCAACCAACCAACGCGTTGGCATTCGAGCTTCGCGGCGAGGTATACGTTGCCAAAGGCGACAACGACCGCGCATTGGCGGATTTGGACGAGGCCGTTCGTCTCGATCAAAAGTCAGACAGCTACCTCAACTATCGCGGGCATGTCTGGATGACGATCGGCAACTATGATCGTGCCATTGCGGATTTTGACAACGCGATCCGTCTTAACCCGAAAAACAATTCGGTTTTCGCGAATCGTGGGCTTGCCTACTTCTTCAAGGGCGATTTCGATCGCGCCTTAGTGGATGATGCCGAGTCGCAGCGGCTCAATCCGCAAAACGCCGCGCTGTTCAACAATCGCTGCCTGCTGCTGACGCGAAAGGGGGATCTCGACGCAGCGGTGGCCGATTGCGATCAGGCCCTGCGGCTGGCGCCGAAGCACGCCACCGCCTTCGGCAATCGTTGCGGCGCGCGCCTTGCGAAGGGCGATCTCGCCGCGGCGGTGGCCGATTGCGATCAGGCCATCGCTATCGATCCGGGTTACACCGGCGGATATGTTAATCGCGGCCTGGTGTTCGAGCGCCAAGGCGATCGGACCCGTGCCGTTGCGGATTTCCGGATGGCGCTGGCGAAGCCAGCGAAATATCTGACCGGCAAGTCATCTCAGGACACGGCGCGGGAACATCTGGCAGCTTTGGTCACGGCCGAACCCGGGCGCCGGGTTGCGCTCGTCATCGGCAACTCGGCGTATCGCAGCGTGGCAAGGCTGGATAACCCCGTGAACGACGCGAAACTGATGGCCGAGACGCTGCGTGGATTAGGCTTCACGCTAGTCGGCGACGGTGCACAGCTCGACCTGGACAAGACCGCCTTTGACAATGCTGTTCAGAAGTTCGGCAACGAGCTGCAGGGTGCCGACGTTGGGCTGTTGTACTATGCGGGCCATGGGCTACAGCTACGTGGCACCAACTATCTTGTGCCGGTCAATGCCAACCCGACCCGCGAGGCTGATGTCGATTTCCAGATGGTGGATACAGCAGTGGTGCTCCGCCAGATGGAGGCATCGGGAACGAAACTCAATGTCGTGATGCTCGATGCCTGCCGCAACAATCCCTTTGGCGGGCGGGGACTCAGGGCAAGTAGCGGCGGGCTCGCGCAGATGCAGGCGCCGGAGGGCACGCTCATCTCCTATGCGACCCAGCCCGGCAATGTTGCACAGGACGGAGCCGACGGTGACAGCCCCTACACCAAGGCGCTCGCCGAGACGATCCGAAAGCCCGGCCTCGACGTCTTCCAGACCTTCAATCAGGTGGGGCTTGCAGTGAAGCGCTCGACCGGAGGAGCACAGCAGCCCTGGGTTTCCAGCTCGCCGATCGAGGGGGTTTTCTATTTCAAACCGGGCTCATAACGACCCACGCGGACGAGCGCTCTCCGCTGGCGGAAGTGACGTACGCACGGCAAGAAACAATTTGCTCCCCACGCTGCGGTCTTGGAGGCACTGACTCGGCTGCTGCCGGAAATGCGGTTTGCCGAGATTGATGGCCGCTAATAGCTCCGAAAGCGGACTCCAAACGGGCCGGTCCCAGGGTCGCTTTGTGAGTTCACGCCCCAGATAATTCCTGAAGCAATGTTTGCGCGTTGTTTGCAAATCTCCTACCCGCGTGCGGCCGGAGCCTGTGCATTCGATAGGACGCCACGGGGTAATTGACTGTGGTCCTTTAGGAATTGGCGGAGAGGGTGGGATTCGAACCCACGGTACGGTTACCCGTACAACGGTTTTCGAGACCGTCCCGTTCGACCACTCCGGCACCTCTCCGAAGGCTAGACGATCGCCGTTGGTGTTCTGGAGACCGCACCTTGTAGCTTGCTGGCTCCGATGCGGCAACGGGAGCGCCAGTGCCACGGCCGGATTGACTTATGGCTTTGCACTTATATAGTGCGCGGCCTGGTGGAGATGGCCTATGACTTCGTTGGCCTTCGACCCCACCGGTTCCTCTGGCCACCCTGCCAAGGCGGCCTAAAGCAGGCCGGCTTTCCAAGCCAAGTTAGAGACGAGAGCTTAGACATGTTCGCGGTCATTCGCACGGGCGGCAAGCAATATCGCGTGGCGCCGAACGACATCATCGAGATCGAGCGTATCGCGGGCGAGCCCGGCGATATCGTCGAACTCGGCGAGGTGCTGCTGCTTGGCGGCGATAGCAGCCCACAGATGGGCAGCCCGACGATAGCCGGCGCACTCGTCGCAGCCGAATTGATCGAGCACAAACGCGGCGACAAGATCATCGTGTTCAAGAAGAAGCGGCGCAAGAATTACCGCCGCAAGAACGGTCACCGTCAGGCCTTGACCATGCTCCGCATCACCGAAATCCTCACCGACGGCAAGAAGCCGTCGCAGACACAGACCAGGGTGGCGCGTCCGGAGCCCAACAAGGCGGAAACCAAGAAGCCCGGAGCGAAAGCTAAGGCCGAACCCAAGGCCAAGCCTGCGAAGAAGCCTGCGGCGAAGAAGGCCGTGCCCGCGAAGAGGCCCGCGGCCAAACGGGCGGCAGAGATTCAAGCCAAAAAGCCTGCGGCGAAGCGGAAGAAGACCTAAAGGACCTGAATCATGGCACACAAAAAAGCAGGTGGCTCATCCCGCAACGGCCGCGACTCGGCCGGCAGGCGCCTCGGCGTGAAGAAGTCGGGTGGGCAGAGCGTCATCTCCGGCAACATCATTGTGCGCCAGCGCGGCACCAAATGGCATCCGGGCGACGGTGTCGGCATGGGCAAGGACCACACCCTGTTTGCGCTCCGCGAGGGTGAAGTCGAATACGCGACCAAGCAGAAGGGTCGCGTCTATATCTCGGTGAAGCCCCACTAACTTCGTTAGCAACTAACTTCGCTAACTTCGTTAGACATTAGTTTCGGCAGGACCTGGGCTGGGGACTAGGCGCTGGTTGGGCCAGGCGGCGCGCTGCATCGCCCACAAAGCAAGCGACCGATGGCGGGCTCCTGTCACGCAGCGTCTCGCCTCCGCGTGCTCGCGCGTGTAGCTTGCTCCAGTGACCATCAGGACGCAAAGGCTCTTGCTGCGCGTGCCCCTGTTTACGGACGCGGCGCGGATCAGTCTGCTCGCGGGCGACTATGACGTCGCCAGCATGACCGGCACGCTCCCGCACCCTTACAGCGAGGAGATGGCCGCCGAGTGGATCAAAAGTCTTCACGCCGGCGAGGAGGGAGTCGGTTACGCCATTGACCTGTCGGACGCCCTGATCGGCTGCGTCGGCTACCGCGCCCATCATAGGACCCACGCCGAGCTTGGCTACTGGATCGGCAAGCCATATTGGGGCCTTGGCTACGCGACGGAGGCCGCCCTGGCGCTCATCCTCCACGCCTTCAGGGAAGAAGCCTTTGCTTATCTAACGGCGGGCCATTTCAAGGAGAACCCGGCCTCGGCGCGGGTGATCGCCAAGCTCGGCTTCGAGCCTTGCGGAGAGGTGCTCCGCGACTGCGCCGCGACGGGCAGCAAAGCGCGCTGCCTGACCTATCGGCTCACCCGTAACCAAGCGCTTGCAGGTTCCCCTGCCTTTTAAGGGACTTGCAACGAGTCCAGCATCAAACCGTCATGCCCCGCCGTTTGCCCGGCCATGACAACTCTGTTCTCCTGAAGCGGAAGCTGCTTTAGCTCTCAGACTATGCAGTTCCTCGATCAAGCCAAGGTCTATGTGCGCTCCGGCGACGGCGGCAACGGCTGCGTGAGCTTCCGCCGTGAGAAGTTCATCGAGTTCGGCGGACCCGACGGCGGCGACGGCGGCAGGGGCGGCGATGTCATCGTTGAGTGCGTGGCCCATCTCAATACCTTGCTCGACTACCGCTATAAGCAGCACTTCAAGGCGAAGAAGGGCGGCCATGGCATGGGTCAGAACCGCTCGGGCGCGGGCGGCGCCGACGTCGTGCTGAAGCTCCCGCCCGGCACGCAAATCTTCGAGGAGGACGGCGAGACGGTGATCGCCGATCTGACCAAGCCGGGCGACCGCGTGGTGCTTGCCCGCGGCGGCAATGGCGGCTTCGGCAATGCTCGCTTCAAGTCCTCGACCAACCAGGCGCCGCGCCGCGCGAATCCCGGGCAGCAAGGCGATGAGCTGACCATTTGGCTGCGGCTCAAGCTCATCGCCGATGCGGGGCTCATCGGCCTGCCCAACGCCGGCAAGTCCACCTTCCTCGCGGCGGTGAGCGCGGCCAAGCCCAAGATCGCCGAATATCCCTTCACCACGCTCCATCCCAATCTCGGCGTGGCGCGCCTCGACGAGACGGACTTCGTGCTTGCCGACATCCCCGGGCTGATCGAAGGAGCGCATGAGGGCGCGGGAATTGGCGACCGCTTCTTGGGCCATGTGGAGCGCTGCGCCGTACTGCTGCATCTCGTCGACGCGACGCTTGATTATCCGGCCGACGTTTATCAGATCATTCGCGGCGAGCTTGAGGCCTATGGCGCGGGGCTCGAGGGGAAGCCCGAGATCGTGGCGCTCTCGAAGTCGGACGCCGTCCCTCCCGATGAGCTGAAGCGGAAGGCGAAAAGCTTGGCCAAGGCCGCCGGTACCAAACCGCTCGTCCTCTCCGCGGTTACCGGGGATGGGATGAAGCCGGCGCTGCGCCAGGTCGCTGCAATGGTCAAGGCCGCGAGAGCGAAGCGCAATGCGCCAGAGCCGCGCGAAGCGGGATGGCACCCATGAGGCAGGAATGGTTGAACGCCAAGCGGCTCGTTGTGAAGATTGGCTCGTCCCTGCTCGCCGATGGCACGACGGGAACGCTGAAAGCGGACTGGCTTGCGTCGCTCTCCGACGACATCGCCGCGCTGCGAAAGGGCGGCAAGGAAGTCATCGTGGTTTCGTCCGGCGCTATCGCGCTTGGCCGCAACGTGCTGAAGCTGCCCAAGGGACCGCTCAAGCTGGAGGACAGCCAGGCGGCTGCCGCCGTCGGGCAGATCGATCTCGCGCATGCCTATGAGGAAGTCTTCCGCGCTCGCGGCGTCGTCGCGGCCCAGGTTCTGCTTACGCTCGGCGACACGGAGGAGCGCAGGCGCTATCTCAACGCGCGCACCACGATCGCGACCCTGCTCAGGCTCGGCGCCGTGCCGGTGGTGAACGAGAACGACACCGTGGCCACGAGCGAGATCCGCTATGGCGACAACGACCGGCTCGCCGCGCGCGTCGCCTCCATGATGAGCGCCGATTGCCTCGTGCTGCTCTCCGACGTCGACGGCTTCTATACCGCACCGCCGGGCTCGAGCGCCAACGCCCGCCGCCTCGACGAGGTGCGCGACATCACGCGGGAGATCGAGGCCATGGCAGGCGATGTGGGCTCGGAACTGTCGAAAGGCGGCATGGTGACCAAGATCGAGGCGGCAAAGATCGCGGTCGGCGGCGGTACGCATATGGTGATCGCGAGCGGCAAGGTGCTCCACCCCCTCGACGCGCTCGCTACGGGCGGTAGCTGCACGTGGTTCCTCGCTCATTCCGACCCCGTCGCCGCGCGCAAGCGCTGGATCGCCGGCACGCTCGAGCCGAAGGGCTCCGTGATGGTGGACAACGGCGCGGCGGAAGCACTCGGCCGCGGCAAGAGCCTGTTGCCCGCGGGCGTCACCAAGGTGGAGGGGAGTTTCGAGCGGGGCGACGCCGTGGTGATCAGGAACGGCGAAGGGGCCGAACTGGGCCGGGGGCTCGCCGCCTACGATCATGCCGAGGCGAAAGCCATCATCGGCCGCAAGAGCGGTGAACTCCCCGAGATTCTCGGCTACCGTGGCGATCCGGAGCTGATCCACCGGGATGATATGGTGCTGCACAGGAAGGGTTGAGGCGTTTCATGTCCGTGGTTGCCGAGCAGTCGCATGCAAGCATCGAGCGCATGATGCTCTAAAATGCCAAGGGCACTAAACCCCGCTAATTTCAACGCTTGCTAACCCCCTTCAAAACCGTCATTCTTTAGCTGGTGTTAGCCCCAGGTTAGCCCAGGTTAGCGCCTCGTTTTGTTAGCCCTATGTTAGCCCGGGAGGAAAAAAATGACCACGACGAGGAAGCAAGATCGCCGTGCACTGAAGCGCTCTGCCGGTGAGACCAGCAGCGCTGGTGCTTTGGAGCGAGCCTACCTTCGGGGACGGACGGCGGCTGGCTACAAAAGCCACCCGCACAACCCTTACCCGGCCGGCGCACGTCATGATCAGTGGGCGGCCGGCTATGCGAACAAGCCACCGAAGTCGCGGAAAGCGACCACGGAGGTGCGGAAATGACGCGCGCCAAGCGCCTTTCTGACCTCGGTGTGGCGAGCCTCAAGCCACGCGCCGCCCGCTATGTGACGCCTGATCCTGAGTTAGGCGGCATGTACATCAGGGTGCAGCCTTCCGGCGCCAAGAGCTTCGTCGCCGTCACCCGTGATCCGAACGGGAAACAGGTGTGGGCGACCATCGGGCCCACCTCGTTATTGCCCATTGCCGAAGCCCGGGAGAAGGCGCGCTCGATCATGCTGGCGATCAAGGCCGGACAGGATACGGCCGGGCCCGAGACCTTCGGTGCCGTCGCTGATAACTGGTTCCGGCGTCACGTGCTCGCGAAGAACCTGATCAGCGCGGTTGACATCAGCCGGTATCTTGACCGGCATCTTTACCCTGCGTGGCGCGGGCGTGACTTCAGCACCATCAGGCGCGGCGATGTGGCAAAGCTGCTCGACGCCGTAGACGATGCCAGCGGTCCGGTCGCTGCCGACTTCGTGCTCTCCCTCGTGAGAAATATCTCAAACTGGTACGCGGCGAGGCATGAGGACTATCAGAGCCCGATCGTTCGCGGCATGAGGCGCACTGACGCGAAGGCGCGTGCCCGTGCTCGCATTCTCGATGATGATGAATTGCGTGCAGTTTGGAATCAGGCTGAGGCCAATGGCGTCTTCGGTGCGTTCATCAGACTCGCCCTTCTGACGGGTCAGCGGCGCGAGAAGATCGCCAGCATGAAATGGTCAGACGTGACGGTGGACGGCGAGTGGCAGATACAGGCTCAGGCCCGGCAGAAAGGGACCGCGGTCGCCTTGATGCTGCCCGCCGCGGCCATCGACATCATCCGCGCGCAGCCTCGCTATGCGAGCAACCCCTACATCTTTGCCGGGCGTGAGAACGGCCACCTTAGCGGCTTCTCCAAGCGCAAGGATCAGTTTGATGCCAAGGTGAAGATCGAGCCGTGGGTGTTCCATGATCTCCGCAGGACCGCCCGGTCACTCATGTCACGTGCAGGCGTGCGGCCGGACATCGCTGAACGCGTGCTCGGCCACTCGATCCAAGGCGTCGCCGGCATCTATGACCGGCACAGCTACAGCGACGAGAAGGCCGACGCTCTCCGTCGCCTTGCTGCGCTGATCGAGACCATTATCAATCCGCCTGTGGGCAACGTCGTGCAGATGGTGGCGGCACAATGACCGAGTCCCCGACAAAGCTGGATGAGGCTTTCATCTTGGCTGAACTAGAGCAGGCATACCTCGAAGGTGATCTGTACTCATTGATACACGCGGTAATGCTCTGCCACGCGCACGCCCGGCCGCTGCCTCAATGGGTTGCGATGGGCGTGACCAAGGTGCTGTTGAAGGTTTACGTACGCAAGGGGGGCCTCGCCTCTTGGTTCCGAAATTACAAGCACGCCCGGCGCTGGGAGGATGTCAAGCGGCTCCGCGAAATGCCCCCAGACGCATTCCAAGCCGAGACTGGATTTAAAAAGTCCTGGGCCAACACATATGAGGCCGTAGCACAAATCGAGATGGCTCGCCTTGATGCTGATGCCGTGCCTCTTGATCGAAAAAAACGAGACAAGCTGGCTCGTGGAGAATTGGTTACCGGGGACCTCATCCAAAAAAGTTATCAAAAGGTCCGGCGCGAGCTGAAGGCAGGCAAGGGAGCGCGCTATTTCGCGCGCTATTTAGCGCCCATTTTCGGCCCCTATTCATCGAGATTGATGCAGGGGCTCGTGGAGAATTGGTTCCCGGGGATATCATCAAAAAAGGTCGGGCGCGACCTGAGGACAGACAAGGGCGCGCGCTATTTCGCGCTCTATCTCGGCCCCTATTTATCGCGGCTAGAACTGGGGAAAAAAACGCCGCCTAATTCTTCCCTGGGGAAATAAATCGTCCGCCAGTTGGCCTTACAACACCTGCGCAAAACAGCTCAAGATTGACCCTCGCGAGTAGTGAGGATCAACCAATGTTGCCACTTTTGCTGCGATTTAGAGACCTGCGGACGGCCCAGATAGTCAAGAGCTGGCAGCAGCTCAAGGAGATGGTCGAAAAGCAGGGCTTTCCGGAGGGGATCAAGCTGGGGCCCTCCACGAGGGTGTGGACCGAGGACGAGGTCTTGGCCTGGCTCTCCACGCGGCCCAAGGGCAGCGTTAAGCTCAGGCCGTTGGCTGGATTAGCGGCAGCCAGGGCTAAGGTCGCCCAAGAGAAGCGTGAGGCCGAGATCACCGGCGCCTTTGAGACCATGGAGGCCAAGTGATCCCGCCATGTCAGAACAAAAAACGGCCCCCGCCACAGGCAGCGCGGCGGAGGCTGAAGACGTTCTTCACGTCAGACTGAAGAGCCTTCATAACCAAATCCACCGAGTCGGGTCAAATCCCGCAACCGCTGACGCGAGCTATCGCGAGGCGGCGCCCATGACCAAGCCCAATCTCGATCTTGTCGCCAAGGTGAATCTCGCCATGAGCTTTTGCGCGGACGGGCGCCTAACCGATGCTTATTGCCGCGTCATCGTGGTCGCGCTGCTGAGATTCCACAACACCGACACCGGCCAGTGCAATCCAGCCTACCCGAAGCTCGCGGCAGCTTCCGCCGTCTCACTAAGCACCGCGAAGCGAGCCATGAAGAAGGCGAAGGAGCTTGGCCTCCTAGACTTCGATGAATCGGATGGCGGCCGCAGCGTTTCAAATCGGTATCGCTTCATAGAAACGGTGTCAGTTTTACACCCTTTCGACGCGGAAACGGTGTCAGCGGCGACCATAAACGGTGTCAGCGACGACAGGAAACGGTGTCAGCGTGACACGCGCATAGAACGCAGTAAGGAACACAGTAAAAAACACAGTAAGGGGGCACCCAACAGGGCCAGCGGGAGAAATGTCAGGGGAACACGCCTTGACCCAAACTGGCAGCCACCAGCGGAGGCCTTCGAGTATGCACTGACCCAGCTCGGCATGGACAGGACAGCGGTGCGCTATGAGGCGGAGAATTTCATGAGCTGGTGGATCGCCAAAGGCGGGACTATGGCGAATTGGAACATGGCGTTCCGCAATTGGCTGATCAAAAGCAAAAAATACGAGCGGCAACCGAAAGCCCACGGTCGGGGCAGTGTGGCCGATGGCGTCCGCTCGCTTCTCGATGATCTCGATGCCGACGACAAGTCGAGGCATTAGGCCATGCCAAACGGAATTGTGAGAAGGCCGAAAAATCAAGTTGTGTGCCTGACGCCCTCCGAGCTTGTCGACTTGGAAGCGGAGGCGGAGGCCATCGTGTCGATGCAACAAACGATCAGCGAGATTGTCGTGGGCGCATCTGCGAAGGAATCGGCCGAGACCATCACCAAGCTTCAGGATTTCGATTTAAACGAGGATCGGCTGAAGATCCTTGCGGCCAAAATTGGCGACGGTCTTCAACCGGCGACGCGGCGCAATGTGATTCAGGAGCTGGCGCTACTGGTGGACAGCCGTCCGGGAGCGGCCACGCCGAACCCGGAATGCTACATCCGCTTGATGACCGAAGACGTGATGGCGGCGGCGCGGCCGACGGTGTTCGCGTTGGCGAGCGCCTGCATGCACCTGAGGCTCACGCGGGAGTGGCGGCCCGCGACTGCCCACGTTTTGGAGGCTCTCGAAACGGCTGAAGCCGCTTGGCGCCGACGCGAAAAAGCGGCGCGAGAGATTGTGGAACAGCGCAGCAAGGCAATTGCGACGATCACCGAGCAGCAACAGGCCGAACGTCAACGCCTACTCGATCAGCTCGCGTGTCTGAAGCGGAAGAGAGAGGAGACGATGCACCTAGGGAAAAAAGCGCCCGCGCGCTTTCCTGAAGCTTTGATGACAGCCAGGAAGCTGGGAATCGAACGCAACGTGAATGACCTAGACGCGCGGATCGACTGGCTTCAGCGAATGCTAAAGCAATGGGATGTAAACCTATGAAGAGCGGACAAAACCAAAAATTGACATGGAGGCGATGTTGCACCGCATGGCGGCGGACGAGGTCAAGCGGCAAGGTCAAGGACGTCTCATGGGTGCCTGGGGCAGACAGCGCGCGCGTCAGCACCTACGGCTTCCCGAGCACCGGGAACACCAGCAGCAACTTCACAGCCGGGCTCTGACCATGGAGGAGAAGACTGACACCCTGACGCCAAAGCAAAGGCGCTTCATAGAAGAGTACCAAATCGACCTCAACGCCACCCAGGCTGCGATCCGAGCCGGCTACAGCCCGGACACCGCCCGCAGTATCGGGTGCGAAAACCTTACAAAACCTGACATTTCGGAGGCCATAGCCGAGTTGATGGCCGCCAGATCGGCACGGACGAAGGTCACCGCGGACCAGGTGGTTGAGGGGCTCGCCGCGCTTGCCTTCGCCAACATCTTCGACTTCATGCGGATCGGCGAGAACGGCGACCCCTATATCGACATGAGCAACCTCACCCGGGACCAGGCCGCGGCCCTACAGGAGTTCACGGTCGAGGACTTCAAGGACGGCCGTGGCGAGGATGCCCGGGACGTCCGCAAGATCCGGATCAAGATGCACGACAAGCTTCGCCCGCTGATCGAGCTCGGCAAGCACCTCGGGCTCTTCAAGGGCCCGGCCGAGACCCAGGGCAAGGCTCTAGCTGACATAGACGCCAACGAGGAGCGCAAGCGCGCTGACATGGAGGAGAAGATGGCTCCCATGATCGCGGCGCTTGAGGCCGCCAAGAAGGTACGCTGAGCCCGCGAGATTCGGACCGAGAGTTCACCATGAGCCAGCCACGCCGAGAGATTCTCCGGGGGATTGTTCCTAGCGGTAGCTTGGAGACCGAGAGGTGGCGCCACAGGCTCCATTGCGCTCGGGGCATTGTGGTGCGGCGGGCCCAGGCTGCGGCCGAGCTGACGGAGCAGCGCAACCGCATGGCCAGGGATGAGGCCGAACGTCGTGAACGCCTTAAGCGTCAACTGGCCGCGCTCGAGGCGGAACTCGATGAGGTCAACACAAAGGGCCGAGGCCCTGGGCTGCGGTGGCCCTGGCAC
>JBARKP010000076.1:0-73841 GCA_049801475.1 Methyloceanibacter sp.
CGGCCTCCTGCTCCCGCAGGATCGCAATGATCTGCTCTTCGTTAAACCGTGATGCCCTCATCGTCCGTCTCCTTCTCGGCGACGGACTCTACCCAAATCTGGAGGAGTTTTAGGGGCTCAGGTCAACAGCCCCACCGCCTACAGAGACGTCGTCATCTCCGCGAAGAAGAAATGCAAGATAGTCCTGAGCCTCAGGGTTGCCTGTCTCCGCAGCCCTTCGATAGAACGTCAGCGCCTGTGCCCCATCCTTGGGTACACCCGAGCCAAAATTATACATGTCGCCAAGCTTCACTATTGCGTCGACGTTGCCTTGGTCAGCGGCCTTTTGAAACCACCTCAGTGCTTCGGGGTAGTCCTGCTTTACGCCGTCGCCCGCCAAATAAAGCTTACCGACGCTAAATTGGGCGCGGGCGTCGCCTTCCTCAGCGGCTTTGCGATATGATTGTGCCGCCGCCCGCAACCAATTTTCGGCTTCGTCCCGGTTCTCCGGTACGATGGTCCCCCCAAAGTAAATCAGGCCAAGCTTATATGCAGCTTCCGCATTTCCTTCTTCGGCGAGGGAACGCCAGATGCGCAGTGCAGTCGCGTAGTCACAACGACCGTAAGCCGCTTGGCCATCCTCAAACTCACCGGCCAATGCAGAACTAGCCACCAGCATGAACACGACAGCGAGCGCTGGAATGTATCTCACATTCACCCTCACATGGATGGAAGCGAACCGATCAGAAGCGCCTTTGAATATACATGCCATTCCCTGTTGGCATTAGCGTGCAACGCTGAATGTGTTGTCGTGAAAGGTTATTCAATTAATTTTGCGACCACTCGTAAGGCGAAGGCTGAGCTGGTGGCCGACTTGGAAGGTAGGTTGCGGCAATGCGATAGGCGGCTGCGCAGCTCAGTGCCGGGTTGACGCAATCGAAGGCGCAACAATAGAATCTCAGACACTAGACCGTGAGTGTTTAAGCCCCTTCACGTTTTAAAAAACCTTTGGCAAGACATATCCGAAAATAACCCCCGGTGATCGCTAGCACCGCGGCGAAAATCGTATTTATTCGAAAAATATATTTGACCTCGAGTTTCGGATGCTTCCAAAGATAGCCAAACGTGTGAATTTCGCTAACCTTCTTAATTCCAATGGTCTTCTTTTCACCTAATGCCGACTCTCCAAACAGCTCGGCACGCTGCTCATATTCTAAAGCAAGCAAATCCGCTTGTTTTCCTCTTGCGTCTCTAAATCGCGCTAAGATCGTTTCAGTTTTTGCATTGTTAGTTTTATAGCGGATACGTAAGAGATTATTACGCTCAAGCTTAAGGCCCCTATATTCAGATGCGTTTGAGTTGATCTGACCACACCATCTCCGTTGTCCTGCCCAGCGGTATTAAAATTTTCGAAACCAGTTATAGTCACTGTCACTGAAATTTCCTTCATTAGTCTTCTTCCTTTTTGCGCGCTATCAACGACCGAGGCAATCAGTTCTCGTCGTCGGTGCAATACCTCAAAATAGTGGCTGCCGTCATGCCGAAGCGAATGGAAATCGAGGATATTGGTCCCTGCGCAGAGCTGCTGATCTAACCGATGACGAGCTTGCAGCGATTGCCACGGGGCGTGATTTGCAAACGATACTGATCGAAGCCTAAAAGCACCAGATGTGACCATTGCGCGGATCAGACGCGAGCGCCCAGACCTATACGAGGCTCTTCAAATGACCGGTGCCGCGTAGATGAATTCGTCGTGTGTCTCCGCGACGCCTGCTCGGCCTACATAGCTTTCAGGCGCATCTTTACTCCTTCAAAGGTGACAAGAAAAGCGGCCGGCATCAGCGCGGGGCCGGTCGCAAAGGCTCGAGGCTCCCTTCGCTCAATGGTGGAGGCACCGAGCGCCCGAAGCCCGCTCGTGAGTGATCTCGCCGCCGCAATGCCCCGGATCATCATGAACGTCTTTCGGCGGGCTCAGAGGTCCTTACCGAACCGCGCGGTATGCTCGAATGTTGGTGTTTATGTTGGTACTCTTGAAGGCACCCCCAGGAAATAAGTTGGAAGCTCAACGGGTTGATTATCTAATGCGATGCCGGCCTGGGCACCAATCCATTTTGGCGTCGAGAAACCGCAAGCCAAGGGGCCGGAGCGGTAAGCACCGCGCCTCCCCGTCAATTTACGCCGAGACCTTGGCAACGTCCGGCTCAAGCAGCGCGATGAGGCCCTTGAGCAGCTGTTCGGGGCTTGGCGGACAGCCACGAATGTGGATATCGACGGGCACCACGTCACCGACGCCGCCCGTCACCGCATAGCTGTCTGCGAACAACCCGCCATCGACCGCGCAATCGCCAACCGCAACCACCCATTTGGGGTCCGGCGTTGCCCGATAGGTGCGCATCAGCGCCTCGCGCATGTTCTTGGTGACCGGCCCTGTCACCAGGAGCACGTCGGCATGGCGCGGCGAGGCGACGAAGCGAAGCCCGAAGCGTTCGAGGTCGTAGAAGGCATTGTTGAGCGCGTGTATTTCGAGCTCGCACCCGTTGCAGGAGCCGGCATCGACCTCGCGGATGGAGAGGCTGCGCCCGAGCCTCCGGCGGGCCGCCCGATTGAGACTAGCGGCGAGCTCGGCGAGCGACGCGTCGTCCGCGGGAGGTGCACCCTCGGTGACGGGGTCTCGCATCAAGTTCTTGACCAATAGCCTGCGCATGCCAAGGGAGCCTTAAAGATCATGCCCCGAATAGGAACAGTTGAAGGATTTGTTGCAGAGGGGGAAGTCGGCAACGATGTTGCCTTCGATGACCGCCTCTAGCAGCGGCCATTGGAACCAGGACGGGTCGCGCAAATGGCAGCGGGCGACGCGGCCCGCAGCGTCGATGCGTACCCACGCAAGCACGTCGCCGCGAAAGCCTTCCGCCAGCGCCAGCCCCTCTCCCGCCCTACCCGGCTTGCCAAGGCCCATCGAGATTTCGCCCTCGGGCAATTTGTCGATGATCTGATCGATGAGGTTTAGGCTTTGCTCGACCTCCTTGATACGCACCCAGACACGGGCATTTACGTCGCCATCCTCGAGCACCGGCACCTCGAAGGCGAGTTCGTCATAGGGCGGATAGGCAAGCGCCTTCCGCGCGTCGAAGGCGCGCCCCGAAGCGCGGCCGACATAGCCGCCGGCGCCGAACTTCCGCGCTAAGGCCGGGCGAAGGTAGCCGGTCACCACGGTGCGGTCTTGCAGCGAGGCGGTGTTGTCGTAGATCTCGATCAGCTCCGGAAACCGGCGGCGGAAAATCTCGACCAGCAGGCGTATGTCCGGGATGCGATCGGGGGAAAGGTCCTGCGCTATGCCGCCAGGCACGATTCGATCCATCATCAGCCGGTGGCCGAAGCACCCATAGGCCGTGCGCAAAACGCGCTCGCGCAAAATACCGCACTCCGCATACAGCAAGGCGAAGGAGGCGTCATTGCAGACGGCGCCGATGTCGCCGAAATGGTTGGCGAGGCGCTCGAGCTCCGCCATCAGCGCGCGGAGCCAAACAGCCCTAGGGGGGACGTCGATGCCAAGCGCCGACTCGACGGCGCGCGCAAAGGCAAGCGCGTAGGCGACGGTGCTGTCCCCCGACGTCCGCCCTGCGAGCCGCGCCCCCTGCTCGATGCTCGCTCCCGTCATCAGGGAGTCGGTCCCCTTATGCACATAGCCCAGCCGCTCTTCGAGCCGAACGACCGTCTCGCCATTGGCTGTGAAGCGGAAATGCCCCGGCTCGATGATCCCCGCATGCACCGGGCCAACCGGGATCTGGTGCAGGGCCTCGCCTTCCACCGGTAGGAAGGGGTAGGAGACCGCGGAAACATCGGAGCGCCGGTGCGATCCGAGTGGGTGTCGCAAGCCCCAAACCCCGTGATCGAGCCATGCCCGCGCGTCGGAGAGGCCGAGGGGCTTGAAGCCATAGAGGTCGCGGATGGTCCGCTCCAGCCGGATCGCCGCCGGATGCAACTTGCCCACCGACGGAAAGTCGTGCTCCTCGATGGTGAGCACGAGGATCTCGGTCGTCGCTTCCGCCAGCAGCCCCATATGCACGGCGTGCTGATCCCCCCAAAGACCGAGCAGCGTCACGCGCCCCTCCACCAAGTCCTGGATCGCCGCACGCCAGAGGTCCTTGGTGACGACCGCGCGCGGCCAGGGGCGATGACCGGCAACCTTTTGCCCCTTCTTTGCGATGTCGCTCAACGCGGTCATGACTTGCGTCCGATCAGCCGAGGAGTTTCGCCACGTTCTGGAACCACGTCACGAGCGGCCCGGGCAGATACACGCCGGCCGTGAACACCAGCGCCAGATGCGCGAACATCGGAACGTAGGAGACCTTTGCCTTGGCGGTCGGCCCCCGCGGCTCGCCGAAGGCGATGTCGTTCAGCCGCAGGAACAGGGCACCAATGCCGATGAGGAGGCCAAGCACGAGCGGAATGGCGAGCAAGGGCTGTCGCGCGAAGGTCGAGCTCACCACCAGGAACTCGCTCATGAAGATGCCGAGCGGCGGCAGGCCCGCGATCGCCGCGACGCCGAGCACAAGTCCCCAGCCGAGCACGGGGTTGGTTTCGGTCAGCCCGCCCATGTCGGCGATTTTCTGCGTCCCCTTGACCTGGGCGATATCGCCGACGGCGAAGAAGATCGCCGATTTGGTGAGCGAGTGCATGGTCATGTGCAGGAGCCCGGCAAAATTGGCGAGCGATCCGCCCATGCCGAAGGCAAAGGCCACGATGCCCATGTGCTCGATCGAGGAATAGGCGAACAGGCGCTTGATATCGCGCCTGCGGTACAGCATGAACGAGGCAAAGACGAGCGAGACGAGGCCCATGCTGATCAACAACGGGCCGGGTGCGAGCGCGTGCGGGTTGGCCGCGAGCAGGATTTTGAAGCGCAACAACGCGTAGAGCGCGACGTTGAGCAGCAGCCCCGACAGCACCGCCGAGATCGGCGTTGGACCTTCCGCGTGAGCGTCCGGCAGCCAGGCATGCAGCGGCACGAGGCCGACCTTGGTGCCGTAACCGAGCAGCAGGAAGACGAAGGCGAGGTTGAGCAGGGCCGGCTCGAAGGCGCCGGCATGGGCCACGAGATCGGTCCAAACCATGGCGTTGAGTCCCTGGCCGATGACCGGTTCTGCCGCGAGATAGACGAGAATGATGCCGAACAGCGCAAGCGCGATGCCGACGCTGCCCAGGATGAAATATTTCCAGGCCGCTTCCAGGGCCGCATGGGTGCGGTAGATGCCGACCATCATCACGGTGGTGAGGGTGGCGAGCTCGATCGCGACCCACATCACGCCGATATTGTTGGTGACGAGGGCGAGGTTCATGGCGAACATCAGCACCTGATACATGGCGTGGTAGAAGCGCAAGACGCCCGGCGTAAGATGTCCGGTCTCGAGCTCATGGCCGATATAGTTCGCGCTGAAGACGCTGGTGGTGAAGCCGATAAAGGTGGTCAGCACGATGAAGACGTTGTTGAGGTCGTCAATCAGAAGGTAGGGGCCGGGCTCGGGGCGCCCGAAGAAGAACAGGGACAGCGCGGCCAGAAAAGTGAGCAGCGTCGCTGCCACGTTGAGATAGGCCGTCATCTGGTAGCTTGGCAGCAGCGCCAGCAGCAGCGCTGCCGTCGCAGGGATAGCCAAGACCGCCGTCACCGCATCGAAGCTCATAAGCCCCCTCCGCGGTAGCGGTCGAGCGTGTGCAGGTCGACCGTGTCGAAGCGTTCGCGTATGCGGAACAGGAAGATACCGATCACGATGAAGGCGATGAGAATGGAGAAGGCGACGCTGATCTCCACCACCAAAGGCATGCCTTTGGCTCCCGCCGCGGCGAGCACGAGCCCGTTCTCAAGCGACATGAAGCCGACGACCTGGCTCACGGCGTTGCGCCGCGTCACCATCATCAACAGGCCAAGCAGAACCACGGCAAGGGCGAAGGCCAGATCTTCGCGCGCGAGCGGATCGGCCTCGGCCGTCACTCGGAGCATCACCACCATGGCCAGCGCCACGAGGGCCATGCCGAGCAGCATGGTCGGGCCGATGCCGACCACGGTCTCGATCTCCCGATGCATGCCGAGCTTCACGATCATCCGGTGCAGCACCACCGGGATGACGATCGCCTTGAAGATGAGCGCGATCGCGGCGGTGACGTAGAGATGCGGCGCGTCCTGCGCATAGGCCTGCCAAGCCACCGACAGCGCCAGAACGAACGCATGCAGGGCATAGACGTTGAGCAGCGCGTAGAGCCGGTCCTGGTAGAGCAGCATGAAGCTCATCAGCACGAGCGAGCCTGCCAGCAGATGGGCGATGTCGAAGGTGAGGCTATGCATCTAGAGGCTCCGCGACACGAAGAGGAGGAGCGTCGCAAGCAGCCCGAGCATCAGCGCCGCGCCCAGGAATTCCGGCACGCGGAATACCCGCATCTTGGCGATCGATGTCTCGAACAACCCAAGCAGGAAACCGCCGACGCCGAGCTTGGCGAGATAGGCAAGGACGCCGATCGCCAACGCGCCAAGCGGTGCGCCCGGATGCGCCAGTCCCCATGGCACGAAGAGACAGGCAATCAGCGAGATGTAGAGAAGGAGCTTGAGCGAGGCGGCAAGCTCGATCAGCGCCAAATGCCGACCCGAATATTCAAGCACCATGGCTTCGTGCACCATGGTCAGCTCAAGATGCGTCGCGGGATTGTCGACGGGGATGCGCGCGTTCTCCGCGATCGCCACCATGATCAGCGCGATGAGCGCTAACCCGAGAGAGACGCGCAAGCCGACTTCCGATGAGACCAGGAAGCCCGCCATGGTCGACAGCTGGGTCGAGCCCGCGACCAGGGCGAGGGTGAAAACGATCATCAGCATGGCGGGCTCGGCGAGCGAGGCGATCATCACCTCGCGGCTTGAGCCGATGCCGCCAAAGCTCGTGCCGACGTCGAGACCGGCCAGCGCCAGAAAAAATCGCGCGAACCCCAACAGGCCAATGATTGCGATGAGATCGGCCGACCAGGAGAACAGGAGCCCGGTGCGAAAGGTCGGCACCAGGGACGCCGCGACCCAAGTGGCGGCGAAGATCACATAGGGAGCCGCCCGAAACAGCCAGGAGGCGCTGTTCGCCAACACCACCTCCTTGCGCAGCAATCGCACCAGCTCGCGGTAGGGCTGAATGAGCGGTGGGCCCTGGCGGCGCAAGAGCCGCGCCTTCACCTTGCGCACGAAGCCGGTGAGCAGCGGCGCGAGCAACAGCACCAGGGCCATCTGCGTGCCCTGGACGGCAAGGTCGAGGATCAGGGCCATATGCTGAGCACCAGGAGCAAGCCGACCAAGGCGGCGAAGACGAAGCTGAGATAGTGCCGGATGCTGAGGCTTTGGAGCACGTTCAACCGCTCGGTGACGAAGCTGACCGTCTTGGCGACGGGCGCAAACAGCGTGTCCCAGACAGGGTCGCTGAGCGTGACCACGAAGCGCGCCGGCCGGCTGTCCCCCGGCTCCGGCATCTCGACCCGCTCGCGGGCATGAAAGATCGTAGTGCCGAAGACGCGGCGGATCGGCTGGGCGAAGCTCGAGGCGGTGTATTGCGTGGCCGGGCTCGCGTCGGGATAGCCGCAATCCCAGGCGGGCCCCCGGCGAAGCCGGTTCGAGGCGAGCCGATGAATGGCGGCGGCCGCGAAGGTGCCGGAGAAGACCATGAACAGGAACACGAGCAGGCCGTTATAGGAGCTGCGGCTCGCGGCGATGGGCACGATGGACAGATAAGCAACGCCTGCTTGGCTCGGCATGCTCTCCCCGAGCAAGCCTTTGCTCACCGGCGCCAGCGCATCGATGAAGAACCCCGGCAGGATCCCTGCGGCGAGACAGAGGCCCGCGAGCACGTACATGGCGGCAAGCGAGAATCGGTCCGTCTCCTTCGCACGCTCGGCCGGCCGCGTGCGGGCGCGGCCGAGAAAGGTTACGCCAAACGCCTTGACGAAGCAGGCAGCGGCAAGGGCCGCGGAGAGCGCGAGCAGCGCGCCGACGGTAGGCACCAGAAATTTCAGGGCCCAGGACGGCAATTGCGGGCTGAGCAGGATCGCCTGGAAGGTCAGCCATTCGGAGACGAAGCCGTTGAGCGGCGGCAGCGCCGAAATGGCCACGCAGCCGACAAGGAAGGCGAAGGCCGTCTCGGGCATGCGGTGGATAAGGCCACCGAGACGCTCCATGTCCCGCTCGCCCGTTGAGTTGAGCACGGCGCCCGCGCCGAAGAACAACAAGCTCTTGAATAGGGAGTGATTGAACACGTGGAGGAGGGCCGCGGTGAAGGCGAGCGCCGCGGCCCAGTTGAGACCATGCGCCTGAAACGCGAGTGCGAGCCCGAGCCCGATGAAGATGATGCCGATGTTCTCCACCGTGTGATAGGCGAGCAGCCGCTTCAGATCGTGCTGCATCAGCGCGTAGAGCACCCCCATGACGCAGGTGACGCCGGCTAGCGCCAGTACCACCAGGCTCCACCACCATCCGACTGGCCCGAGAAGATCGAAAACGATGCGCACGAAGGCGTAGACCGCGACCTTGGTCATCACGCCGCTCAGCAAGGCCGAGACGTGGCTCGGCGCCACGGGATGGGCGAGCGGTAACCAAACATGGAGGGGCACGAGGCCGGCCTTTGATCCGGCGCCAATCAGGGTGAGGCTGAGCACGAGGGCCGCGATCATGGGCGAGGGATGGCTCTCGCGCATCGTGGCGAAGGCGTATTGGCCGTCGGGGCCTGCGAGCAGACCGAAGGCGAGCAGAAGTGCGAACGTGCCGAAGCTCGCCATCACCAGATAGATGTAGCCCGCCCGCAGAGACTCTCGGGAGTGATGGTGCGCCATCACCAGCGCCCAGGACGATAGCGACATGAACTCCCAGGCGAGAAGGAAGGTGAAGGCGTCGTCGGCGAGCACCACGAGGTTCATGCCGGCAAGGAATGCGGGGTAGAACGGCAAGACCCGCTCGGGGGTCTCCTCGTGCCGGCCGTAGCCGATCGCATAGAGGCTCGCCAGCGTCCCGCCAAGATCGACGATCAGCAGGAAAAAGGCGGAAAGCGCTTCCAGGCGGAAATGCGCACCGAGCCATGGCAGGCCCAAGGGCAGCGTCGCCGTCTCTGTCCCGGCGGCGCCCAGAAGCGCTTGCAGCGCGGCGACAGCGGCGATGGTGGAGATGGCAAGCGCCCCACCATAGACGATGACTCCGCCCGATGCCGTGCGGCACACGGCAATCGCGATGGCCGCAAGCGCGAGCAGCCCCGCGACCGACCCAAGCGCAACCGTAAGGGTCATTGCCCCCTCAAGCCTTGAGCCGCACGCCGCGGCCGCCGCCTGGGCTCGCAGCGCCTTCGGCAATCAACTCGATCCCGGCAGCATCGAGGGCCGAGATGAGCTTCATCAGGGAATCGACATTGCCGCGGATCACACTGCCACTTGCTTCCATCCGCTGAATCGTGGGAACGGAGAGGGTCGCAAGTTGGGCAAGCTTACGCTGATCGATACCCAGCAAGGCCCGAGAGGCTCGCAATTGAGCCGCGGTTATCATGTCCGAGCGCTCTCTCTTCTAGACGAGCCTATACAAGGCTAATCAATGCATTCTACTATATCAAGCATTATTATAGATGCAAATAACATCACCACCCACGTAGGCGCGCGCTTAGCGCCCCCAGCTAGAGGCGATTCTGAAGATTGGGCGTCAACTCAAAGCTAGGGAGTGCAACCCCGTTGCCCGAAAAAGACCTGGCGGGACCGGCAGGCCTTGCTAGACACGCGGCTATCGCGGAGAGGTCAGCCGAGGCTGACCTCTCCGAATTGCAAGGTGGGAACTGACGTTGTCGCTAGCTGCGCGGCCGCTTGCCGAGCTCGCGCCAGCTGCTCTCTTTCATAGCGACGCCGTAATGCGCCGCCGCCTTCTTGATGTTGGCGAAGGCCAGCTCGCGGTCGGCGTCGGAGACGCCCTCGACCTGGTCGAAGCGTGCGAGCGCGTCTCTGACATGGTTCGCGTCGGTGAGCGGCTCTTTCCGTTGGCGCGGAAAGGCGAACACGCTTTCGGGCAGGTTGCTTCGGGTGGTCAGGTCACCGTGCTCGGTGTGGGGCTGCCAGGTAGTTTGCATGACAATTCCTCCTTGGTCTTTGTGAGGCCTTCAATGAGGCCATTCAATTTCCCCCGATCCTAAGGGGATCAGCGGCTTCGCTTACGCGTCCCTCTCCCGCGTGAACTGCCTACGTCCGGCACCTCCTCGCCGAGAGCGGTGGCCAGATCGATCTGGTGGTCCTGCTCCTGCACGAGAATCTCTCGGATCTGCTCGGCCATGGCGAACTCGCCGAGGGCTTCGCATTGCCGAACCCGCTCTCGGTAGTTGCGAATGGTTTCGTTCTCGTTATCCAGGTCGAATTTGAGCATGTCCCGCGGCTTCTCCGAGACGCGGACCGGCTTCGCGGTAACCGTGGGCATTTCGCCGAGATAGTCGATCTGGCGCGAAATGATCAGCGCGTGCTGCAGCTCTTGATGGGCGTGCTGCTTAAGCTGATCGGCGATGTTCATGTATTCCGCACCCTTCAGCACCTGCGAATAGACGACATAGGCGATGATGGCCTGATATTCGCGCGAAAGATCCTCGTTCAATAGTTTCGCCAATTGCTCACGGGAAATCGCCTGCTCAGCCATTTCGTTCCTCCTCTGCATGTATCCGCGCCGATTTGCCGCCGATGATGGCTTCGCACCCGCCCGACGACGGCAGGTCCTTCTAGATGAGAATCCTTCCAAAATTATATCTGCAGAGGGCGTAGTGCGGCAGCATAAGTCTGCGCGGGACCGCTAGCCGTCGGAGCAATTCGCTACCAACACCAAAGGCAGTAAACAAAACCTGAGAAGGCATCGAAGGCTTTGTCAGAAATTCACGTCACAAAAGATGGCCCGTATCTCGTCTCCGGCAATTTGCCCCTGGCTGAGGTCACCATTCGCCAATGCTGAAGGCGAGTCGGTACGATGGGAGCAAGGCGGAAGTATCTGTACCAGGCACGCTATGCGCTGCGCCGCTGTGGCCGCAGCGCGAACAAGCCATATTGCGACGGCACGCATGCATCAATCAATTCAAGAACGACATCTAGCCCTCGGCTCAAGCCGCAAGCCCCGCCGCGTCATTGCTCCGGAGCCCCTGCTTGGCTCCGGAGCGTCTCGAGCAGAGTCTTAAGCTCGGCATTTGCGGGCTCTATCCGAGCG
Organism: Methyloceanibacter sp.; assembly: GCA_049801475.1. Taxonomy (GTDB): domain Bacteria; phylum Pseudomonadota; class Alphaproteobacteria; order Rhizobiales; family Methyloligellaceae; genus Methyloceanibacter. The sequence continues at coordinate 11,207 of JBARKP010000076.1, forward strand.
AGTTGCTCGGCGTATTGGAGCGCCGTGGCGGCGTCTCCCACATCGCGATTGAAGCCGATCAGCGCAAGCAGCGTGTCGCGATCGTCCGGATGCCGGGCCAAGCTGTCCTTCAGAACCTGGATCGCGTCGCTGCGATGCCCGCTTGCATCGAGCCCGACCGCGTAGACATAGGCATATCTCGCACGATCCGGCTCGAGCTCCGCGGCGCGGCGCAATTCGGCGATGGCCTCGTCCTCGCGCTTGAGCCGCACCAGCGCCAATCCAAGCGCATGATGCAGTCCGGCATCCTGCGGCGACGTCTCGATTGCCTTGCGCAATGTGCTCTCGGCATCGGCTTCGCGCCCAAGCTGCCGATAGAGGTCCGCGAGGTTGGCCGACGCCGGCCCATAATGCGGGCTCAGGCGGAGCGCCGCCTTGAACTCTGCTTCGGCCTCGGTCATCTGGCCGCGCCGGGCATAGACGCCTCCGAGCATCGTGCGCGCCTCGGGCCTGTCCGCATTCAGGCGCTGCGCCGCGATGAACTCCTGGAGAGCGTGTTCGAGCCGCTCGCGGTCGCTTCCCGACAGTCGCTCGCTCGGGACGCCGGCAAGCAAGGAAGCGGCCCGCAGGCGTACGCCGCGGATCGGATCTGACATGAGAGGTGAGACGAGCGGCCAGAGTTGGTCCAGCGGCACGGCTTCGACCATGTCGAGCGCGCCGAGGCGTACTATGGGATCGGGATCAGAAAGTCCTGTCTGCGCCAAGCCGATATTGGACGGTGAGACATAGGCGGCGAGCTCGGCAAGTGCGCTTGCGCGGGCGAAGCTCGGGGCGTTCGCATCCGCGGCAACCGCGGCAAGGAGGCTCGCGGCGCCGGGCTCGTCGTGCCAGGCCGCATGGAACGCCGGCGCATAATTCTGCAAGTCCTTGCGGCTCAGACCGAACCAACCCTCGATCGCCGTGGCCGCCCATTCGGCAGGCTTGTCGGTATGACAAGCGTTGCACGCATTCGTGGTCCCGAGCTTGGCCGACAGATCGGGACGGGGCACCCGGAAGCTATGATCGTGGCGGCGATCGACCACCATGTAACTCCGCACCGGCATATGGCAGGAGACGCAACCGACCGGCGGGTTCGCTTGCTCGTGGTGGTGATGCGCTGCCTTCGCATAAATGTCGGCGGAGTGACATTGCAGGCAGACATTGTCGCCGGAGAGCCGTAGCTTGGCGCTGTGCGGATCGTGGCAATCGCTGCATGTCACGCCCGCGGCAAACATGCGGCTCTGCTTGAACGAGCCGTAATTATAGACCTAGTCGAGCATTTGCCCGTCCGCCTGATAGAGAGGTTCGGCAAGCATCGCCACCATGTGCGTGTCGGAGAGCGGGCGTCCGGGGACCCAGTGCTCGGAGATCTGGCCTCGCCGCGCATGGCACCGCCCGCAGGTCTCGACCTCCTTGCGTAAGAAGGCCGGAGGAGCGCTCCGCTGCGGATTGCCGCTATTCGGGTCGTGGCCCCAAGTCGTACCGACGCGCTCGTCGAACCGCGCCAACAGTCCCTTCGCGGGGTCGCTGTTCCCAAACGGCCACCAGCCTTGCTTGGCCTTCGCCCAGGCGACATGATTCGATCCCTGCCGGTGACAGGCCTCGCAGCCGACGCTGATCTCTGCCCAGTCCGTGGCGAAGCGGTCCGTGGCAGCGTCGTAATTTTTGCGCACGCCGGTCGAGTGGCACTCCGCGCACATGAAATTCCAATTCTGGCTCAGCTTCGTCCAATGCAGGACATCGTCGTGGCCGATCTCCTCGTTCGGATAGAGATGGAACCAGCGTTGACCCCCCTTCTCCTTCGGGCGGCTGTCCCAGGCGAGCGACAGCGCCTGTATGCGGCCGTCAGGAAACTCAACGAGAAATTGCTGCAGCGGATCCAGGCCGAAAGTGTATTTCACCTCGAACGTGGTCGAGCTTGCCGTCCGCGCCATCGGTTTCAACGAAAAACTTGCCGTCCTTGAGAAAGAAGCGGGAATGCACGCCGAAATAGTCGAAGCTTGCATCGTTGAAATCGCCCAGCACGGATTGCTCGGTAGCGTGGTCCATGGCGTGCTTGTGTTGCGATGCGTGCCACGCCGTCGCTTCGGCCTGGTGGCAGCCGGCGCAAGTTTCGCTGCCCACGAAACTCAGCCCTTCTAGAGGATTGGCGGTGCCACCGCCGGAGACCTTGTCGCCTGCGCCAAAAAGCCAAAACAGCAATCCAGCCGAGATGACGATCGCAACGGCGATGCAGGCCGGGATCCAAATTCTGCGTTTCGATGTGAAGCAGGAATCTGGCGCTTTGCTTGCGACCTCCTGCTCGCTCGCTGGCCGCGGGGCTGCCGCAGACCGCTTTCGAGACCTCCTCTTGGAGGACGATTTTTGCCGGTTGCGCGTCAATGCTTCTTCGCCCGTAAGGAACGAGCGGGTGTTCGATCGCCCAGGCCGAGCTCGCGGCCTTATGGACGCCTGGTCCGCCCGCCCCCCTCGAGGTTTTGAGGGAGATCAAATTACCCTATGTTCGCAAGTGCTATTTCCCGAACAGCTAAGCCGCCCCGTCAGGGCGATGATCAGCGAAAAACCGGGATCTTCCGGATTTTGGGGCAAGAAGAGACAGGACGCGACGCTTTTGCACAATTGAGGACCCCTCGCTCAGGACTATATTTCGGTCCCAGGGTGTGGTTGAAAGGGACAGCGCAAATAGCCGGTTCTTCGGGTGGGTCAGGTCAATACACATGGATTATGAGACTTATTTCCGCGAGCATCTTGAGGCGCTGCACCGCGAAGGCCGCTATCGGGTCTTCGCCGAGTTGAAGCGCCGCTGCGGGAACTATCCGACCGCCGATCAGTTCACGAGCGACGGCACCCGCGACGTGACCGTGTGGTGCTCCAACGATTATCTCGGCATGAGCCAGCATCCCGCCGTGCGCGCCGCGATGCATGAGGCGATCGAGGCGGTGGGCGCGGGCTCCGGCGGCACACGCAACATCTCCGGCACCACCCATTATCATGTGGAGCTCGAGGTCGAGCTTGCCGAACTGCACGGTAAGGAGGCCGCACTCCTCTTCACCTCCGCCTATATCGCCAATGATGCCACGCTCTCCACGCTGCAAAGGCTGATCCCCGGCTTGGTGATCTTCTCCGACGAGAAGAACCACGCCTCCATGATCCAAGGCATCCTCCATGGCGGCGGCGAGAAGCACATCTTCCGCCACAACGACGTGGAGGACCTCGAGGCGAAGCTCAGGAAGTTCCCGCACGGCACGCCGAAGATCGTCGTCTTGGAGAGCGTCTACTCCATGGACGGTCACATCGCCCCGATCGCGGCGATCTGCGACCTGGCCCAAAAATACAACGCGCTGACTTATCTCGATGAGGTGCACGCCGTCGGGCTTTACGGCCCGCGTGGCGGGGGCATTTCCGAGCGCGAGGGCGTGATGCATCGCATCGACATCGTCAACGGCACGCTGGCCAAGGGCTTTGGCGTCATGGGCGGCTACATCGCCGCGAGCCAAGCCTGCTGCGACGCCATCCGCTCCTATGCCCCGGGCTTCATCTTCACCACCTCGTTGGCGCCGGCGATCGCCGCCGGAGCGCTCGCCAGCATCCGGCATCTGAAGGTGAGCGGCGTAGAGCGCGAACGGCTTCAGGAGCGCGTGCGGACGCTGAAGCGGCATCTCGCCGAGGCGCGCCTGCCGGTGATGGACAATCCGAGCCACATCGTGCCGGTGATGGTTGGCGATCCCGTCCACTGCAAGGCCGTCACCGACATGCTACTTGAGCGCTATCGTCTCTATGTGCAGCCGATCAACTACCCGACCGTGCCGCGCGGAACCGAGCGCATGCGCCTCACGCCCTCGCCGGTGCATACCGACGCGCAGATGGCCTATCTGATCCACGCGCTTGAAGAGCTCTGGGCCGCCTGCCCCGTGGCCAACGGCCAATATGTGAGGCTCGCCGCCGAATAGCGGTACTCGTTACCTTCCCTGGTTAATGATCAAAGCGATTGCCAAGAGGTGCATCCTCACGCCAATCCTCTTGCCAGTCAACTTGGGCAGAGAACTGGACAGTCATGGAAGGAGCGCTTCAGTCGTTTGCGGCAGCGTTTGCGGGGATCCGCTCCTGACCCTGCTTACGATCCTGCTCGCACTCATCATGTTCGTGATCGCCCCGCTTCACGCGGCGTGGGCCATCGAGATTCGTCGTCGCGTTAGCCGTGATCGGCGCCGTCCTGTTTCAGTCTGGAATTTCAGCCGCCGTTGTGGTGATGCTCGTTGGCCTCGGCCTCGCCGCTACCGCCGCTGTGCTTCGCCTCCGGCATCACACGACCCTTGATCTTTACCTCGACGCCAGCGCATGGATCCTCATAGGGCTTGCGCTGAGCTGGGTCGTTGCGTGTGCGGTTTTCGCTCCTGGGCGCATCACCTATCATCGCATCATAAGCGCTATCCTGCTCTATCTCGCCATCGGCCCGACTTTCGTAGCGCTTTATACATTCGTAGGCTTGCTGATCCCTCATGCCTTTTCCGGTATGTCCGTCACGGACACCCCAACACTTTCCAGCACGATTATCTATTTCAGCTTCGGAACCCTTACGACGGCGGGCTCCGGTGATATTGCGCCTCTGCACCGCATCGCGCGGCCTTTGCAACGTGGAGGCGATGATTAGCCATCTATCCAGCAACATTGCTGGCAAGAGAAATCGGGGACGAACGATAGAGCGATATGCTGATTCGAGGCACCCTTGCGCTTACCTGTTTAGCCTGTGACGTCGTCAGGATCTCCTCGTGACGGGTCTGGCGGTGGTCCGTTCCTAATCGCGGTGGTTGGGTCGCATGACAGGGTGGCGCTCGCGTGGCCGATCAAATGTTGCAAATTGACCGCCTCGGCTCCTCCCCCGTGACTGTTGACGGCGCGCCTCACCTCGAACCCGCACGTGCCGGATGCCGCCGTTGCTCAGGACCTATTTGGGCTACGCCGTGGCCGAAGGTGCGCAGCCACATTCCAAGCCTCGCGCAATACGGCGTCGCCACTAAACTGCGGCTGACGGCAGCTGCAGCGCGTCAACGTTCGGCCCGAAAATGGATAACGAGCCAGATGGTCGGCGGCTTGCTTTGCGTCCAGGGGACCCTGTGGCGACAATGGGCCGGGAGCAAGATCCAATCGCCTTCGGCAAGCTCCCGGTCCCCATCCTCACCCTCGAGCCTGAGGCGTGCCGCACCGGCCACGACGAGCACCCACTCGTCGGTCGCCTGATCGTACCATTGGCCTTCCGGCGTCGCCTGGCCGGTGGAGACAATGCGCTCGATGCGCAAGCCGGACCGCTCAACAAGGATGTTCGTGACCTCATCGGGCAGCGGCCGCGAAGGCAGACGCCGTCGGAGGTTCCCTGCTCTCACCATGCTTGGTCTCCCCACGAACTGACCGTCTCGAGGATATTTCCTTCAGAGCGGCGTAGCCAAGGGTGGGCCGCTCGGTAAAGACGCGAGCAGGTTGTTGGGAACGATGGACGCCGATAGTCTGACGGTCTTCAGCCACGGCTTGGAGGAACGACAGCAATGGTAACGCGCGGCTTCACGGGACGGCAGCGTCCGCCGGATATCGCCAAACGGCTTCCGCCGGAGTGGGGGGGCAAAAAGCCCTTGGCACGAAGGCTTCGATTCTTTGTTTCGTCTGCGCGGTGCAGTCAGCGCCAAGCAAACACGTCCAGCAGCATTGTGTGCAGGAAGTCTAGAGTCAAAAAAAGACGATGCGGCCCGCATCTGTGCAACAGCGTGGGCGTCTCCGTCTGTCCGCGCCTCAGACTGGCCACGCGATCAGGCTGCACCTTAAATAAGGCTCCGGCTCAGGTACGCCCTGAGCGGCTGACGAGGTGGGCCGACAACGCCCGTAACTCTTCGGCCTGGCTTGCAAGCGCGCCCATGCGCTCCTGCCAATAGCTCACCTGCATTTGCATCACCTCGATGGGCGTCTTGGCTCCAGCGAGGCGCTTGGCGAAGTCCAGGCTGGACTTGACGTTCTGCACGGTGATGTCGAGGAGCTTGCGGTTGATCGCGAGCGCGCCATGTGCCGCAGCTTCGAACGACCACTCGATGGTGTGCGCCGCGCCCTCAAGTCCAGGCTCCGCGGGCGCCGAGACGATGCGGGCCGGAGCGGTTGGTTCGAGGACACGCTTCCCGGAGATGGCCGGTGCAGGTTCGCTCGCTTTTTTAAGCACAGACTTGCTCGACATGGCCGGCGCAGGCGTGCTCGCTTTTTCGAGGACAGGCCTCTCCGACGTGGCCGGCGCAGGCGCGCTCGCTTGTTTAAGCACAGGCTTCCCCACCATGGCGGGCGCAGGCCGATGAGCCAGCGCCGCGGCGGTCTTTACTTGAGCAGCGGCAGTCTTCTTTTTTTGATGCTTCTTGTCGGAGGCTTTACGCGGCTTGTCGCTGGGCGATTTGGGTGGAGTTTTCATGGATGTTTCCCTTGGGGCCGGCACTGTCAAAGCTGAACCTCCGCAATAACCATGCCGCTGCTCTGGCGCATCGACGCGCCGACTCAAATCGACCTATGTGGCCCTCGCGGCCATTTTGGGGCCGCTCCTCACCCCCCCATGGCCGCGGCCTTGTTCAGCAGCGCCTCGGCCTGGCGGATGGAGGCGATGTCGATCAGCCTGCCGTCCAGCGACACGGCGCCCTTGCCTTCCTTCGCCGCTTGCTTCATCGCCTCGACGATACGCTTGGCCTTGGTCACTTCGGCCTCGGACGGCGTGAACACCTTGTTGGCAAGCTCCACCTGCGAAGGATGGATCGCCCATTTGCCTTCGAAGCCGAGCACGGCGGCGCGCTTCGCGGCAGCCGTGTAACCGTCGGGATCGGAGAAATCGCCGAACGGCCCGTCGATCGGACGAAGCCCATAGGCGCGGCAGGCGACCATCATACGCGACAGCGCGAAGTGCCAGGGATCGCCCCAATGATAGGCGCGCTTGCCGTCAGCGTCCTTGTCGGTGAGCACGCCGTAATCCGGATGCGGGCCGCCGATGCCGACGGTGCGCGCCCGCGTCGAAGCGGCGTAGTCCGCGACGCCGAACGACATGGCCTCCAGCCGTTTGCTCGCCTGCGCGATGGCCTCGACATTAGCCATGCCGAGCGCGGTCTCGATCAGGACCTCGAAGCCGATGCGCTTCTCCCGCTTCTTGGCCGCTTCGATCTGCGTCACCAGCATGTCCAGCGCATAGACGTCCTGCGGCACGCCGACCTTGGGGATGAGGATCATATCGAGGCGCGGACAGGCTTCGACCACATTCACCACGTCGCGATACATGTAATGGGTGTCGAGGCCGTTGATGCGCACCATCATGATCTTGGTACCCCAGTCCAGGTCGTTGAGGCCCTGGATGATGTTCTTGCGCGCCTGCTCCTTGTCGTCGGGTGCCACGGCGTCCTCGAGGTCGAGGAAGATGATGTCGGCCCCGCCTTTCGCCGCCTTCTCGAACAGCGACGGATTGGACCCCGGCACGGCAAGCTCCGAGCGGTGCAAACGCGGGGTGGCCTGTTGGATCAGCGTGAAGCTCATGCGTCGATTTCCTTTCGCTCTTTATAAAGTTAACCCGTGGCGCCAAGGCCAGCGGCAATGGTGTTGATCGAGAGCAGCAGCGCCAACTTGTAGCGCTCCCGCTCGCTTTCGTTGGCAGCGCCTCTGAACCGGCGCAACAGCTCGACCTGCTCCCGATTGACCTCGTTGATCGTGGGCAAGCGATCCTTGAGCACGTCCCGATAGCGCGGGAAGCGCTCGCCGACTTCCGCGCCGCCGCTCACCTTCCGCACCATCTCTCGGGTCAAGCTGTATTCCCTCTCGATCATGGAGAAGATCGTCTGCCGCGTTTGCACCTCGGCGACAAGCCCGGAATAGTCCCGCGCGATCGGAAGATCGACCAGCAGCAGCGTCTTCTCCACCTCATCCATGATCAGGCGGAAGAGCCGCGAATCCTCGAACATGCGGCCAAGCATCGCCTCGCCCGCCTCGCCGCGAACCTCGATGAAGCTCTTCAGCGCGCTGCCGACACCATACCAGCCGGTAATGATGTGCCGGTTCTGCGCCCAGGCGAACACCCAGGGGATGGCGCGGAGATCGCTCAAAGAGCGCGCGCCGAAGCGGCGGGCGGGCCGCGATCCGATGTTGAGCAGCGAGATCTCCTCGAGCGGGCTCGCCGCCTGGAAATAGGCGACGAGGTCGGGATGGCCGACGAGCCGCGTATAGCTTGCACGCGAGGCGCCGGAAAGCGCCTCCATCGCGTCGTCGATCTCGGCCCGCGGCACGAGCGCCTCCTCGCGCTCCGATTTCAGCGCATGCTCGAACACGCTCGCGGCCAACAGCTCCATCTGATAGGCCGCGGTTCCTCTATTGGCGTATTTGGAGGAGACCACCTCGCCCTGCTCGGTGACGCGGAAGCGGCCGCGGATCGAGCCCGCCGGCTGCGCCGCAATCCCGCGGCCCGTCGGCGCACCGCCCCGGCTCACCGAGCCGCCGCGTCCGTGGAAGAACGCGATTCTGACGCCCATCTCGTCGCTGAGCTTGGTCAGCTTCACTTGTGCCTTGGCAAGCTCCCAATTCGAGGCCAGGAACCCGCCGTCCTTGTTGGAATCGGAATATCCGATCATCACTTCCTGCACGTTGCCTTGCCAATTCGTGCTGCGCCTGACCAGCGGCACGCTTAACAGCTCGCGCATGATGGTAGGCGCCGCGCGCAAATCCTCGATGGTCTCGAACAGGGGCACGACGGGCAACGGGCAGATCTCGGTCCCGGCGGCATCGAGGAAGATTCCGCCCTCCTTCGCCAGCAGATAGACGCCGAGCACATCGGCGACGGAACGCGTCATACTCAGGATGAAGCTGCCGAACGCTTCCCGGTCGAGTCGGCCGCGCATCTCGGCAACCAGCCGCAACATGGCCAGTGTCTCCTCGGCCTCCGCCGGCAGACCGGTCAGCACGCGCACGCCCTCGCGCGGACGCGCGAGCTCAGCCAGCAGCCAGGCTTTCCATGTGTCGGACCGTGGGTCCGGCGGCTCCCCCTTACCCTCACCCACCGTTGCCCGCCACAAGGTTTGCAGCGCCTCATTGGTGCGGGTGGTGTTCTCGCGCAAATCCAGCCGCACGGTAGAGAAGCGGAAAATCTGGGCGGCGAAGCGCACCGGGCGCACGAGATCGGTGGCAATCGACGCCAAGTCGGCCTCCTCGAGTGCGGTTTCCAGCACACGCAGATCGGCGATCAGCTCATCGGCATTGGCGTAAGAGGGCCGTCCCTCCGGCGCCGCGTTGCCCTCGGTCCGCAGCATCGTCGCGTCGAGCTTGCGCAAGACGCAAGTGAGATAGTGCCGGTAGGCCTCGCCCGGATTGCGCGCCCTGATGATCGCCGCCTCGCCACTTGCCTCGAGCTCCCGGGCAAGCTCGGCGCGGAAGCTTTCGGGAACCGGCGCCGCCCGCTCGGTGATCGACAAGGCGCGCGCGAGTTCGGTCACCCGGGCCTTGTAGTGACGCAAAGCGGCAAGCGCATTCTGCCGCAAGGTCGCCCGCGTGACAGCGGTGGTGACGAAGGGATTGCCGTCGCGGTCGCCCCCGATCCAGGAGCCGAACTGGAAGAAGGGCGGTACGTCGAAGCGCCTGCCTGCGTAATGTTGCCCGAGTGCGCCTTCCAGACTGCTGATCATCTTGGGCGCCATCTCGAACAAGGTCTCCTCGAAAAAGTGCAAGCCCCTTAGGACCTCTTGCTCCACGGACGGCTTTTCCAGATGCAGCTCGCCCGTCATCCAGACGAGCTCGATCCGGTCGCGTAATTGATCGATGAGCTCGCCACGCTCCCGTTCCGTCCAGCGCGGGTTTTCCAGCTCGCGCAGCAAGAGATAGATCTTGCGGTACTTCTCGAGCACGGTGACGCGCTTCGACTCGGTCGGATGGGCCGTGAGCACCGGCCTGATGCGCAAATTCGCGAGCAGCTTCTGGATTTGTTCAGGCCCGATGCCGTCACGGGACGCTTCGCCCAGCACATTGGCGAACGTCCCGCGTACCTGCTCACGGCCTCTCTCGCGCTCGATCTTGCGCCGCCTCCGCATGGCGGCATTCTGCTCGGCGATCGAGAGCAGCTGGAACCAGATGCCTTGCGCCTGCAACGCGCGCGCCATGAGCTCGGGGGTAAAGTCCGCGACGACCGCCCCGCCCCTGAGCACGGGCTCAATTTCGGGTTGATGCCGCCGCGCCACGTCGAGCAGAAGGCGGAACAGCAGATCCGCGGCCTCTATGGCCGGCGTTCCCGCGATCGCAGGCGATGCCGAGGGAGGATCGCCCGCGCTGTCGAGCTGCTTGACATCGTCCTTCATGAAGGCCCGGACACTCCTCGCGCCAACAAACAGCTCCGGATCGCGACCATCATGGCCCTTTTCCTCGACGCTGGGCGGCGTGGAAGAGATTGCCTGCAGCCAAGCGGTGCCGAGGGAGGCCGGGGTGATGCGGAACTAGAGACCGAGCCGGCGTCTCGCCTCACACGACGGCCTGAGGCCCCGTCCCGCTGGAAAGCACCCGCGCCACGGTGGAGCCGAACTCGCTCGGGTTCGGTGCCACGGTCAGGCCGCAAGATCGCATGATCTCCGCCTTCTCCGACGCGCTGTCTCCCGCCGCCGAGATGATGGCTCCGGCGTGCCCCATGCGCCGTCCCTTGGGCGCGGTGAGACCGGCCACGAACCCCACCACCGGCTTCGACATATTCTCCTTGATCCATTCCGAGGCTTCGGCCTCTTGCGGTCCGCCGATCTCGCCGATCAAGAGCACCGCCTCGGTCTCTGGATCGTCCTCGAACAGCTGCAAATGGTCGAGGAAGGAGCTGCCATTGATCGGGTCGCCGCCGATGCCGACGCTCGTCGTGATGCCGATACCAACGGCCTTCATCTGCGAAGCGGCCTCGTAGCCGAGCGTACCGGACCGCGAGATGACGCCGACCTTGCCCTGGAGATAGATGTGCCATGGCATGATGCCGAGCATGGCTTTGCCCGGGCTGATGATGCCGGCGCAGTTGGGACCCACCAACATCGGATGCCGCTCCTTCGGATAGCGGCGGAGATAGCGCTTTACCCGCATCATGTCTTGGGCCGGGATGCCGTCGGTGATCGAGCAGATAAGCCTGATGCCGGCGTCGGCCGCCTCCATGATCGCGTCGGCGCAGAAGGCCGGCGCCACGAAGGTGATGCTGGTGGTTGCCCCCGTTGCCTCCACGGCCTCCTTCACCGTGTTGAAGACGGGCAGGCCCTGATGCTTGCTGCCGCCTTTGCCGGGCGTCACGCCGCCGACGATGTTGGACCCATACTCGACCATCTCCTTCGTATGAAAGGAGCCCTTGTCGCCGGTCATGCCCTGGACGAGGATCGGTGTGGTTTCGTCAATAAGGATGCTCATTGGTCTTCTCCCGGGTGGCTCTCAGGCCGTCGCTCGCGCAAGTTCCTGCGTGGCATTGCAGACTTCCACGGCCTTCTGCGCGGCTTCCGCCAGAGTATCCGCGGTGATCAGCTTAAGCCCGCTCTCGGCCAGAATTTTGCGGCCTTCCTCGACATTCGTGCCGGCGAGGCGAACCACCAGCGGCACCTTGACATCGACGGTCTGGCAGGCCTGGACCACGCCCTTGGCGACCCAGTCGCAACGATTGATGCCGGCGAAGATGTTGACGAGCACCGCCCGCACCTTGACGTCCGACAGAACGAGCTTGAGCGCCGTGGCGATGCGCTCGGGGCTGGCGCCGCCGCCGACATCGAGGAAGTTCGCCGGGCTCCCGCCGGCGTGCTTGATCATGTCCATGGTGGCCATGGCGAGGCCAGCACCGTTGACGATGCAGCCGATCTCTCCGTCGAGGCCGATATAGTTCAGATTATGCTCCGCGGCCTGCGCCTCGCGCGGATCCTGCTGCGATGGATCGTGCATGTCCGCGACGCTGTGACGGCGGAACAGCGCATTGTCGTCGAACGACATCTTGGCGTCGAGCGCGAGCACCCGGTCGTCCTTGGTCACGACCAGCGGATTGATCTCGAGCATGATGGCGTCGCGATCGCGAAACGCGCGATAGGCGTTCATGATAGTCGTCACCGCGCGCTGCACCTGCTTGATGTTGAGGCCAAGCTGAAAGGCAAGCTCGCGCGCCTGGAACGCCTGGAGGCCAACCGCGGGCTCCACCAGAACCTGAAGTATGGCCTCAGGCTCGGTCCTGGCGATCTCCTCGATCTCCATGCCGCCGCGGCGTGAGGCAATCACGCGAATGCGCTCGGTCTTACGGTCGAGCACATAGCCGAGATAGAGCTCGCGCTCGAACGGCTCGGCGACCTCGATATAGACCCGCTGCACGGGCTTGCCTTCCGGCCCCGTCTGGATAGTTACCAGGCGCCTGCCGAGCATGTCCTGCGCCGCCTCGCGCACCTCATGATAGGTCCTGCAAAGCTTGATCCCGCCGGCCTTGCCTCGGGCGCCGGCATGGATCTGCGCCTTGACCGCCCAATGCCAGCCGCCGAGCTCGGTCGCGGCGTAGACCGCCTGGTCGGGGCTGAAGGCGACGGCGCCCTTCGGCACCGGCACGCCGAATTGAGCGAGCAACTCCTTGGCTTGATACTCGTGGACGTCCACGTTTTCCTCCCTTTTTGTCTTTTTGACCGGCCGTGACCAGCGAGCCTCAGCTCAGCTTGCCCCTTACCAGTCCATAAGCTTCCTCAGTCACTCCTTCCGCGCCGGATAAGAGCGTCTCCAACTCCTTTACCTTAGCCTCCGCGAAGGCTTTGTCAGTGATCATTTTCGCGTTCGTGTAAACATTTAGCGCGGCACTTCGCAATGCAGCATAAGCAGCGAGCACGCCGACGCCCGCGTCGCTGATCACGTTGAGATTGCCCTTGGCCGAGGCTACCGCAGCAAGGTCGATGACCTCGCGAGCGGCGTGGCAGCAGCGCAATGGAACCTCGGTCGCGTGCTTAAGGGCCTCTTGGATCGCGGCGCTGCGGGCGGCCTTCTCGGCGTCGGTTTCCTTCGCCATGCCATAGGCCTCCATGACCGCATCGAAGGCCTTGACGTCGTCCTCAATCATGCCCGTCAGCCTATGGCGAAGCTCCTCCGCCTTGGCGAGCAGCGATCGCATCTCGTCCTCGACATCGGCGTATTTCTTCTTGCCGATGGTCAGGTTGCAAACCATCGCCACGAGCGCCGCGCCCATGGCGCCGATGATCGCGGCGGCGCTGCCTCCGCCCGGCGTCGCGCTCTGGCTCCCCAGTTCGTCAAGAAACTTCTCGATGGCGCTCTGCTTGATCATCGCCGTCACGCCATCCCTTTCGCCAGAGCATAGATTTCCTCGGCATCGAGCACCTGCTCGGAGCTTTCGAACAGCTGCCCGATACAGCCGCGATGCAGCTTCAATTTAAGGCCGCCGATGCCGAGCGCGCCGAAGGCGAGCTTGCCCGCCCGCTCCTTGCCTTTGTCCGTGGCCTCGACACCCTCGAGCCCAAGCGGCGGCTGCGCGTTCACGTCGGCGAGCATCTCGATGGTTGGGTTGTTCTGCCAGGCGGAGCCGGGCAGCAGTTGCACGCCGATGGCGCCGGCGGCGAATACGATCTGCGCTCCCTTCACGGCTTGCGCGCGCGCCACATCGTCGAAGGCCTCGATCGGCGTCGCCTTCACGCCGAAGCGGGCTTCGACCGTCTTAGCTGCATTTTCCGCGCGCTCCTTCGACCGCGAGGTAAGGCTGACTTCGGCGCCTTCCTTGCCGAGCAGCGCCGCGGCGCGCATGCCGACGGGACCCGTGCCCGCCAGCACCACCGCCTTCTTGCCTTGAAGCGGCTTGGCCTTGGCGAGTAGCCCCACACCCGCGGCCGCCGTGGTGTTGGAGCCGTTCGAATCGAGCATGACCGACACGCGGAAGGGGCCGAAGAACTTCTTCTTCACCGCCTTGAGTAGCGCCTCGCCCTTGGCCATGTCGCCGCCGCCGACGAAGATAGCCGTGTATTGCTTCTCCTTGCCGCCGCGCGTGAAGATCGCGCCGTCGACGAGCGCGCCGACAGTCTTGGGCGTGACATTGGCGTAGCCGGCGATATGGTCGGCCCCGCCGTCATAGCCCACGACCGTGTCGAACACGCTCGCAAATGCATCTGTGTCGAACAGGAAAAGCAGCTTCTTCATCTTGCGCGCCCTCTGGCCTCTACTCCTGAACGACGTTCTGCGGCCTATCCGCGACGAACGCCTCGATATTGTCGATGAGTTGATCGGCCAGGATCTGCATGGCCTCCTGGCTCGCCCAGGCGACATGCGGTGTCAGAATGAAGTTCGGAAGCTTGAGATCGAGGAGCACATTGCCGTCCTTGGGAGGCTCCTTGGTCAGCACATCGAAGCCGGCGCCGGCGATGGTGCCCTCCTTCAGCGCGTTGGCGAGCGCCTGCTCGTCGACCAGGCCGCCGCGGGCGGTGTTGATGAGGATAGCGGTCGGCTTCATCATCTGAAACTCTTTCGCCCCGATGATGTTCTTGGTCTTGGGCGTGAGCGGAGTGTGCAGGGTGATGATGTCACTCTCTTTGTAAATCCTCTCCAGATCGACGAGGCCCGGTTGGGGGAAGACGTCGTAGGGAAGGATGAGCATGCCCAAGGCCTCGGCGCGCTTCGCCACGGACTTGCCGAGCGCGCCGAAACCGATGACGCCGAGCGTCGAACCGGCGACGTCCCGGATGGGATGGTCGAAGAAGCAGAACTGGCTGGCCTTATTCCACTTGCCCTTGCGCACGTCCTCGACATAGGCGAGCAGGTTGCGGCGAAGCGCAAAGATGAGCGCGAGCACATGCTCGGGCACGGTGTTGAAGGCGTAGTTGCGGATATTGACGACGGTGATGCCGTTCTGCTTGCAATAGCCCTTGTCGACAATGTCCGTTCCCGTCGCGGCCACCGCGATCAGCTTGAGCTTCGGCAGCTGCTTCAGCGTGTCGGCCCGCATCGGCACCTTGTTGATGATGGCGATGGTCGCGTCCTTGAGGCGATCGACGATCTCCTCAGGCGTCCACGTCGCGTCGTATTCCTTGTAGGTGTGCGAAAAATTGGGTTTGCGCACATTGGCGCCTACCGACTCTCGATCGAGGAACACGATCGCGTGCTGCATGCCACCCCCTGGGGAGCTGGCGCCGGCGGGATCACCCGCTAGCGCTGAACACGATGCGTTGGATGCCGGTCGCCATTATTGCGCGTGCACGACACCTTCCGGGTGGATCTCAGCGAAGCGGTCGGATTCACTCGACGGCTTGTCCAGCTTGTGAATGGTCTGACGGAAATGCTTCTGCGCCGCCGCCACACCGCTGCCGAGCTCGACCTCGATACCGGCGTCATTCATGGCCATTTCCGCGCCAGCCAGGGCGCCGAGCACCATAAGGTCATTCAGGTCACCGAGATGTCCGATGCGGAACAGCTTGCCGGCGACCTTTGAAAGGCCGGCGCCGAGCGCCAGATTGTAGCGGCGGAACGCGATGTCGATCACGTCGGCGCCGTTGATGCCGGGGGGCACCATGATGGCGCTGACCGTGTTCGAATACCACTTCGACTCCTTGGCACAGAGCTTGAGGCCCCAGGCTGTCACGGCAGCGCGCACGCCGTCCGCCAGAACCTGATGGCGCTGGAACACTCGGTCCAGCCGCTCCTCGAACAGCATGTCAAGCGACTCGCGAAGTCCGTAGAGCAGGGTGAGCGCCGGCGTGTATGGGAAGTAGCCCGTGGCGTTCGCCTTGATGTGGTCGGCGAAATCGAAATAGCACCGCTTGCACTGC
Source organism: Methyloceanibacter sp. (assembly GCA_049801475.1). Taxonomy (GTDB): domain Bacteria; phylum Pseudomonadota; class Alphaproteobacteria; order Rhizobiales; family Methyloligellaceae; genus Methyloceanibacter. Next base: position 27,001 of record JBARKP010000076.1, read on the forward strand.
GCCGTCTTCTGGGCGGCGAGCGCCTTCTGGCTGACGCAGACGATGCCGAGACCCGCCGGCAGCATCAGGCCCTTCTGCGAGCCGCATACCGCGGCGTCGACGCGCCACTCGTCCATGCGGAAGTCGATCGACGCGATCGAGCTGACGCCGTCAACGAACAGCATCGCCGGATGGTTGGCCGCGTCCATCGCCTTGCGCACCGCGGCAATGTCGCTGGTGACGCCGGTCGCTGTCTCATTCTGGACGACCATCACGGCCTTGATCTTGTGGTCCTTGTCCTTGCGGAGTTCTTCCTCGATCTTCTCGGGCTTGGCGCCGGTGCCCCATTCCTCTTCCTGGATGATGACGTCTAGTCCGTGACGCTGGGCGAGGTCGATCCAGAGATGGCTGAACTGGCCGAAGCGGGCCGACAACACCTTGTCGCCCGGCGAAAGCGTGTTGGTGAGCGTCGCCTCCCAGGCGCCGGTGCCGCTCGAAGGGAAGATGAAAACCTGGCCGTCCTCGGTCTTGAAGATCTTCTTGCTCTCTTCGAACAAGGACAGCGTGAGCTTGGGGAACTTGGGAGAACGATGGTCCTCCATGGCCACCATCATGGCGCGCTGGATACGGTCGGGCACGTTGGTCGGTCCCGGCACAAACAGAAAATTGCGTCCCGGCGTTCTTGTTCCCGACATTACGTTTCCTCCTTAGAAATTGGCTTCCCCCGGTGAGACCTCTGCCTAAGGCGCGGGCGGAAAATGGTGGTAACGCCCACGTGAGCGCCTGGCAACCCTTTGCTTGGCTAGAATAAACCCGTGATGCGCCCGTCCGGGGCAAGCTCGATATTGTTGGCGGCGGGGACCTTCGGCAGACCGGGCATGGTCATGATGTCGCCGCAGACGACCACAACGAACTCGGCGCCGGCTGAAAGCCGAGCCTCGCGGATCGGAATGGTGTGGCCGGTAGGCGCGCCCTTCACATCCGGGCTAGTCGTGAAACTATATTGCGTCTTGGCCACACAAATCGGGAACTTCCCGAAGCCTTCTTTCTCGAGCTCGGCGAAACGGTCCTTGACGCTCTTGTCGGCGGTGATGTCGGCAGCGCCATAGATTTCCTGAGCGATCATACGCGTCTTCTCCCAAAGCGACATGTCGTCCGGATAAAGCGGCTTGAACTTCGTTGGCGTGGTCTTGATGGTGAGAATCACGGTCCGCGCCAAGTCCACGGCGCCCTCACTCCCTAAGGCCCAATGGTCGGCTAGCACGCACTCGACCTTGAGATTGTCGCAGAGCCGCTTCAGCAGCTCCATCTCGGCCTCGGTATCGCTGGAGAAGCGGTTCACCGATACGATGACGGGAACGCCATACTTTCTAAGGTTCTGCACGTGCCGCTCGAGATTGGCAAAGCCCTTCTCCAGTGCCTGAACGTTCTCTTTCTTCAGATCGTCCTTGGCAACGCCGCCATGCATCTTCAAGGCACGGATCGTCGCCACGATGACCACGCAATCCGGCTTTAGCCCTGCTTTGCGGCACTTTATGTCGAAGAACTTCTCCGCCCCGAGGTCGGCGCCGAAACCCGCTTCGGTGACGACATAGTCGGCGAGCTTCAGCGCGGACTTAGTGGCAATCACCGAGTTGCACCCATGCGCAATGTTGGCGAATGGACCGCCGTGGATGAAGGCCGGATTGTTCTCGAGTGTCTGCACCAGGTTCGGAGCCAGCGCATCCTTGAGCAGGGCCGCCATGGACCCTGAGGCAGAAAGATCGCTCGCCGTGACGGGTTCCTTGTCTCGCGTCTGGCCGATCTGGATTTGCCCCAGCCGGCGCTGCAGGTCGGCGAGATCGGAGGCAAGGCAGAAAATGGCCATCACCTCGCTCGCCACCGTGATGTCGAAGCCAGCTTCCCGGGGGAAGCCGTTGGCGGCGCCGCCTAAGGAGGTAACGATCTGACGCAACGCCCGGTCGTTCATGTCAACGGCACGGCGCCAGGTGACACGGCGGGTGTCGATATCGAGCTTGTTGCCCCAATAGACGTGATTGTCGATCACCGCGGCCAAAAGATTGTTGGCGGCGCCGATGGCGTGGAAATCGCCGGTGAAATGGAGGTTGATGTCCTCCATCGGCACGACTTGGGCGTAGCCACCGCCGGCAGCGCCGCCCTTGACGCCAAAGCAGGGCCCAAGACTAGGTTCTCGGATACCGATGACGGCCTTCTTGCCGAGAAGATTGAGCGCATCACCAAGCCCCACGGTGGTGGTGGTCTTACCCTCGCCTGCCGGCGTCGGTGTGATCGCCGTGACGAGGATCAGCTTGCCGTCGGGCCGGTCGGCGAGCGAGGCGATATAGTCGAGCGAGAGCTTCGCCTTGTAGTGGCCGTAAGGGAGCACGTATTCGGCCGGAATGCCGAGCTTGTCCGCCGCGACTTCGACGATCGGCCGCATCTTTGCCGCTTGGCTGATCTCGATGTCGGATTTTGGCTTCAGGTGCTGATCGTCTGGGCGCTTGCCCGATTTCTCGGCACTCTCACGCGGCTGGACTAACATAATCGACTTGACCCTGGGACTTGCGGCAGCGCCTTGCAACTGGAGTAGGCAGCGTAATTCATTCGCTTGCCTTCTTGCAATCGTCTGTGCAGTTTCAGCGCCCTAGGGAGACCCCGATGACGCCAGCCGAACTGCTAAAGTCCATGTTTCAGGCAGCTGTGGACGCCGCCGCGCCCGCGCTTTGCCTGCCGCCGCATTTGCCGACGCCGCCCAAAGGCCGGACCATCGTGGTCGGGGCGGGCAAGGCCAGTGGCGCCATGGCACGTGCCGTCGAGGACCACTGGCAAGGGCCACTCTCCGGCCTCGTGGTGACCCGCTACGGCCACAAACTGCCGACAAGCAAGATCGAGGTGATCGAGGCCGCGCATCCGGTCCCCGACGCGGCCGGCCGCGAAGCGGCCGCGCGCATTCTCAAAATGGTGCGGGGGCTGTCGCCCGACGATCTCGTGCTGTGCCTCATCTCCGGCGGCGGCTCGGCGCTGCTCGCGCTGCCCGCGGAAGGCGTGAGCCTCGCCGACAAGCAGGCAGTGAACAAGGCCTTGCTGAAGAGCGGCGCCACCATCGGCGAGATGAACACGCTGCGGAAACATTTGTCGGCGATCAAAGGCGGCCGGCTCGCGCTCGCTGCGGCCCCGGCGAGGGTCGTCAGCCTCTTGATCTCCGACGTACCGGGCGACGATCCTTCAGTGATTGCCTCAGGGCCAACGGTTCCCGATCCATCGAGTTACGCGGACGCGCTCGCCATCGTCGAAAAATACGGGATCGACGTTCCACCCTCCGTTGTCGCGCGCCTCAAAAGCGGGGCCGAGGAGACACCGAAGCCTGGCGATCCCCGACTTGCCAAGGTTGAGAACATCATGATCGCGACGCCGCAGGCTTCGCTCGAGGCCGCGGCTGCCGTCGCCCGCAAAGCCGGAGTGACACCGGCCATCCTTGGCAACGCCATCGAGGGCGAAGCGCGCGACGTGGGGCTGGTGCATGCGGGCATCGCGCGCCAATGCGCCGACTATGCGCAGCCCGCCGCCCCCCCTTGCGTCCTCCTGTCCGGCGGCGAGACGACGGTGACCCTGAAAGGTACGGGCAAGGGGGGGCGCAACACCGAGTTCCTGCTCGCGCTCGCCATCGCGCTCGAGGGAAAGCCACGCATCCACGCGCTTGCCGCGGACACCGATGGCATCGACGGGTCGGAGAACAATGCCGGCGCCCTGATCGCACCCGACACACTCGCCCGCGCGGAGGCGGCAGGCTTCGACGCCAAGGCCATGCTCGCCGACAACGACCCCTACTATTTCTTTGCAGGGCTCGGCGATCTTTTGGTCACCGGCCCTACGCTGACCAACGTCAACGACTTCCGCGCCGTGCTGATCGAGAAGAAATAGGCCTCTACGCCCTCTACTCTCTTACTACCTTTGGTCGTAATCTCCATCGCTTGCACGTTCGCGTGCGGGGGTGCCGCAGAGGTCGACGCCGACCCTTGGTCTGAGGGAAGCTAATGGTTACGTCCGAAGTTCAGTTCACCCTCGACTACCGCGAGGCCGCCCGCGACCCAGCTGGTGCGCAATCTATCGGCTGTGGCGGTGGCCGGCCGCTTTCTCAGGACCGCCTCCGACGAAGGCCGCAGCATCGAATGTCTCGATCCGGACGGCGACGGCTACCGCCCGCGGCGGCAATATCGGCTCGACAGCCTGTTCCCGGACTTGCCGCGCAAAAAGAGTGACGACGAGACGGACATCGGAATGCCTTGCCGCGGATGAGCGCGGCGACAAGCTGCCGACGCCTCGTCTCTGCGTCCACGGGCTTGGACCCCGACCAAAACGTGCCCCTCCTGCATAGCGCGGGGCAAGGGCAGCTGTCCCTCGGAGCTGGCAGCGGCCAATTTCGCAGTTGCGAATTGAGACCGGCGCGCTACTCTCGCACTGCTAACCCCAGCGGCACTTGCGATGGATGGCGAGACCCGAGTGCCACGGAACAGTCGAATTTCCATTGACTATGGGGCGCGTCGACTGGACGCCTCAAGCGCTGGTTAGGGGGCACGAGCCGGCGGCCAGCTCGGGGCGGACGCCCGAATGAGGGGAGCAAGAATTATGCTGAGACACACCGGCCTCGGCCTTCTCGTTGGAGCGTTTCTGTTCGCTCCTTCGGCTGCGCCTGCCGGGCCGGCTCTCGTCTTCGAGCCCTTCAACGGAACCGTGTTCTACTCCGAGGACCCGGACGCGCCTTGGTTCCCTGCATCGCTTACCAAGCTGATGACGGCCTATCTCACCTTTCAGGCCCTGAAAGAGGGCAAGGTCACACCGGGTACGAAGCTGATCTGCTCGAAGACGGCTGCCGCGCAAGCGCCGAGCAAGCTCGGCCTGGCGATCGGGGGACAGATCACCGTCGACATCGGACTCAAGGTCCTCATCGTCAAATCGGCCAATGACGTCGCCGTCATGCTCGCCGAGGCGATCGCCGGCAGCACCGAGGCGTTCGTCCACCAGATGAACGACGCAGCACAGCACCTCTCCATGACGCGCACCCATTTCGTCAACGTCAACGGCCTCCCCGCCGAGGGTCAGGTCACCACGGCTCGTGATCTCGCCAAGCTGACGCGTGCCATCATCGTTGAGTTTCCGGAATATGCCGATCTCTTCGCGATGCCGCAGGTCCAGGTGGGCAAGCAGCTGATTCGGACGCATAACGGTCTCTTGCGGGATTTCCCAGGCGCCGATGGCATGAAGACCGGCTTCATTTGCGACTCCGGCTTCAACGTCGTGGCGAGCGCAACCCGCGACGGCAGGAAGCTCGTCGCCGTTGTGCTCGGCGAGGTCTCGATCGCTTCGCGGCGCGACCGTGCCGCCAATCTCCTCGAGAACGGCTTCAAGCGTTACTTCTGGAAATCGGTCTTCGGCACCACGATCGATGGGCTTACCATGCAGGCGTCCCTGAGCGACGAACCTGCGCATTTGCACGATAACGTCTGCGGCGCTGGCCGGGCTAAGCGCGTGCGCGCGGCCCGCGGCAAATCGAAGGGCAAGCTCAAGGGCCTCGACACCGCCGTGACCGCCCCTGCCCCCGTGAACCGGGCCGGCGCCGAGTAAGCTCGGTTACGCTTTCTCTGGACGCACCGACACGAAGGTCTTTGCCGTCCCCGCCGGCGAAGCTAGCGTATGGACGAGTGCCTCCAGGCCAGCCGAGGAATACCTTGCACGCCAGCAACGCGACACCAGCCGCTCGAAAGGCTCTTGCTGCGCTGAATGCTCGGCGGCATCGTCTCCGCCCGCGCCGCCGAACCGCCTGACAATGTCGAGGCGGAAATTGCCGATGCGGTGCAGTCCTGCAAGGATCTGGAGGGCGTGCCAATGCCGATGCTGTGCTCAGCGTCGAGGATTTGAACGGCGACGGCGGCGAGGACTGGATCCGGCATCAACCGGATGTGCAGCGCCGACGGCTGCACGCTGCAAATCTTCCTTTGGGACGGAGCGACCGCCTGGACCGTTGCGTTCGAGGAACCCGTTCAGAGCTAACGGTTCGGCAAAAGCAGGGGCAAGCGCGTGCTGCAAGCCGTCATGGCGGGATCGGCTTGCGACAAGCCGAGCGACAAGACCTGCAGTTTGACGTTTCGCCTCGACAAGAGCGTCATCGTCCCGACGCGATAGCTTTCAGACGGACGAGCCGGGCTCGGCCAGGAATGCCCGCTCCTCCTCTGTCGAAGGCCGGCCAAGAATCGCGTTCCGGTGTGGAAAGCGGCCGAAGCGATCGACGATCGCCTGATGCCTGAGCGCGAAATCGAGCCCGAGGGGGTGCCCTAGCGCGGTGAACAACGAGACCGCGCGCGCCTGGTCGGCCTTGTCCTCGGAATGCTGGAACAGCATGTAGATGAAGGAGCTCTGCTCAGGCTTGAGCTTCGCGTCGACTCCCTCGGCAATCGCCCGCTTGGTGAGCGCAAGAGCGGCAGCGTCGGTGGCAAAAGCCCGCGCCTCCCCCCGGAACATATTGCGGGGAAACTGATCGAGCACGAGGATCGCCGCGAGGAAGCCCTCTGGCGTATCGAGCCAAGCAGCAGGAATGCCGGAGCGGAGCTCGTGATAGGTCGCGCCGAAGCGCAAGGCGATGGTCCCGTCGAGTGCCTCGTCCTTGCGGGACCAAGCCTTGGGCTCGAGCTCCTCGAACCAGAAGCGGATGATCTCGTCGATACTGGCGGAGCTCATGGCTTACGCTCCTTTCAGCCCAAAGGCCGACCGACCTAAGCGCTCGCCGAAGCCGCGATCGCCGCCTTGATCAGAGCCAGCGACTCGGGCGAATCCCAGTCCGCGGGTCCCACGAGGCGGCCGATCTCGCGGCCCTCCCGGTCAAGAAGTAGTGTCGTCGGCATACCGACCGCCTTCAACGTGCTGAAGAGTTTTCCCGAAGGATCGGTGTAGAACTGCAAATGCATGGCACCGGTATCGGCCAGGAAAGACTTGGGCTTGTCGCCCTGCCCGCGGTCGATATTGACCGCCACCACGTCGAAGTCCTTACCGCCGAGCGCGGATTGCAGTCTGTCGAGCGTCGGCATCTCCTCCCGGCAGGGCACGCACCAGGTGGCCCAGATATTGAGCAGCACGACCTTGCCGTGCCAGTCGCTCAAGGATTTCGTGTCGCCCTTGGCATCTGCGAAATTGACCGCCGGCAGCTCTAACGGCTTCGGCCGAGCAAGGAATGCAGCCATCGCGCCCTTGTTCAGGCCTGCCAGCGGGCTCTGACCGACACCGGCCCCACCACCGGTCTGTGCCGCCGGACTCTCGCTCGACTTCGTGGGCCAAAGGGCGAAGCGCCCATTGTCAGACGGGGCAAAACTCACATATACCGTGCCGAACCCGGCAATCGCCGCGAGTAACGCAGCGATGACAATGGTGGCCGGCGACGCGTCGCGGTCGCGTTTCTCGCTTCTGTTCACGTCTTCCTCGCTCACCTCTTCTTGGACAAGGTTCGACACTTGTGACCAACACCATGTGGGGCGGCCGTTTCGCATTGAGCCCCGCCGCGATCATGGAGGAGATAAACGCCTCCATCGACTTCGACAAGCGCCTCTGGCGCCACGATATTCTTGCGTCCAAAGCCCATGCCGAAATGCTCGCCGCAAGCGGCATCATCGCCCAGCATGAGGCGGACGAGATCGCGCGCGGCCTCAACGCGATCGCGGCCGAGATCGAGGGGGGCAAATTCGCCTTCAGCCGCGCCCTCGAGGACATCCATTTGAACGTCGAGAGCCGTTTGGCCGAGCTGATCGGACCGGTCGCGGGCAAACTGCATACGGCGCGGTCGCGCAACGATCAGGTGGCGACCGACTTCCGCCTCTATGTCAGGGACGAGGTCGCCAGTATCGACGCTCTGCTTGGCGAGCTTCAGCTCGCGCTCGCCGACAAGGCTCTCGCCCATGCCGCCACGGTCATGCCCGGCTTCACCCATCTGCAGACTGCGCAACCCGTCACCTTCGGCCATCACTGCCTCGCTTATGTCGAGATGTTTGCCCGCGACCGGGGACGGTTCGAGGATGCGAGGAAGCGGCTCAACGAATGCCCCTTGGGTGCGGCCGCGCTCGCCGGCACGAGCTTCGCCATCGACCGCGAGGCGACGGCGAAGGCGCTTCACTTCGCCAGGCCCGCGGCCAATTCGCTCGACGCCGTATCCGACCGCGACTTCGCGCTGGAGACCTTAGCTGCCGCCGCGATTGCCGCCACGCATCTGTCGCGGTTGGCGGAAGAGATCGTGCTGTGGACCTCGCCGCAATTCGGCTTCGCCCGCCTCTCCGACCGCTACACCACCGGCTCGTCGATCATGCCACAGAAGCGCAACCCCGACGCGGCCGAGCTCGTTCGCGCCAAGACCGGCCGCATCGGCGGCGCCTTTTTCACACTGCTCATGGTGATGAAGGGACTGCCGCTCGCCTACGCCAAGGACATGCAGGAGGACAAGGAGCCCACTTTCGATGCGCTTATGGCGCTCAAGCTTGGGCTTGGCGCCATGACGGGCATGGTGGGCGACCTCGAGCCGGACCGGCGCGCCATGAAGAAGGCCGCCGCCCGCGGCCACGCCACGGCCACCGACCTCGCCGACTGGCTGGTGCGCGAGGCAGGCCTCCCCTTCCGGGAGGCTCACCATGTCATCGGCCGCATCGTGGCGCTCGCCGATGCCAAGGCTTGCGATCTCGGAAAGCTCACCCTTGCCGACCTCCAATCGGTCGACCCCCGACTCACTGAGGGGGCGTTCGCCGTGCTCGATGTCGCCAAATCGGTCAAAAGCCGGACCAGTTATGGGGGTACGGCCCCCGCAAATGTACGGCGCGAGGCCAGAAGGTGGATAAAGCGTTTGAAGAAGGATGGCGTATCGCGATAAAAGGGGTGAAAGGACCGTTAAGGTCCGGGTCAAAGGGGCACGACCATGGGAAGCGCTTTGCGCGTCCTTCTTGCCATTGCGCTAATACTGGTCGTGGGACTGAGTGCCTGCGGGCGCCGCGGCTCGCTCGACCGGCCGAGGCCCAACTATCCCGAGGTCAAGGCCGATCCTTCCACCAAGATGTCGCAAGTGCCCGACCGGCGCCTTTGGATTGACCGCCTGCTCCAATAAGGCTTCTAAGCCTCCCATGCATCACTTCGCTTACCGGCAAGGTGTCCTCCACGCCCAGGAAGTCAACCTTGCCGACCTCGCCGACGCCGTCGGCGCGCCCTTCTATTGTTATTCGACGGCGACGCTCGAGCGTCACTATCGCGTGTTCGCCGAAGCCTTCAATGGCGCGGACGCGGAGGTCTGCTACTCCGTCAAAGCCAATTCCAACTTGGGCGTGCTCGCCACGCTCGCCCGTCTCGACGCCGGCATGGACGTGGTGTCGGAGGGGGAGCTTCGCCGCGTGCTCGCCGTGGGAGTCGCGCCAAAGAAGATTGCCTTCTCCGGCGTGGGCAAGGCCAGGGACGAGATGGCCTACGCGCTTGAGCAAGGCATCTTTGCCTTCAACGTTGAGTCCGAGCCCGAGCTTCGCACCTTGAACGAGATCGCCGAGGCGCTCGGCAGACCCGCGCGCGTCGCGCTCCGCGTCAATCCCGATGTCGACGCGAAGACCCATCACAAGATCGCAACCGGCAAGGCCGAGAACAAGTTCGGCGTGCCCTTCGCGCAAGCGCTGCCGCTCTATCGGCTCGCGCGCGAGCTGCGCGGCATCGAGCCTCGCGGCGTGCATATGCATATCGGCAGCCAGATCACCGACCTCACGCCCTTCCGCAATGCTTTCGCGCTGCTGAAAGATCTCGTGGGCGAGCTCAGGGCCGACGGCTTCGCCATCGACTTCGTCAATCTCGGCGGCGGCCTCGGCGTGCCCTACCGAAGCGACGAGCCGGCGCCTCCCCTCCCCGCCGAGTACGGCAAGCTCGTCAAGGAAGGGGTGGGGGGCCTTGGCTGCAAGCTTCTCTTCGAGCCCGGGCGCATCATCGCCGCTAATGCTGGCATCCTCGTTTCGCGCGTTCTCTATGTGAAGCGCGGGCAGCCCAAGACCTTCACCATCATCGACGCGGCGATGAACGATCTGATTCGCCCCACGCTCTACGAGGCCTATCACGAGATTTGGCCCGTGGTGGAACCACGGCCCGGCACGCCCACCATCGTCACCGACGTGGTGGGTCCGGTCTGCGAGACCGGCGATTATCTGGCGTTGGCCCGGCCGCTGCCGGAACTTCGCGGCGGCGATCTCATTGCCGTGATGACGGCCGGAGCCTATGGCGCCGTGCTCGCTTCACAATATAATAGCCGGCTCTTGGTGCCGGAGGTCCTGGTCTCAGGGCACCGCTTTGCGGTGACCCGGCCAAGACCGGACTATGACGACATGCTGGCGGCGGAGCGGCTGCCCGATTGGCTGGAACGCGAGACGCGCCCTTAGGGCATGATCCGGAAAAGTCCGAACCCGTTTTCCGAAAGGGATCATGCTCAACAAGGGCCTCCCTTTCGCCCGCTTCGCTCCCCAAATTACCTGCGTGACCCACGCTTTGTGCTAGGCCTGTGCTGATGATGCGATCTGTACTCGGTCCAAAAGGAAAGCCCCCGGAAGCTCCGGAGGACAAGACGCTGGCCCGGCGTTTCGAATGGCGGGTGCGCGTGAGCCGGCTTGCGCTCCTTGGCGAGCGCGTCTGGGAGGCCTTGCTCTGGCCGTTCCTCGTGCTTTCGGCCTTTCTCATCGTGTCGCTGCTCGAGCTATGGAGCCTCTTGCCACCGCTCGTCCACCGCGCCCTGCTCGCGGCCTTTGGCCTTGCCTTGCTCGCTTCCTTCCTGTCGCTCATTCGCTTGAGCCTACCGACCCGGGCGGAGGCGCTCCGCCGCCTGGAGCGGAACGCCGACATCAAGCACCGGCCAGCCTCGTCGTATGAAGACCGGCTCGGTACCACGCCGCGCGGAGAGACGGCCTTGCTATGGGCGGCTCACCGCGAGCGGCTCGGCCGGCTGGTGGCGAAGCTCAAGCCTACCTGGCCAAGCCCGCGGACGGACCGCAAGGATCCTTACGCCATCCGCGCTGCCCTTCTGCTCGTCCTGATCGTGGCGGCGCTTGCGGCCGGCCCCAATCGGTGGGATCGCCTCACCGATGCCTTCACCCCGGCCCCCAGCAGCGCCGCGGCGCTTCTTCGCCTCGATGCCTGGGTGACGCCGCCGGTTTACACCGGGATGGCGCCGATCGTGCTTGCCGACGGTAGTGAGCCTGTGGGTGCAGGGTCGGAGAGCTTCCGCGCGCTGTCCGTCCCCGAGCGGAGCGAGCTGATCGTCAGGGCCTATTCACCACAAGGCGAAAACGTGAGCCTAGTCTCCAACGCGGACGATGGTTCGGAACAAAAGACCGTGGCGCCGAAGACAACCGGTAGCCAGGGCCTGGTCGAGTTCAACCTCGCCCTGACGTCTCCCGGCGCTGCCGATGTCAGGGTCGGCGGCAACACCGTTGCCAAATGGCGCTTCGAGCTGATCAAGGATGAAGCCCCGCGGATCAACCTCATGGGCAATCCGACCACGACGCCGCGCGGCGCCTTGCGCTTGAGCTTCCGCGCCGACGACGATCACGGCGTGGCCAGCGCCGAAGCGAGGTTTGCGCTTGCCGAGGCCGAGGACGCCGCGGTGCAAGCCGCCCCCGAGGTGGTCGGCGGCAAGGTGCAAGCCGATCCGCTGCGCGAGCCCCCGGTGATGCCGCTGCCGCTGCCGCGCGCTAATGCGAAACAAGTCGATGGCAAGGCCTCGCAGGATCTGACCGCTCACCCTTGGGCGGGTCTCAAGGTGCGCATGACGCTCGCCGCTCACGATCAGGCGGGGCAGACGGGCACGAGCGAGCCTTACGAATTCATCCTGCCCGAGCGCAAATTCACCAAGCCCCTCGCAAAGGCGGTGGTCGAGCAGCGGAAGAAGCTCGTGCGCGAGCAGGATGGCGCCGATATGGTCGCGCGGGCTCTAGATGCGCTGACGCTTGGCGGCGACCGAGTGATCGAGGACAGCGCCATCTATACAGTCTTGCGCGATGCCTATTGGCGGCTTGAGACTGACCGATCGCAGCAGGGCATCGCCAGCGTCGTCGACCAATTGTGGGAGGTGGCGCTGCGCATCGAGGATGGAGATGTGCCGGAGGCCGAGCGCGACGTCAAACAGGCGCAAGAGCAACTGATGCAGGCGCTGAAAGAAAACGCTTCGCCCGAGGAGATCCAGCGCCTCGTCGATGAGCTGCGCAGCGCCATGTCGCGCTACCTGCAGGCTCTCGTCGAGCAGGCACAGCAGAAGGGCAATCTCCCTCCGCAGGAGAGCCAAAATGGGGATCAGCTCGTCTCCCAGCAGGATCTCGACAAGCTACTGAACAACATCGAAAAGCTGGCCAAGGCCGGGTCGAAGGATCTCGCCGAGCAAATGTTGAGCGAGCTCAAGGATGTCCTCGACCGGCTGCAGACGGGCACCTTCTCCGACAACGCCAAGCAGCAACGCGCAGCCAGGATGATGCACGACTTGAACGACCTCGTGTCGAAGCAGCAAAAGTTGCTCGACGAGACCTTTAGCGCCAAGCGCGAGAAGGGCGGCAACGAGGGTGCGGAGTTCAACGTTAGCCCGCCTGGCCAGCCCATGGACTTCGGGCCTGGCATTTCCATGGCGCCTTTCGGCATGCCTGAGCAGGGAGACGAGCAGGACGGTCAAAGCGGACAAGACGGTCAGAGCGCGGAAGGCGACCAAAGCGAGCAAGGACCGTCGGGCGGCCGCGGCCAGCAGCGCGGCCAGAAGGGCCAGCGTCAACGCCCAGGCCAGTTTGGCGAGCTCGGAAGCCGCCAAGGGGACTTGCGCGACAAGCTGCAAAGCCTGATCGACCGCTTGCGCATCGACGGCGCCAAGACGCCCGACCAGTTCGAGGACGCGGGCAAGGCCATGGGCGAGGCAAAGGAGGCGATCGGCGAGGAGAATCTCGACCACGCCACGCAAGCGCAAAGCCACGCCCTCGAGCAGTTGCGCAAAGGCGCGCAGTCCATGGCCGATCAGATGCAGGAGAATGGCGACACCCAGCCCGGCAAAGGCGAGGGCAATAACAATGGACGCGATCCGCTCGGACGCTCCGATCGCACCAACCGGCCGGACCTCGGTCTTAGCGTGAAGGTTCCGGATGAGATCGACATCCAGCGGGCGCGCGAGGTGCTGGACGAGCTTCGGCGCCGCCTCGGCGATCCATCGCGGCCGACGATCGAGCTCGACTATCTGGGACGTCTGATCCAGCCCTACTAGAGCGAATCGATTCACTTGGAGTCGTGATTTCGCTCTAAGCCCGGCAGCTCACCGATGAACGGAAGCTCGCGGTAGCGGTTGCGCAAGTCCATGCCGTAGCCGACGACGAAGACGGGCGGGCAGGAAAAGCCGCTGAAGTCCGGCGTGATCGGGGCCGCCCGCGGCACTTGCTTGTTGACGAGGACGCAGGTCAGCACGCGCTTGGCGCCGCGCGCCGAAAACAGAGCCCTGGCAAAGTCAAGCGTCCGGCCTGAGTCGAGGATGTCGTCGACGATCACGACGTCGCGGGCCGCTAGATCGCTCTCCACGTCGCGTAGCACCCTGACGTCGCTGTTCGACGTTGGGTCCCCGTCATAGCTGGCAAGGAAAATGAAGTCGATGTCGGGCTTCAGCCCCTCGCGGTGGAGCGCCCTGACGAGATCGGCGGCGAAGATGAAGCTCCCCTTGAGCACGGCGACAATGATCGGATCGTCTAGCTTCGCCGCGGCGATGTCGCGGGCAAGCTGGTCGACCCGCAGCGCGATCGCCTCGGCGCTGAACAGCGGCTTGATGGCGCCGTCCGGAGCCGTATCCATGGTCGTCAGCTCGCCTTGGCGAAGCGAACCTTGAGACTGCGGACCGTGTCCGGCGGGGAGGGGATTTGTACCGTGAAGGGCGTGCGGGCGCCGGCGGCAAGCGGTGCCACCTTGGTCGTAAACTCAGAGATCTGCTTGCCGCTTGCGTCCTCAAGGGCGATGACCACGGGCGGAACTTCTACATTGCCGGATGTGAGATTGACGATATTGCCCTCGACCTTGAGCACCGGGCCCCCGCCAACATCGGTCCACGCGTAGTGGACATCCTGAACGGCAAGGCCGCGAAGGTTCACTGGTCTGCCCAATATCGCATAGAGGCGGGTGGCACCCGGCAAGGCCGATACGACGGCCTTCGGTGCGAGCGCGAGTATGGCGGCAAGGATGACGAGCAGGAGCGCAAGAACGTCCCAGCCGATGGCAACGACGGGGGGAACCTTCGACTTCCGGCGCTCGCCGCCGATGGCGATGTTCGCTTGAGCTTGGTCGGTGGCGGAATCGATCAGCGCTCCGGCCTTGTAGCTGCCGAGGTCCTGACTGGGCTCAGGGGTCGCAGCGGGGACTTGGGCCTCGGACCAAACACCGGGCCCGCCGGCGGCGTGGTCGCCCTCGAAATCGGCTTGGAATTCATCTTGAACGTCGAATGAGGCGTCGGTCCCTGCGCCTGGAGGCGGATTACCGCTCGGGGCACCCCGATCCGGCTGCTTCTGCGAGAATCCGGTGAATCCGCCCATAGGTGCGTTGGCCGCCGCCGGAGCCGAACGCGGCTCGGCCGGAGCAGGGCGCGGTTGCGTCGGCTGAGGGCGGGGCGCCATGACCGGAGCGCGCGGAGTCGCGGCGACGGGAGGCGTCGCGACCTCGATAACCGCCGTTGCCTGCCAAACGTGACTGCACTTGCTGCAGCGAACCTTGCGCCCCTCGGGCGGAATTACCGCTGCGATCTCGTAACGGGTGCCGCAAGCAGGGCAGATAATGACTGTCGACATGACTAGAACCACCGTAGCCGGGCTTGTCTACATTTCGCGAAGTGGCACATGCCCTTGCCCAAATCCATTGATACCGGACAGCGAGTTCAGCATAAAGACGCAAGTTGGGTCGAATGTTAAGAGGATCGAGGACGACGCGTGATCCGGTTTGAAAATGTCGGGCTGCGCTATGGTAGCGGCCCCGAGATACTGCGCGACGCCACTTTCCATGTGCTTCCGGGGTCGTTTCACTTTCTCACTGGGCCATCGGGCGCCGGCAAGACGACCCTGTTGCGCCTTCTGTTCATGTCGCTCCGGCCGACCAGGGGCTTGATCTTCGTCTTCGGCGAGAACGCCTCCGAGATCACCCCCGCCGGCCGCGCCGAGCTCAGGAGACGCATCGGCATCGTGTTCCAGGACTTCCGGCTCCTCGACCACCTCACCACTTGGGAGAACGTGGCCCTTCCCTTGCGAGTCATGGGCAAGAAGGAGGCCGACTACCGCGACGATGTCACCGACCTCCTGCGCTGGGTGGGATTAGGCGACAGGATCGACGCCTATCCCGAGGTTCTGTCCGGCGGCGAGAAGCAGAGGGCCGCCATCGCCCGCGCCGTTATCGGCCGGCCCGAGCTCTTGCTTGCCGATGAGCCCACGGGCAACGTCGATCCGGTGATCGCCGACCGCTTGTTGCGGCTCTTCGTGGAGCTCAACCGCCTCGGCACATCGGTCATCATCGCCACCCATGACTATGCCCTTATGGACCAGCTCGACGCCCCGCGTCTCGTCCTCTACGAAGGCCATTTGGAGGTCCGGTGAACCCAATGCGCCTCATCGCCGACATCCGCGAGTACCCTTGGCGCAGTCTCGTTGACAGGCTGTTGCCGACCCGCTTTCAAGCCGAGACGGCGCCAATCGTGCCCTCGACCTCCATCGCCGGCAATGCCTTGACCGTGGTCATCGCCATCATGTCCTTTCTTGCCTGCCTCACCGCCGGGGCGGTGTACATGGTCAATCAATCCGCCCAAGCCTGGGTCAACGACATTGCGAGCGAGATCACCGTCGAGCTCGATCCCGTCAACACTGCCGATATCGAGAAGAAGATGACCCTGGTGTCGTTGTTCCTGGCCAAGCAGGCCGGAATCACCAGGGTGAAGCCCTTGACCGCGGAGGATTCCGCCAAGCTGCTCGAGCCCTGGCTCGGCCATAGCGACGCGCTCTCGGCCTTGCCCATCCCCCGCCTCATTGCCGTCGAGATCGACCGCTCCAACCCTCCCGACATCAAGACCATCAGCGAGGCGCTGTCGCAGAACTTCGAAGGCGTCACCCTCGACGATCACCGCCGCTGGCAGGCCGAGATCCGCACCTTGACCCGGTCCGCCGCGCTTGGTGGCCTCGCCGTGCTGGCGCTCGTCGCTGCGGCGACGGTTGCCGTCATCGTCTCCGCCACCCGCAGCGCAATGGCGTCGAACCGCGAGATCATCGAGGTGCTGCATTACGTCGGGGCCAATGAGCGCTTCATCAGCCGCGAATTCGAGCGCCATTTCCTCGGGCTTGGTGTCCGCGCCGGCCTGGTCGGCGCCGTCGCTGCGAGCATCATGTTCCTGCTCTTGCCGGTGGTGACGCACATGC
The DNA here is from genome assembly GCA_049801475.1 of Methyloceanibacter sp. Taxonomy (GTDB): domain Bacteria; phylum Pseudomonadota; class Alphaproteobacteria; order Rhizobiales; family Methyloligellaceae; genus Methyloceanibacter. The sequence goes on from JBARKP010000076.1 coordinate 43,425, forward strand.
TGGGAGGCGGCTCCGTCACGGCCACCGAGATGAGCCGGCTCGTAGGATCCGGCGAGCTCGATTTGCCCGGTTATTTTCTCTGTGTACTCGTGGTCTTCGTCGTGGCCTCACTGTGCATGCTCACCTCCCGGCTCGGCGTCATCCGCGTGCTCAAATCCTACGCCTGACCCCGCGAGGATGCAGACGCTTTTGGCGTCCCGAAGCCAATTTCATATTGAGTTGATTGAGCCTATTCTTGCGCCGGCGTGCCGGTGTTGGAGTAAGAGGTGACGGAAGAAGAGCCGAAATCGCCGAGCAGATTTCGCGTCTTCGTGGGCGGGGTAAGGCTTATCTTCGATTCGCTGGTGCTCCTGCTCGCGCTCCTTGCCGTTGGTTTCGTGATTTTTGCCAATGGGATCGAGCGCAACCAGCGGGAGCCAGAGAGTGCGGCCGACGGCATCGCCGTCTTGACCGGCGGCCCGGCCCGCATCGACGAAGCCATGAAACTCCTCACCCATCAGAAGGCGAAGCGTCTCTTGATCACCGGCGTCAACCGCACCACCTCGACGGAGGCGCTGAAGCAACTCGCAAGCCAAGGCGATCAGCTCTTCGCTTGCTGCGTCGACATCGACCACGAAGCGCGCAACACCATCGACAACGCGACCGAGACGAGCCAGTGGGTGGCGCAGCATCGCTATCATTCGATCATCGTGGTGACCTCGAACTATCACATGCCTCGCGCGCTTGCCGAGCTTGGCCGCGTCATGCCGGGCGTTACCTTGGTCCCCTATTCGGTGGTCGACAACAACGTGCATCTTGGGCGGTGGTGGGCCTATCCCGGCACCACCAAGCTCATGATCACTGAATATCTGAAATACCTGCCGGCGCTCGGGCGGCTCGGGACCACCCGAGTTGTGAGCAAATTGCTCTCTGGAAAAACCACGGTTGCGGTTGAGGATGCCTCCGAGCCGTGACGGCTGGCCCCCTTACTATGGCGCGCTCCCTTCTGTTCAACGTCCTCTTCTATGTGACCACCACGCTGTTCGTGGTGCTCGGCAGCCCGTTGCTGTTGGCACCGAGACGCTTGGCCATGGCGGCGCTCGCCTTACATGCAAGGTTCGAGCTCTTTCTCCTGCGGCTCATCGTGGGGACCAAATATGAGGTTCGCGGGGCGGAGAAGCTGCCAAACGGGCCCTGTCTCGTCGCTTCGAAGCATCAATCGGCCTGGGAGACCTTTGCCCTGATACCACTTTTCCACGACCCCGCGCTCTTGATGAAGCGCGAGCTATTCTGGATCCCGTTCCACGGCTGGTTCTCGCGCAAGTTCGAGATGATCCGGGTCGACCGGGACAAGGGGCCGACCGCGCTCCGCCGCATGCTGCGGGAGGCGAGGAAGCGCGTGGAGGCCGGACGCGAGATCATCATCTTCCCCGAAGGCACCCGTCGGGCGCCGGGCGCCCCTCCGGACTACAAGACCGGGGTGGTGCTGCTTTACGAAGCCCTCGGCGTCCCTTGCGTTCCGGTGGCGCTCAATTCAGGCCTGTTTTGGCCAAGACGAAGACTCCTTCGCCGACCCGGCACCATCGTCGTGGAGTTCCTCGATCCCATTCCCGCGGGTCTCGGCAAAGCCGCGTTCCTGCACCGCCTCGAGACGACGATCGAAGGCGCCTCGAACCGCCTGCTCGCCGAAGCGGAGGGGGAAACCGAGCCCAGCGGGCGTTAAACCTTCGTTAACTTGACCTGGACAAAGGTGACGTTCTAGCTTTGTTCCATGATTCGTCTGAAACCCGACTTGAATTCGACATCAGTCAACCCATTTGACGGTGCAATTTCCCGGTAAAGCGGAATGGAAGCCATGTGGATGCGCCAAACAGAAGCGACCGACAACGCCCCTTGGGGGCCTGCTGACGAACCGGCGCTTGTCTGCGCCGAGGCGTCCTTCGCGCAGGCCTTCCATTATTGGCGTGGCGCTTCGGGCCGCCGCTATCTGCATAGCGTCTACACCCTGGTCGGCTGCCCGGCCCTGCCCCGGGCCAATTACATCCTCGTCCGCCATGAGGACGGCACACGGTCGCCGCTCCTGCTCGGCCAGACGAAGGACGACGCCGTCTCCCTTAACCTTGCCCATCTTCGCCATCAAGGTGCCAAGCTCGGAGCCAATGAGGTGCACATCCACCTTCTGGCTGACACACCCGAGGAGCGGGCGCATGTCGAGACCGATCTCACGGCAGCGCATTTCCGGCGCCTCGCGGCCGACGCCGCCTAACGCCGACTCCCTCTCTGTCGCTAGGGCTGGGCGCCTTCTCGGCGAGCTTCGCCGGCATTCCCCTTGCGCGATTTGATCCGAGGATCCGGTGGCGGGAATGAAACACCCCATCGAGATCATCGAAGGCGACATCACCACTCTCGAGGTCGATGCCATTGTCAATGCCGCCAACAAGACGTTGCTCGGCGGCGGCGGTGTTGACGGCGCCATTCATCGTGCTGCGGGGCCGGAGCTTCGCGAAGCCTGTACCAAACTATGCGGTTGCGAGACGGGAGAGGCGAAGATCACCCCGGGCTTCAGACTGCCCGCGCGCTACGTCATCCACACGGTGGGGCCGATTTGGGGCGGGGGCGACAGAGGCCAAGATCGCCTGCTCGCTCTCTGCTATCGCAACAGCTTGGGCCTTGCGCTTGAGCATGACCTCACTTCGATTGCCTTCCCTGCGATCTCGACCGGCGCCTACGGCTTTCCGCAGAACCGCGCAGCACGGATCGCCGTCACCACCGCGCTTGACGCTTTGAGTGCTGCGCCATCGATCCAGCGCGTGGTGCTTTGCTGCTTTGGCCGAGATTCGCGCGTCCACCACGAGACTGCGCTTGCTGCGGTTACTAGCAACCATCGCTAGGTGCGGCTCGACCTCAGCTTTGCGTCACGACGCTGTAGCGTTAAACTGAAAGCAAGACGCGAGTCGCCCAAACCGGACGGCCCTTGCATGTGCCTTGGGGAGTGAGATTGAAAGATGCCACTCGATCCCCTACTGCTCTCGCGCATCCAGTTCGCCTTCACCATCTCCTTCCACATTCTCTTTCCGTCCTTCACCGTGGGCCTCGCCGCGTGGTTGCTCGTGCTCGAGGTGCTATGGCTGAAGACCGGCAAACCCATCTATCTCGATGTCGCCCAGCATTGGACCAAGATCTTCGCCGTGTCCTTCGGCATGGGTGTGGTGTCCGGCGTGGTGCTGTCCTACGAATTCGGCACCAATTGGAGCGAGCTCTCGCGCCGCGGCGGCAACGTCATCGGGCCATTGATGTCCTATGAGGTCCTGACCGCGTTCTTCCTCGAAGCGGGCTTTCTTGGCATCATGCTGTTCGGCTCGAAGCGCGTACCGAAGGCGGTGCATGTCTTCGCCACGGCCATGGTGGCGCTCGGCACGGCGATCTCGGCCTTCTGGATCCTGTCGGCGAACAGCTGGATGCAGACGCCTGCGGGTTACACGGTCGACCCCAACGGCGTGCTGCACGCGGAGGATTGGTGGAAGGTCATCTTCAATCCCTCCTTCCTCTACCGCTTCACCCATATGGTCGTTGCCGCCTACCTCACCACGGCCTTCATCGTGGGAGGCATCGGCGCCTGGTACATCCTGCGCGAGCGGAGCGTTCGCCATGGCCGCACCATGCTCGGCATGGCGTTAAGCCTGCTTGTGTGGCTCGCGCCGCTGCAGGTCGTCATCGGCGATTTGCATGGGCTCAACACGAGGGAATATCAGCCCGCCAAGGTTGCGGCGCTGGAGGCCCATTGGGAGACGGAGAAGGGCGCGCCGCTGATCCTGTTCGCCTTGCCCGACGCGAAGGCCGAGACCAACCATTACGAGCTCGCCATCCCCAAGCTCGGCAGCCTGATCCTCACCCATGCCTGGGACGGCGAGATCCGTGGCCTCAAATCTTTCCCGCCCGAGGACCGTCCGAACCCCATCATCCCCTTCTTCGCCTTCCGCATCATGGTCGGCATCGGGCTGATCATGATCGCGCTGTCCAGCATCGGCGCGGTGCTGTGGCTGATGGGGCGCCTCTATTCGAGCCGCTGGTTCTTGCAAGCCTTGGTATGGGCGTCTCCACTCGGTTTCGTCGCCGTGCTCGCCGGCTGGTTCACCGCCGAGGTTGGACGGCAGCCTTGGGTGGTTTATGGCGTGTTGCGCACGGCCGATGCGGTCTCGCCCGTGCCGGGAGGCAGCGTACTCACCTCGATCGTGCTGTTCGTGCTCGTTTACGGCATCGTGTTCGGCGCGGGGCTCTATTACATCGCCAAGCTCGTGCGCCGCGGACCCGACGAGGCGCCGCCGGTGCCGGAAGAGGACGAGGCCGATCTATCGCACAGACCCATGGCAGCGGCAGGCAATCCATGACGCCCGAGATCCTCCCCATCATCTTGCCGCTGGTATGGGGCGCCATCCTCGCCCTTGCCGTGTTCCTCTACGTGCTGCTTGGCGGCTACGATCTCGGCCTCGGCGTGCTCTTCCCGCTGGCGCCCACCCATGCGGATCGAGATGCCATGATGGGTTCCGTGTCGCCCTTCTGGGACGGCAACGAGACGTGGCTGGTGCTGGGCGGCGGGGGCCTGCTCGCCGCCTTCCCTCTCGCTTATTCGGTCATGCTCCCGGCGCTCTACCTCCCGATTATCCTCATGCTGATCGGCTTGATCCTGCGCGGCGTCGCTTTCGAGTTCCGCTTCAAGTCCGAGCGCTCCCGCTGGATGTGGGACCTCGCTTTCACTCTTGGCTCGATCCTGGCCGTGCTGATGCAGGGCGTGGTCATGGGGGCCTTCGTCCAAGGCTTTCAGGTCATCGACCACAAATATGCCGGCGGTGCCTTCGACTGGCTGACGCCATTCTCGGTGGTAACGGCGCTGGCACTGCTTTCGGGCTACGTGCTCTTGTCGGCGGGATGGCTAATCATGAAGGCCGACGAGGCCTTGCGCGAATGGGCCTATGGGATCGCCCGCTATGCCCTAATCGCCGTCGGAGCCTTCATCCTCATCTTCAGCCTGTGGACGCCGATCCTGCACCCGCAGATCGCCGCGCGCTGGTTCACGCCCGCGAACATGGTGATGCTGAGCCCGGTGCCACTCGCCACCGTGGCGACGCTCGCCGCTCTTTGGCTGTCGCTCAAGCGCCGCCTGCGCTACGCGCCCTTCCTGCTCGCGGCCGTGATCTTCCTGCTCTGCTATACGGGGCTCGCCGTGAGCCTCTTCCCCTACATCATCCCGCCTTCGATCACTCTCTGGCAGGCGGCCGCGGCGCCAGAGTCCCAGCTCTTCATGCTCTATGGCGCGATCCCGATCCTGCCGATCATCTTGGGCTACACCGCATACTCTTATTACGTGTTCTGGGACGCAACCGAGCACGACGCCTATCATTGAGCCGCCATCATTCGGCGCTGTCATTGCCCGACTTGACCGGGCAATCCAGTAACCCCAGCAACCGGCGCCACGGCTTACTGGATTCCCGCTTGTGCGGGAATGACAGACTTCAGCTCCTTCCCGCTACCACGTCCCGGCAAGGTCGTGCTGCATCAGGCGGCGCTTCAAGAAGATGATCCGCCCGTAAGCCTCCTCGATGCGCGCAAGAGGGATGCGGCCGTCGCGGACCGCATCGGCGATGATTGCGTGGATCTCGACCCCGAGCGCGGGATCGCGTGACTTGACGTTGGAGAAGACGAGGAGATCGGTGCCGGCGTTCACCGCTTTCACCACGCGATCCTCGAGCGAATAGCTCTTCCGCACCGCGCCCATCTCCATGTCGTCGCTGACGATGACCCCCTTGAACCCGATATAGCCGTCGGCGCGGAGCGCCCTGATCGCGCGGGCCGACAGCGAGGCCGGCAGCTTCTCTCCGTCGCTGAAGCGCGGATGATAGAGATGCCCGACCATCACCATGTCCAGCAGACCGTCCCGCGCCAGCATCCGGTAAGGCTCGAGCTCGCTCTCCCGCCAGCTCTGCGACACATCGGGAAGCGCCTTGTGGCTGTCGCTCCAGCTTGAGCCGTGACCCGGAAAGTGCTTGGCCGCGGTGACGACATTGGCGTCGCGATGGGCGGTGATGAAGGCGCCGGCGAGCGCCGTCACAGTCTTTGGGTCGGAGCCGAAGCTCCGTTTGCGGCGCACGATGACCGTGTTGCCGGCGTTCACGCTGAGATCGACGACAGGCCCGAAATTGAGATTGATGCCCGCTTGCGCAAGCTCCTGCGCCATGCGTCCGTAGAGGCGTAGCGCGGCCTCGGGCGTGCGCAGCTTCGGATCGCGCGCCACGTTTCGCGCGGAAGGGAAATAAACATAGCCCTTCCGCCGCGTTAGGCGCTGCACCAGGCCTCCTTCCTGATCCACGGCGATCAGCGGCACGAGCTCCGACTTTGCATTGGCAAGGCATGCGGTGAGCAGGCGGAGCTGCCGCGCCGAACGGATATTTTCGGGGTACAGCACCACGCCGCCGACGACGTCCTCCGCAAGCTGGTCGCGCACCGCCATGACGCCCGCGTCGCGCTCGTCGTCACCTTGGAAACCCACCATGATCATCTGGCCGATCATGCGGCGGAGCAGGTCGTCGGCCTCCGCCGCCTCCCAAAGCATCGCGAGGCCGTCCCCGAGCGCATCGGGATTGGAGATTTCGTCGTCGGACGCGCCCGCGTCGGACGCGCCTATACCAGGAGACGCCATCGCCGGCTCAGCGCCCGCGCTGCGGACTCCCGCTCCAAGCTTGAGGGTCGCGACCGCGACCAGCATGAGCGCCGCTACCGTCAGAATCCGCATCATGGCTCGATCGTTGCGAAGAGCATCAGCGACTCTGTGGTAGAACGCCGAGGGAGAGTGTGTCGTTGGCGACGATGAGCCTGTGATAGACGCATAAAATAAAAGGCGCCACGCTTACGTGGCGCCGTGTATCGAGAGACGCGAGGCGCCGGGGCCCGCGTCTAGATCGTCGATCGCGACAGGACCTCCGCTAGATCCTGCCCCAGCCTCTGCAGAGCATAGCGTCGGCCTTTTTCTGCCTTCAGCGGCCGCGAGGGTCGACCCCGACAGCAAGAGGACGAGAGCCGCAGCAACGATTCGAAGCATGGCGGCTGGCTGGCTCCTTCCCTTCTCGCAACCCGAGCCTCGGCAAGCTCGCTTGAGAGAGGCCCGAAGCTTACCACCGGCGTGGTCCAGAGCCCAGGGCATGGGCAAGCGGCAGGGCTCCCCTTTTGCCATGATTGTGAATAGACTTCGCGCGTCCCGCCTCGTAAATCCGGGCGCCGCGAAGGTGGTCAATCTCCGCCATGCATCGTTGCTCATCACGGCCTATTCCTGTCGCGGTTGTTGCCGTGGCGCTTGCGCTTTTCTCGGCGGCATCTCGCGCCGAGCCGCAAGCGCCCTCTAAGGAGCAGGCGGACGACGCCACCTTCGCCAAGGGCTTCATCGGCAAGAACTATGACGATGAGCTCGAGATCGAAGGCTGGGACGATGTTGGCGGCGGTCTCGTGGCAGCTCCGATCTTCGTCCACGAATATCAGCGCGACGACGGCACCTTCCTGGTGCTCACAAGCCGCCAACTCTCGAGAGAGACGAACACCGCGCCCGCGAATTACGAGGTGGTCGACGCCCTTATCGTCCCCCCGCAGCAATCGGGAGTGGCATTCACGATCTCCTGTGTTCAGGGCCAGGACGAGACGCTTCGCTTCCTGGGCGAGGCCAAGGGCCCCGAAGAGAAGGAATGGTGGACCGAGGTGAGGCGAGCTTGGGAAATCTCGCTCGACACCGGCAAGATCGCCTCGACCAAGACCAACGGCGTGCGCTGCACCAACACGTCCTGGGGGCAGTAGGGCTCAGACGTCACCTGCTACTCCCAAACCGGCAGGTGCTCTTGCGCGGCAAGCGCGGTCAACGCCGCTTCAAGCTCGCTCACAAATGCGCCGAAAAGCGGCTCGCCCACGCTCACCGTGCAGTTGAAGGGAACGAACAAGGCCGAGCCCTCCGGCCAGCTTGCGGCACTGCTTGACAATTTGGGCCCAACGGCGTAACACTTAACCCAATGGTTAAGTATTACGATGAGGCCTTGGATCGCACATTTGCGGCGCTTGCCGACCCGACGCGGCGCGCGCTGCTCGCGGGGCTGAGCGAACAAGAGAGCGTATCGGTCAGCGAACTTGCGCGGCCATTTCCAATGTCGCTGCCGGCGATCATGAAGCATCTCGACGTGTTGTCGGATGCACGCCTGATTACGCGCAGCAAGACCGGCCGCACCGTGGCGTGCCAGCTGCAGGCCGCACCAATGGAAGAAGCCATGCATTGGCTCAACCGATATCAGCGCTTCTGGTCCGAGCAACTCGATCGTCTTGCCGCTTTCGTGGAGGAAGAGTCATGTCCGCCAATCCCAGCGTCGCCCTCAAGCCAAGCCTCACCCTCAAACGTCGTCTCAATACGGCGCCCGAAAAAGTCTACGCCGCGTGGACGGACCCCGAGAAAATAGTGAAGTGGTTCGGACCGGAGCAGATAGAGACCCTGAGCGCGCAGGCAGACGCGCGCGTCGGCGGCCGCTTCCGCATTGTCATGCGCAGCACCGACGGCGAGGAGCATGACGTCGGCGGCGTCTACCGCGAAGTCGTGCCAAACGAGAAGCTCGTGTTCACCTGGGCGTGGCGCTCGACGCCGGAACGCGAGTCGCTCGTGACCGTCCTGATCAAGCCGGACGGCGCCGGATCGTTGCTGACGCTCGTCCACGAGCAATTCTTCGACGAGGACGCGCGCGACCGCCACGAACATGGCTGGACCGGCTGTCTCAACAAGCTCGAACGTTATCTTTCGTAACCCTCAGAGGAGAGTGACATGGCACAGACAGCAGTCGATCACGATCAATGCCAAGAGGACCATGCAGACAACTCGTCAAAGGGGTCGCATGGCAGCTTCTGCTGGAACGAATTGATGACGCATGACTCCAAGCGGGCGAAGAAATTCTACGCGGACACGATCGGCTGGACCTTCGACCCGATGCCGATGGAGGATGGCACCTATTGGATCGCCAAGGCTGGCGACAAGATGGCCGGCGGCATTTTCGAGATGAAGGGATCCTCTTTCGACGGCGTGCCTGAGAATTGGATGCCTTATCTTGCCGTCGACGACGTGGATGCGCGCGTGAAAAAGGCCGTTGCCGAAGGCGCCTCCGTCATGCGTCCACCATTCGATATTCCGGACATCGGCCGTATCGCCATTCTACGCGAGCCTGGCGGCGCGGCGGTCGGCTGGATGACGCCGGCGAAGTCCTGAATATCGTGATCGATGTAGGCGCTTTGCATTTCGCAACGGAGCGGAGTCATGCAGCACAAACTCGTATCCCGAGACGAATGGCTCATTGCGCGCAAAGCGCATCTTGCAAGGGAAAAGGAACTCACTCGCCTGCGCGATCAGCTAAGCGCCGAGCGGCGGGAGCTGCCTTGGGTCAAGGTCGAGAAGCCGTATGTCTTTGACACGCCAGGCGGCAAAAGGACGCTCGGCGACCTCTTCGACGGGCGCAGCCAGTTGATCGTCTATCACTTCATGTTCGGTCCGGAGTGGAAAGAGGGTTGCCCGAGTTGCTCGTTGCTTGCGGATCATTTCGACGGCGCCACTGTGCACCTCGCGCAACGCGACGTGACGCTGGTCGCGGTCTCGCGCGCTCCCCTGCCGGAAATCGAAGCATACAAGCAGCGCATGGGCTGGCGCGTCAAATGGGTGTCGTCCTACGGCAGCGACTTCAACTTTGACTTCCACGTCTCGTTCAGGCCGGAGGAGAGCGCCAAGGGCAAGGTTTATTACAACTATGAGATGCGCGATTTCGGGAGCGATGAGATGCCCGGCCTCAGCGTGTTCACCAAGGACGCGGGGGGCGACATCGTCCACACCTACTCAGCCTATGCGCGCGGCCTCGACATCTTGGTCGGCGCCTACAATTTCCTCGACCTCGTGCCGAAGGGCCGCGATGAAGCGGAGTTGCCCTGGACCATGGCCTGGGTGCGGCGTCACGACGAGTATGAGGACGTGAAGCGCCACGCCGCGTGTTGTGGTTCGTGAAACCTAGACACGCCGCTGCAGCTCGTGTGCTCGCCACGAATTAGGTCCTTAAGGAGAGTGATATGCCCTACGTCGATGGATTCGTCGTGCCCGTCGCGAAGAAGAATCTGCCCGCCTATAGCGCCTCGCGCGGAAGACAGGCAGGATCTGGCGGGAGCACGGCGCGCTCGAGTTCCGGGAATGCGTCGCCGACGATGTCACGGTGGGAAAGCTGACGTCATTCCCGCGCAGCGTCAAGCTCAAGCCCTGCGAAACGGTGGTCTTATCCTGGATGGTGTTCAAGTCGCGGGCCGATCGCGACGCCAAGCGCATGGTTTATGGCGGGTTCGAGCTTCTGGTCGACGCCTAGCGCCTGCGCCTACTCTCAGGCCGGCACGCGCTGAGCCAGCCGCGGCTGCCTGGGCAGTGAGCGGGCCTGCTGTTATGCTAGCGCGAACGCTTTGGTCATGACGGCGAGAAGGAGGACCACATGCGAGCCTTGGCAACAGTGATCGCTATCGTCTTGGCGGCGGGCGCGGGACCAATCCAGATGCATGGGGCGGCGCCAGCCGCAATCATCCTCGCCGTGGACGCCATGGCACCAGAAGGCACGCCGGCTTCGCCTGAGGCCAGCACGGCCGCACCAGAGCAAGGCGGCGGTCAAAGCGCTCCTGAAGCTTCGGCACCGCCTGATCTGAGCAAGACAGAGGTCGACAAGCCAGGCATGGGTTGCTGCACCATGTTGCCGAACGGTGCCGTTATGTGCAGGTGTTGAGACCTACCCCTTGGCCGTGACGCGCGCCAACAGCTCCTCGACCTTGGGCATGATGCCTTCGACGATGCGCGCTATGCCCTGCGCATTGGGGTGCATCCCATCGTCGAGCGTAAGGGTCTCATCGAGGGCAACGCCGTCGAGGAAGAAGGGATAGAAGACGAGATTGTAGCGCGCGGCGAGATCCCGGTAGAGCGCGCTGAACGCCTCCACATAGTCCTTGCCCATATTGCGCGGCGCTTCCATGCCGGCGAGCAGGATGGGAAGCCCGCGCGCCTGCACCTGCGTGATGATCTTCTCGAGCACCGCCTTGGTTGCTTGCGGGTCTAACCCCTGTAGCGCGTCGTTGGCCCCAAGCTCGATGATGACGGCGCTCGCGTCGGGGGGCATCGCCCAATCGAGCCTGGCCAGTCCCGCTGCCGCCGTGTCCCCCGAGACGCCGGCATTGACCACCTTCACCTCCTGGCCACCCTTGCGGAGTGCCTCTTCGAGCTGCGCCGGGAAGGCCTCGCGCGGGGCAAGCCCTAATCCTGCCGTCAGACTATCGCCGAAGGCGACGATCACGGGCTCGCGCGCCCCGGCCGCATTTGCATGCAGCACCGACGCTGCAAGCCAAACCCCTGCAGCAACAGCCACCACTCCCGACACGCCTCGTTTCATCTTTTGGACCTCTTTGCCCTTCTTTATTGCACGCCTCCGTGCCATGTGAGGAGCGCGACCTGATTCCATGGATCAGCCCCTGAAACACCCTCATCCCCCCGCCATCCGGCTGGAAGCCGTGCATGTGACCCTCCCCTCACGCGCCGGCCCCGTTGCCATTCTGCGGGGGCTCGACCTCGGCGTGGCTGCCGGCGAGTCGATCGCCGTGGTGGGCCGCAGCGGCTCCGGCAAATCGACCCTGCTCATGGTCATCGCCGGACTCGAGCGCGCCACGGCAGGTCGCGTTTCGGTGCTAGGCGCCGATTTCAGCACCCTTGACGAGGACGACCTCGCGCGTCTCCGTGCCGCCAATATCGGGATTGTCTTCCAATCCTTCCACCTGGTGCCCACCATGACGGCACTTGAGAACGTGGCGCTGCCGCTTGAGTTCCTCGATCGCGACGATGCGTTTGACGCGGCACGGGCGGCCCTTGCCGAAGTCGGGCTTTCCCATCGGGAGACCCACTTTCCGGGGCAGCTCTCCGGCGGCGAGCAGCAGCGAGTCGCCATGGCACGTGCGCTTGCTCCGAGGCCCTCTCTCATTCTCGCCGACGAGCCCACTGGCAATCTCGACCTCACGACCGGCGCCGGAGTCATGGACCTTCTTTTTGCGCTGAAGGAGCGGACCGGTGCCACCCTCCTCCTCATCACCCACGACCGCGCGCTTGCCAAGCGCTGCGACCGTATCGTCAGCCTCGCCGATGGCCGCATTGCGAGCGCCGGCGCCAAGCGCCGCGCCTCCGCGTCGTGACCGCTGCGAGCCTTACCTCGCCACCGCCAGGACGCAGCCTACGGCTGCCGCTGGCGCTCGCCATCGCCTTTCGCGAGCTCCGCGCCGATGCCGGCGGCCTCACCGTCTTCGTACTATGCATCGCCCTCGGTGTCGCTGCGGTCGCCGCTATCGGCTCGCTCGGGGCCTCGTTCGATGAGGCGCTGGCGCGGCAAGGGCGCCTGCTCGTGGGCGGCGATCTCTCCTTCGAGCGGGTTCACCGGCGTACCACCGCCGATGAGCGCGCGGCGCTCGACGCCGAAGGCCTGATCAGCGAGTCGGCAAGCCTCCGCGCCATGGCCAGACTCGCGAGCGGCAAGAGCGCGCTCGTCGAGGTCAAGGCCGTCGACGGCGCCTACCCACTCTATGGCGACGTCGCCATCACCGAGCCCTCGGGCGCTGGCACGTCATGGCGAGAGCCAGGCGTGGTGGTAGTGGAGCGGGCGCTGCTCGAACGTCTCAATGTCGGGATCGGCAGCACGCTTTCGATCGGCGACGCCACGGTAACGATCGGCGGGGTTCTCGGCGCGCAACCTGACCGGCTCGCCGATCGGCTCGCTTACGGTCCGAGGCTGCTCATGTCTCTCGACACGCTCGATCGCACCGGCCTCGTGCTGCCCGGAAGCCTTATCCGCTGGATCTACCGCCTCAAGCTTGCTGGGCAGCGCGGCGACGACAAGACGGCCCTGAACACGGCCCGGTTCGGCATCGAAAGCAAATTTCCCGAGAGCGGCTTCAGCATCAATGACTGGACCGATCCCGCTCCCTCGATCCGCAGAGAGGCGCAGCGCTTCACCCAATTCATCAGTCTCGTAGGCTTGGCGGCGCTGCTGCTCGGTGGCATTGGCGTGGGCAACGCCATCGGGAGCTACATGGCGAAGAAGCGGGAGGTGATCGCCATCTTCAAATGCCTCGGTGCGTCGAGCCGGCTTGTGCTCGCGGTCTACCTGATCCAGGCGCTCCTGCTCGCGAGCCTCGGCATCGCGCTCGGTCTCATCCTGGGCGCCCTCACCCCCGCCCTGATGGCCGCGATTTATGCCGACGCCCTGCCAATTGTGCTTGCGATCGAGCCGCATCCATGGTCGCTGCTGACCGCCGCCGCCGCGGGTCTTCTGACCATGCTCCTGTTCGTTCTCCTGCCTCTAGGGCGCGCGAGCGTCGTTCCCCCTGCCGTGCTCATGCGCGCGAATCTGACGGACGAGCAGCAACGGCCGCCCCTGAGATTCATCGCCGCGGCGGCCGCAAGCGGCGTCGCGCTCTTTGGCTTGGCCCTCGCCGCTTCTGAGGAACGGGTCATCACCGCCTCGATCTCCGTAGGCATCGTCGCGGGCTTCCTGCTGCTATGGGGGTTCGGCTGGGCGTTGCAAGGGCTCGCGGCAAGGTTCCGCCATTCCAAGCCGCCGGCATTGGCTGTGGCGCTGGCGAGTATTGCGGGACCGGGCTCCATAGCCGGCCAAGTCGCCATCTCCCTCGGGCTCGGGCTTGGCTTCCTCGTCGCCATCGCGCTGATCGACCGGTCCTTGATGGCGGAGTTCGAGGACAATCTTCAGGTCGAGGCTCCGGCCTATTACTTCCTCGACGTTGACGCCAACGACCTCGCTGCCTTCCGCGACACGGCAATGTCGGTCGAGCCCGACGCCAGGCTCGCCGACGCTCCCATGCTGCGCGGCCGCATCGTAGCGTTGAACGGAGTGCCGGCCGAGAAGGTCGAGGCATCTCCGGATAACCGCTGGGTGCTGAGCGGCGACCGCGGCCTCACCTATACCAGTAAGGTCCCCGACGGCTCCACCATCGTCGAAGGAAGCTGGTGGCCTAGAGACTATGCCGGTCCGCCGCTCGTCTCCTTCGACGCCGAGGCCGCCCGCGGGCTCGGATTAAAGCTCGGAGATTCCGTCACCGTCAATGTCCTCGGCCGCAACGTCGAGGCCCGCATCGCGAGCTTCCGCAAGATCGACTGGGAATCGCTTGCCATCAACTTCGTCATGGTGTTCTCGCCGAATACGTTGGTGGAAGCGCCCCACCGCGTGCTGACCACGCTCGAGCTGCCGAAGACCACCGGGCCGGCGCGCGAGGCGAAGCTCATTCAGTCGCTCGCCGACCGCTTTCCGCTGGTTACGGCCATCAAAGTCGGCGACATCGTCGACGCGGCCCAGGACCTGTTGGAGAAGGTCATGACCGCGATTCGCATGACCGCGGGCGTGACGCTGCTGATCGGCACGCTCGTGCTGGCCGGCGCCGTGGCCGCAAGCCAGCAGAGACGGAAATACCAGGCCGTGCTTTACAAGACCCTCGGCGCCACGCGCGGGCGCATCGTCCGCGCAGAGCTCCTCGAATTCGGCCTGCTTGGGTTTGCCACCGCCGTGCTGGCGCTCGCCGCCGGCACGGCCACGGCCTGGGCGCTCTGCAAATGGGTGTTCGAGGTGAAGTTCGTCTTTTCGGGACTAGCTGCGGCCGAGACGGTGCTGCTCGCCCTTGCCCTCGTGCTCGGCGTCGGCGCCGTCGCCACCTGGCGGGTGCTGTCGGCCAAGGCCGCTCCCTATCTAAGAGGAAAATAGGGGTCCAAAATCGCGGCCGGACCTGGCCAGCAAGCCCCAACTCGTCTTGCGCCGCCCGAGGCGAACACCCATATTTGGTAGCAAAGTATTTTTCGGGAACGAATTCGAGCAGCAAGGCTGAAAGGACCATCAATGGCGGATTTAGACAGACGTTACGCGCAAGGAGCGACGGTCGGGCGCGCCGAGACCGGCGTGATCGACCAGGGCCTGCGCGCCTATATGCTCCGCGTCTACAACTACATGGCCATCGGTGTAGCGATCACGGGCTTGGTCGCTTACATGACCTATTCCATGGCCGTCGTGCCGTCCGATGCGGGGTTGCAGCTGACCTCCTTCGGCACCTTCATTTTTGCGAGCGCCTTCAAATGGGTGGTTATTTTCGCGCCGCTCGCCATGGTGTTCTTTCTGTCGGCGCGCATTAACGCTATGAGCCTCGGCAGTGCCCAGATCGCCTTCTGGGTCTTCGCTGCCCTCATGGGCTTATCCATCGCGTCGATTTTCCTCGTCTATGCCCATGCGAGCATCGCGCGCGTCTTCTTTATCAGCGCGGCGTCGTTCGGCGCGCTCAGCCTCTACGGCTACACCACGAGCAGGGATATGTCGGCGTGGGGCTCCTTCCTGTTCATGGGCCTGATCGGCATTATCATTGCGATGCTGGTGAACCTGTTCCTGGCGTCCTCGGCGCTGCAATTTGCGATCTCGGTCATCGGCGTGCTGATCTTCGCCGGGCTCACCGCCTACGACACGCAGCAGATCAAGGAGATGTACTATGTCGGCGACGACGGAACCGTCGCCGGCCGCAAGGCGGTGATGGGAGCGCTCCGGCTCTATCTCGACTTCATCAACCTGTTCATGATGCTGCTGCAGCTGTTCGGCGACCGCCGCTAAGCCAGAGCTAACGGGCACAAGACAAGGCCCCGGCCTCTAGCCGGGGCCTTTGCTTTTTTCACGGCTCCTGACCTCGATTGGTTTGCCGTGCCGGCGCCAGAGTAGGGTACCGCCCTAGCACTCGACGAGGCGTAATCCTCGGTCGAGCGCCCTGAGCACGCGGGCGAGATCATGGCCCCGCCTGAGGATCAAGCCGGTCGCCGCCACCACGCTATAGGCCCCCTGCCGGCGGGATAGCCTGGGTGCCTTCTCGATACGGTAAAGCGGACACTCCGTCGCGCGCCGGAACACGGAGAACACGGCCTTCTCGCGCAAGGTGTCGATGGCGTAATCGCGCCATTCACCGCTTCTGACCTTGCGCCCATAAACATTCAGGATTTGAGACAACTCTTGGCGGTCGAAGGCAATCCCGCCGCGCCGGGGCGTCCCCTCGGCATGATGTACGTGGCCGCCGGCCTTGCGGGCCAGCGGCAAGACTATGGGCTCGGTTTCGCTCAAACGCGCGCCTCCTGTAACGGAACCTTCATGATGACTTGGGCTCCGCGGAAATTCAAACAAATGCCGGCTTACACGTTCTGTAACATATTGAAACACAAATCACCGTTCTGCCCAAGTTCAGCCTTTGGCACGCCCCAAAGAACCGTATGATGGCAATGTTGCCTCTCGGCCCGGTCCAGGTAGAGGCTTCGGATATCTCAGCCCCCCAGCCCCCCGGGGTCTTCTTCTCGGACCGGGCCATTTCATTGGCTCATTTTTTCCCATAGATCGTTTTCCCGTGAACGCTGCAGCGGGCCGGCCCTCCGGCCCGTTTTGTGTTGCGGGCGCTCTCAGCTCGGAACGATGCGCGAAGCGGGGAAAAACAGCCGAGACGACGCTCTACGGCTCGAACTCTGCGGCTCCGAGGATGGGCCCGGCATCCTCCACCTGCAGCAGCGTAAACAGGCAAGCGCCACCCATGGTCTTGAGGTCCTTAAGCGGCAATCGGAGCGTCATCGCCTCGCCATGCCACATCCCGATCGGGGTCAGCTCGCGCACCGGATGATGGTAGCTAAGCTCGCGCCCGCGGTTCTCGCCGTGCGCGATGGTGACCTTCTCCAATTCCTTGGCGACGGCGAGCCAGATCGTGGCCTCGCGCGTGTCAGATTGCTCGGGCGCCGCGCCGACGTCGATGACCAAGGTATCGCCCTCGTCACGCATACTGACCGGCACCTTGACGTGTCCGAGCCTCACTTCGGCCGCCGCCAACGCGGCCTTGATCGCCTCCTCGTCGCTACCGTTCACATGGGTGACGCCATCCACCACCATCTGCGGTGTGTAGACCCGGCCGTCACCGCGCGTCCGCGCATATTCGCGCTGCCGCTGGCTATTGGCGGCGCTAGCGAGCGTGTCGCGCCAACCGAGATAGTCCCAATAGTCGACGGAATAGGAGAGCGCGACCAAGCCCGGCCGATCGACCAGCCGCCCGAGCAGAGCATCTGCCGGCGGACAGGACGAGCAGCCCTGGCTCGTGAACAGTTCGATCACGGCGGTGTGCGGGCCGGCCCATTTCGGGCCAGGACCTGCGATGCCTGATCCAACAAATGTGGTAGCCGCGAGCGCTGCGAGGGCGCATGCGGGAAGGAGGCGCCTCATGGCCCTTACAATGCAGGAACGGGCCCAAAGTTCTGAGCAAAAACGTTCAAGAATGGGTCACAACTCGGTGACCGGTTACGCCGCGCCAAGCGCTCAGAGACGGAAAGACCGCGTAGCATTGACGCAGGTCAAGCGGCATCTCTCGCGAGCGAACGGAGCACGTAATGTAGGATGCCGCCATTGCGAAAATAATCTAGCTCATCGAAGGTGTCGATACGCGCGCGCAACGGCACGGCGCGCTTGTCACCGTTGGCGTAGGTGATGTCGGCCTCGATCCACTGCCCTGGTTTGATCTCGCTTAACGTCCGCAAGCTGACCGTCTCGTCGCCCACAAGCTCGAGCGATTGCCAGGACATGCCCTCGGCAAAGATGAGCGGCAACACCCCCATGCCGATCAGGTTCGAACGGTGGATGCGCTCGAAGCTCTCGGCGATCACCGCCCGCACGCCGAGCAGCCGCGTGCCCTTGGCCGCCCAGTCGCGCGAGGAGCCCGTGCCGTATTCCGTGCCGGCGAAGATCACGAGCGGCACGCCTTCGCGTCCATAGCGCATCGCGGCGTCGTAGATGCTCATGGCCTCGGCCGAGGGGTAATGGAGCGTGACGCCGCCCTCCATGCCTTTGACGATCATGTTCTTGATGCGCGTGTTGGCGAAGGTGCCACGCATCATCACCTCGTGATTGCCTCGCCGCGAGCCGTAGGAATTGAAGTCGTGCAGGGCCACGCCATGCTCGGTGAGGTAATGCCCCGCCGGGCTGTTGTGGCGGATCGAGCCGGCGGGCGAGATGTGGTCGGTGGTGATCGAATCGAGGAAGAGGCCGAGGATGCGCGCGTCGACAATGTCCGTCACTGGCGCTGGCGTGGCGGAGAGGTCGGCGAAGTAGGGCGGGTTCTGCACATAGGTGGAGTTTCCGTCCCAATCATAAGTGAGACCGCCCTTGATCTGGATCGCCTGCCATTCCTCATCGCCCTCGAAGACGTTGCCGTAGCGCCGCCGGAACATCGACCGCTTCACCGCCTTGCGCACAAGCTTGGCGATCGCTTTGGAAGAAGGCCAGATGTCCTTGAGATAGACGGGCTCGCCGCCCGCGTCGGTCCCAAGCGGATTGGTGGCGAGGTCGACCATGACGGATCCCGCGAGCGCGTAGGCCACCACGAGAGGCGGCGAGGCGAGATAGTTGGCGCGCACGTCGTGATTGACCCGGCCCTCGAAATTGCGGTTGCCGGAAAGCACGGAGGCGACCGCGAGCCCCTGCTCGTGGATGGTCTTCGAGATGTCCTCAGGCAGCGGTCCGGAATTACCGATACAGGTAGTGCAGCCATAGCCCACGAGGTTGAATCCGAGCGCGTCGAGATCCCGCTGCAATCCCGCCTTCTCCAGATAGTCGGTCACCACCTGAGAGCCCGGTGCGAGCGACGTCTTGACCCAGGGCTTCACCTGCAACCCGCGTTTCACGGCATTGCGGGCGATGAGGCCGGCGGCCACCATCACGAAGGGATTTGAAGTATTGGTGCAGGAGGTGATGGCGGCGATGACCACGTCGCCATGGCCGAGGTCGAAGTTCCTGCCCGGCACCGGCACCCTTTTCCCCGCCTCTTCGGCTTTGCCATATTCCTTGTCGAGCGCCTCGGCGAAGGCGCTCGCCGCGCGTGCGAGCGGCACGCGGTCCTGCGGGCGCTTCGGTCCAGCGAGCGACGGCTCCACCTCGGCAAGATCGAGCGCGATCGTCTCGGTGAAGACGGGGTCTTCCGTCTCCGCGTCGCGGAACAGTCCCTGCTCCTTGGCATAGGCCTCGACCAGCGCAATGCGCGAAGCCTTTCGGTCGGTGGCCTCGAGATAGTTGAGGGTTTCCTGGTCGATGGGGAAGAAGCCGCATGTGGCCCCATATTCCGGGGCCATATTGGCGATGGTGGCGCGGTCCTCGAGCGGGAGATTGTCGAGCCCCTGCCCATAAAACTCCACGAACTTGCCGACGACGCCCGCACGCCTGAGCCGCTCGGTCACGGTGAGAACGAGATCGGTTGCGGTGACGCCTTCCTTGAGCTTCCCAGTAACACGGAAGCCCACCACCTCAGGTATCAGCATGGAGATCGGCTGCCCGAGCATGGCGGCTTCGGCCTCGATACCGCCGACGCCCCAGCCGAGCACGGAGAGGCCATTCACCATGGTGGTGTGGCTGTCAGTGCCGACGAGCGTATCGGGGAACGCGAGCATGGCGTCGCCGTTCTGCTTTTTGCTCCGTACGGTTTGAGACAGATATTCGAGGTTAACCTGGTGGCAGATGCCCGTGCCCGGCGGCACCACGCGAAAATTGTCGAATGCGCCGGCCCCCCAGCGCAAAAAGGCATAGCGCTCGCCGTTCCGCTCATATTCCTTCTCCACATTGGTGTGGAACGCTTGCCCCGTGCCGAAGGCGTCGACCATCACCGAATGATCGATGACGAGGTCCACCGGAACCAGCGGATTGATCTTGCAAGGGTCACCATTAAGCGCGCGCATCGCGTCGCGCATGGCGGCAAGATCGACCACGGCGGGGACGCCGGTAAAGTCCTGCATCAGCACCCGCGCCGGCTTGAAGGCGATCTCACGGTCGCTTCTCCGCTCCACGAGCCAAAGCGCGATGCCGCGAATGTCGTCGGCGGTGACGGTGCGCCCGTCCTCGTGCCGCAGCAGATTTTCGAGCAGCACCTTGAGCGAGAAGGGCAAGAGCCCGATATCGGCAAGGCCGTTCGCCTCCGCCTCCTTCAGGCTGTAATAGTCGTAGCGACGCCTCCCGACTTTCAGCGTCCGCCGGCAATTTAAGCTGTCGAGCGAGGTCTCCGCTACCGATATCAACTAGGGTCTCCTCGAGCGCTAGCCCATCTTGTGCGAACTGGGCGACATGCAGACGACATGCAAAGGCGTAGCCAATCGCTTGGCGGGAGGCGCGCCGGCCGTGTCGCCCCGGCCTCTCGTAAAAGCATACCGGACTATTGGAGGCGCGCTCGCGTCTATATAAGAGCGCTTGCGGCGACGTGACAATGCGGGAGTAGGCGCTCGCGCGCCGCGACACGCTGGCCTGCCTTGCTTCTCTTCGTCTCTACTTGCGCAGATTCCGGGCAAATGCCTCAAGACATCAGTCTCGCCGCCCATGCGATCAGCTGCCAGCGTGGTGGCAGACTCCTGTTCGAGAAGCTGAGCTTCAGCTTGAAATCAGGCGAGTCCCTGCTCGTGACGGGCCCGAACGGCGCCGGCAAGACGAGCCTGTTGCGGTTGATCGCTGGATTGTTGCCGTTGCAGGCGGGGGCGTTCGAAGGCAAAGATCCGCACCTGCCGCTTCCCGAGCTTTGTAACTATGTGGGCCATGCCAACGGGATCAAGAGCGCGCTTACGCTGCGCGAGAATGTGCGCTTTTGGGCCGACTTCCTCGGCGGCAACGGCTCCGGCCTGGAAGACGGCCTGCGGATGTTTGGGCTTGCGAGCTTCGCCGAGCTTCCAGCCGGGCTGCTCTCGGCGGGACAGAAGCGGAAGCTTGCGCTCCTCCGCCTGTTCGCTGCCCCGAGGCCGATCTGGCTCCTCGACGAGCCGTCGGTCTCGCTCGATGCCCAATCGGTCAAGATGCTCGGCAAAGCAATTGCCCGTCATCTTGCGCAAGGGGGCATTGCCGTCGTGGCGAGCCACACGCCATTGAAGGTGCGTTTCACACAAGAGCTTGCGCTCGCCGGGGAGCAATTGCCGTGAAGGCCGCTTGGGCGCTCTTCTGCCGCGACGTGGTCCTCGCCTGGCGCGAGGGCGGCACCATCGGCACCGCGCTTGGCTTCTACCTCGTCGTCGTCGCCATCACGCCCTTGGGGCTTGGGCCCGACCTAAACCTGCTTTCTCGCATCGCCCCCGGCGTCCTGTGGGTGGCGCTCCTGCTCGCGGGCCTCTTGTCCGCCGACCGCATCTTCCACAACGATTGCGAAGACGGCACTCTCGACGTGTTGACGATGGGCCCGCTGCCGCTGCCTCTCGTCGCCGCACTGAAGAGCCTCGCTCATTGGGTCACGACCGGGGTTCCCCTGGCGTTGCTCGCACCTCTCCTCGGGCTGCTCCTCAACCTGCCGATCGACGCATTTCCCCTGCTTGTGCTCACCATGCTTGCGGGGACGCCCGCCGTGAGCTTCGTCGCCGCTATCGGCGCGAGCCTGACCTTGGGCTTGCGACGGAGCGGCGTGCTGCTCGCTCTCCTCGTACTGCCCCTCTACGTACCGGTGCTGATCTTCGGCGTGGCCGCAGTGTCCGCGGCAAGCGTTGGACCCGCGTCGCCCTGGCCGCCCTTCCTCATGCTCTGCGCGCTGAGCCTTGCGAGCATCGTGCTCGCGCCCATCGCCGCGGCTGCCGCCTTGCGCGCGGCGCTGCGGTAATTCCAGCAATTAGGCAACCGCGATCAGAGCAGAGCAATGCAGCCTGTTCTCCCCTCCCCCCCCTTGCGGGGGAGGGCTAAGGAGGGGTGTTCAATCTAAGACTCATCCTTCGCAGTATTTGCTGCTAACCCCCCTTCGCTCGGGCAAAGCCCGAGCGTGTCCCCCCGCAAGGGGGGAGCAGGAAAAACGGACGAGTCTCCAGGCGACCGAAACATCCGTCACGATTGCGCCGCCCCGCCAAACCAACTAGACCAAGACCATGCCGAGCCTCGCCAATCCGACGCGTTTCCTCGCCCTCGCCGGCCGCGTTATCCCGGGGCTCGCACCCCTCGCTTTCCTGCTTCTCGGCGTCGGCCTCTACCTCGCTTTCTTCGTGGCGCCCCCCGACTATCAGCAGGGCGAGACCGTCAAGATCATGTTCCTCCACGTGCCCGCCGCCTGGCTCGCCATGTTCGGCTACACGCTGATTGCGATCGCAAGCCTGGGCTCGCTTATTTGGCGCCACCCCCTCGCCGACGTTGCCGCCAAGACCGCCGCGCCGATCGGCGCCACCTTCACCTTCATCGCCCTCGTCACGGGCTCGCTCTGGGGCAAGCCGATGTGGGGCACCTATTGGGTCTGGGACGCGCGGCTTACCTCGATGCTCGTGCTCTTCCTGCTCTATCTCGGGCTCATCGCGCTCTGGCAGGCGATTGAGGAGCCGGGCCGCGCGGCCCGCGCCGCCGCCATCCTCGCACTCGTCGGTTTCATCAACGTACCGATCATCAAATTCTCGGTGGAGTGGTGGAACACCCTGCACCAGCCGGCAAGCATCTTCCGCGCGGGGGCCCCGACCATCGACCCCTCTCTCCTCACCCCCCTCTTTGTCATGGCGGCCGGCTTTACCCTGTTGTTCGTGCTCTTGCACCTCATCGCCATGCGCGCCGAGATCCTGCGCCGCCGCGTACACGCCCTTCGTCAGGCGCATGTCGCGCGCGCCACGATGGCTTGAGCCGAACGCTCGCCTCCATGCCCGATCTCGGCCCCCACGCGGTTTTCATCTGGGCAGCCTATGGGGTGACCGTCCTTGCCGTCGCCGCGCTTGTGCTTGTCATCGTGCAAGGTGACCGCCGGCAGCGGCGGCTTATCGCCGAACTTGAACGTCAAGGCATCACGCGACGCTCGGCAAAGCCACGCGCGGCGAACCCAGAAGTGGCGAGGCCGCCCGCTAAGGCAAGCCAGGCGAAATCCTCCGCCAGGAAATCCAAATCATGACCGCCGCCATGCCACGGTCTTTCTGGCGGCAATGGGGGCTTGCGCTTCCGCTCCTCATCTTTGCAGGTCTCGCCGGCCTTTTCTGGTTCGCGCTGCATAGCGACGACCCATCCCGTCTGCCCTCGGCGCTGGTCGGCAAGCCTGTGCCACTTTTTACCCTGCCGTCCGTCGAAGGGCTTGCCGTCGACAATGCCGGGGTCGAGGGCTTCGGAGCCTCGGATCTTGCAAGCGGCCAGCCCACGATCGTCAATGTCTGGGCATCGTGGTGCGTGCCCTGTCACGAAGAGCACCCTCTGCTCATGGAGCTCGCCAAACAACCTGGGGTGCGCCTCTACGGCATCAGCTACAAGGACGATCCCGCGGCGGCGCGGCGGTTCCTCGGCCGCTACGGCAATCCCTATAGCCGCGTCGGCGCCGACCGATCGGGGCGCGTCGCCATCGACTGGGGCGTCTATGGCGTGCCCGAGACCTATGTGATCACCGGCGACGGCAAGATCGCCTACCGCCATGTGGGTCCCCTTACCGAGGAAGCGATCCGGGAGAAGCTGCTGCCTTTGGTCGAGCAGCTCAGCACTAAGCCTCAAGGCTAGCCGCGCGAGGCGCGAAAGAATTCCGTCGGTGGTTGCTGGATCGCCCGGTCAATCCCCGGGTCGAGCCCGGGGAGAACGATGACAGCCGGTTGGGTCTGGAATGACGAAGGCGCGAGCGCGTTACTTACGCGTGGACGTCACGATCAGATCGAGGGAGTCGAGGAACTCTTGCCGCTTGGCCGGCGGCAACGCAGCAAGGAGTCGCGAATCGGCCGCCACAGCGCCAGGCTCGGCGTCGCGTAGGCCCTTCCAACCCTGAGCCGTGAGCTTGATGGCGTAAGCCCTCGCGTCCTCCTTGGCGCGGCGCCGCTGGATGAGCCCGCGCGCGAGCAGCCTCGCGACAATGTCGGCAAGGGTCGACCTGTCGATCCCTGTGCGCTCTACGAGGTCGGTCTGGGTCAGCCCCTCCGCCTCGGCAGTGGTCATGAGCACGGCGAATTGGCGCGGCGTCAGACCGCTGGCGCGAGCCTCAACCTGGAAAATATCCGTGGCGCATTGGCCGGCGCGATGGATCAAATGGACCGCCGAACGCTCCAGTTGATTCCCACTTTTGGACGCCATCCTGAAGGCCAGCCTTTTCCCGCAAAATGTGCAGTGCCTCTTGCCTATGCTTCGGCCCTTTGGGGCGTTTTCCACACTTTCTTACTACTTGATAACGCGGTCAGCAAACGTGAGGTTGCAGCGATCGACAGAGTTACGTGCGCCGCCAGTCATCTATCCAGTCACGATTGGGTGAAAATTGCACCTGTCGTTGCACATATCGGTGCGGCGAATCGCGCACGCAAGACGCGGGGCCGGTTAACGCTCGGGACAGGCTTAAGGCTCTCTTAGGGGCCGGGCCGCTCGTCAGGAAGCTCCGTCCCGGTGCCGCGGTCCGAGGGCTCGCTGTAGCGTTGCATGAGCGGCATCTGGGCGAGCGCGAAAAGGAAGGTGAGTGGCAGGAAGCCGAAGGCTTTGAAACTCACCCAGACGTCGGTCGAGACATTGCGCCACACAACCTCATTGACGACCGCCAAGGCGATGAAGAAGCACGCCCACCGCGCCGTCAGCTTGCGCCAGCCCGGCTCGGTGAGATTGAACACGGGGCCGAGGAGAAGCTCGAGCACCGGCTTCTTGAGCAGGAGGCCGGCCCCAAGCAGCACGGCAAATACCAGATACACAATGGTGGGCTTCAGCTTGATAAAGGTCTCGTCACGCAGATAAAGCGTGAGGCCGCCGAAGACCAGCACGACGGCGCCGCTGACGAGCGGCATGACCGGCAGCTTGTGATAGCGCCACCAGGCAACCGCAAGCGCGATCAGCGTCACGAGCATGAATGCCGCCGTCGCCACATAGATGCCGGCGGCCGCATTAGCGCCGAAGAAGACGAGCAAGGGTCCAAGCTCGATGGCGAGCTTCGCCGCAAGCGCGGCACCGGTCGCCAGGGCGCTCTGTGGCGGCATGGGAGGCGTGGCTTCAGGCTGCCGCGGCATTTTTGGTGTCGAGACCCGCGATGGCGCGGGCAAAGTCTTCCGCATCGAAGGCTTGCAAATCGTCGACGCCTTCGCCGACGCCGATGGCGTTCACCGGCAAGCCGAAGCGCTCGGCGATGGCCACGAGAATGCCGCCGCGGGCGGTGCCATCGAGCTTGGTCACGACCAGGCTCGATACGCCGGCGATCTCCTGAAAAATCTGCACTTGGTTGAGGGCGTTCTGCCCGGTGGTGGCGTCGAGCACGAGCACGACGCTATGGGGAGCGGCTGCATCGAGCTTCTTAAGCACGCGCACGATCTTGGCGAGCTCTCCCATCAGATCGGCCTTGTTCTGCAGGCGCCCCGCCGTGTCGATGATGAGCACGTCGCGCCCCTCCGCCTTCGCGCGCTCCAGCGCCCCGTAGGCGACGCCGGCCGGGTCGGCGCCGACGCCCTTGGCGACCACTTCGGCGCCGACGCGTTCCCCCCAAACTTTCAGCTGATCGATTGCAGCGGCGCGAAACGTGTCCGCCGCCGCCAGCATGACGGTCGAGCCGGAGCGCATGAATTGATGCGCCATCTTGGCTGCCGTCGTGGTCTTGCCGGTGCCGTTCACGCCGACCAGGAGGATCACATGGGGATGAGCGCCGGGGACTAGGTCAAAGGGCTTGGCCACGGGTCCGAGCACCTTGGCGATCTCGGCGGCAAGTACCTCGCGTAACCCATGCGGCGAGATCCCGCGCTCATGACGCGTTGCCGCGATTGCCGACCTGATGCGGGAGGCCATGGTAACGCCGAGGTCGGCCTTGATCAGCGCGTCCTCAAGCTTGTCCAGCGTCTCCTCGTCGAGCTTGCGCCGGCTAAGGACGGAGGCGAGGTTGTAGCCGAGCGCGGTGGAGGTTCGCGCGAGCCCCTGACCGAGGCGCGCCATCCAGCCTTGCGTCGGTTGCCCCCTGTTCGCCGACGTCGCCGACTTAGGCTTTTCTTCGTCCTCCGGCTCGCCTTCAGTGGATGGGGCCGTCGGTCCGGCGCCTTCCTCCGAAGGCGTCCCCTCGGTCGGAGCCATATGCGGTCCCTGCGGCGGCGGCGTTGCCGCCGCCGACTCGGCTGACGGCTTCCGCTTGGCGCCAGCGCTTTCCGCCCGAGGCTTGTCATCCGGGGTGCCCTTCTTTCGGGACCCGGGCGTTCTTTCGTCGGGAGGACGGACTCCTGGGGGAGCGGTAGGTCCGGCTGGCGGCAGTGCTTTGCTTTTGGTTAGGCCGCTCGCCGCGTTGGTTGTTTGCTTCTGCCGTTCCGAGGCGCGATCTCGCGCTTTCGGCGCCCGAGATTTCTTCGGAGCATTGGCGCCCTCGGCTTTCTTCGAGGGGCGTTGGCGCTCGGGAGGTTCCTGCTTCGACGGTTTCGAAGCAGGCGGTTCTTGCTTCGCGGGCTTTTGAGCAGGGGGTTCCTGTTTGGGCGGCTCTTTCGGACCCAAGCCAAACAACCGCTGAAAAAACCCGAGAGTCTTGCCGCTTCCGCTCATGGCCGCATCCTCGCAACGAGAGCGCTACCGTCATGGCCGCCGACCACAGCGTCGATCAGCGTGCCCGGGCCTTGGTTCGCCGCAATATTCACCGGCGTGAAGTCCGCCGCGCGGCCTCGGCCCTCGCTCTCCATCAGCACCCGAATGTGACGCCCTTTCGCGTCCACAAGATGGCGCCGCAGCGACTCGAGGCCCTTTTCGCGTAAAGCGGCGGCGCGCCGCGCGATGATCGCGCCATTGAGCTGCTTCATGCGGGCCGCAGGCGTTCCTGGCCTGGCCGAGAAGGGGAAGACGTGCAGGAAGGTGAGCCCGCAATCGTCGATAAGCGAGAGCGAGTTCGCGAACATGGCGTCGCTCTCGGTGGGAAAGCCCGCGATGAGGTCGGCGCCGAACACCATGTCGGGGCGCAAAACTCGCACCTCCTCGCAAAAGCTCACCGCATGCGCGCGGGAATGCCGGCGCTTCATGCGCTTGAGCGTAAGGTCGTCGCCAGCCTGCAGCGACAGATGCAGATGCGGCATCAGCCGCTCCTCCTCCGCGATGGCCTTGAGCAGCGCGGCGTCGGCCTCCACAGAATCGATCGAGGAGAGCCGGAGCCGCGGCAGTTCCGGCACGAGCTTCAGCACCTTTGCCACAAGCTTGCCGAGCGTGATGTCGCCGGGGAGATCGGCCCCATAGGCCGTGATATCGACGCCGGTCAGCACGATCTCCGCGTAGCCGTTCTCCACGAGCTTCCGTACCTGCGCCACCACCTTGCCTGCCGGCACCGACCGCGACGGCCCGCGCCCGAAAGGAATGATGCAAAAGGTGCAGCGGTGGTCGCAGCCGTTCTGGATCTGCACATAGGCGCGCGCCTGGGTGCCAAAGCCTTCGATCAGATGGCCGGCCGTCTCCTTGACCGACATGATGTCGTTGACCTTGATCCGCTCGGTCGCGTCGAGGCCGAACCCCTGAAACGTCCGAGCCTCAGTCTTCTCGTGATTACCGATGACGTGGTCGACCTCCTCCATGGCGGCGAAGGCGGCGGGATCGACTTGCGCGGCGCAGCCGGTGACCACGATCTTGGCATCGGGGCGCATCCGGCGGGCCTTGCGAATGGCTTGCCGCGCCTGGCGCACGCTTTCCTGCGTGACCGCGCAGGTGTTGACGATCACCGCGCCCTTGAGGCCCGCCTCCTTGGCATGCTTGCGAATGACCTCCGATTCATAGGCGTTGAGCCTGCAGCCGAAGGTGATGATCTCAAAATCCGACATTTGGCGGCCTCTAACACGAATCCGAGGGAGCGACCCTGCCAACACTTTCACGTGGAAGGAGAGTGTGCCGGCTGCAAGAGCTCCGGTGGCAGCGTGCCCTCATAGTCGAGTGCGTAAGGTCCGGTCATCAAGATATGGTCGTCGTCTTCGCGCCAATCGATAAGGAGGTCTCCGCCGGGAAGGGTCACCCTCACCTTGCGCTCGTTAAGCCCCCGCCGGACAGCAGCGACCGCGGCAGCGCAAGCCGCGGTGCCGCAGGCCTCGGTAAGCCCTGCGCCCCGCTCCCAGGTGCGCAGGCGCAAGCTGTCCGGCCCCGTGACTTGGGCGAGCGAGATGTTGGCGCGCTCAGGGAAGAGCCGATGACGCTCGAGCATCGGCCCGAAGCGGGCAAGGTCGTGCGCCTCGAGATCCTCGACGAAAAAGATGCAATGCGGATTGCCGACATTGACGGCTGACGGCGAATGCAGCACCGGATTGTCGATCGGGCCGATCTGCAGCTCGATGCGCTTCGTATCGTGGAAGGGTTCCGCAAGCGGGATCGCGTCCCAATTGAATCGGGGCACTCCCATGTCGATGGTCACGGTGCCGTCCTCGTTGACGAGCGCCCCGAGGATCGCGCTCTCCGTCTCGATGCTGACTTGAGGCTTCCCGCGCTCGGCGGCGAGGAGCGCCGCGACGCAGCGCGCGGCGTTGCCGCAAGCGCCCACCTCGCCGCCATCGGCGTTCCAGATGCGCATGAACGCATCCGCGTCCGCCGAGGGCTCGAGCGCGATCACCTGATCGCAGCCGATGCCGCGCTTCCGGTTCGCGATTGCCGCTGCTTCGCCTGGCCCGAGTGCAAGGGAACGCGCCCGAAGATCGAGCACGACGAAGTCGTTGCCGAGGCCGTTCATCTTGCGAAAGAGAATAGGGCTGCTCATCGAGACCCTTCTAGCCGCGACAGTTCCGGAGAGGAACAAATAAAAAAGTCCGGCGGCGGGTTAGCCGCGGCCCTCCCTGGCCTCTCCAAGAAAGAGGAAGGCCAGGAGCGCCGCGGCGGCAAAGCCTGCGCCCGCAGCGAAAGTCGCGCCCGCGCCGATCCTGACCCACAGCACGCCGGCCAGGATGCTTGCGAGCAGGCTGAACAGCCCCGTGACGAGGCCGAAGAGGCCGAAGGCCGTGCCGCGTAACCGCTTCGGCGCCGAGGAAGCAATGAGGGTCGCGAGCACCCCTTGCGTCAGTCCCATATGCAGCCCCCACAGCGCGATGCCGCTGAAGACGGCGACAAGTGACTGCCCTAACCCAAGCAGCAGATCTGCCACGATCAGGGCAGCGAGGCCCGCGAGCAACAGCGGACGCGCCCCCGTCTTGTCCTGCATTCGCCCAGCAGGATAGGCGCTCGCGGCAAACACGATGCTCATCACCGCGATCACGGCCGGAGCGAGCCCAATGGCCAGACCTCCGCTCTGCGCGCGGAGAACGAGAAAGGCCTCGCTGAATCGCGCCAGCGTAAACACCGCGCCCGCGCCGACCACAAGCCAGTACGGACGCCCTAGCAGAGCGATTTCCTTCAGCCTGAGCGGCACCCGTTCATGTTTCTGCGGGGGCGCCGCTTCGCTCACGCCCATCACGAGAATGGCGACGGCGATCAGCGCCGGGGGCACCGCAAACCAGAGCACGGTGCGAATGTCATCGCTGAAAAGATACATGAGGCCGATGGCGGCCGCCGGCCCCACCACCGCGCCGATGGTGTCGAGCGACTGGCGCAAACCAAATGCGGCGCCCTGGCGGGCGCGCGGCGTGACATCGGCAATGAGGGCATCACGCGGCGCGGCGCGGATGCCCTTGCCGATGCGATCGGCAAAGCGGGCGACCAGCACGAGCCCAACCGAACTTGCCAGCGGAAATAGCGGCTTCGTCGCGGCGGCAAGACCATATCCCGCCACCGTGAGCGCCTTGCGCCGACCGAGAGCATCGGAGAGCCAACCAGAGAAAACGCGCGTGACTTGCGCCGTCGCCTCGGCGATGCCTTCGATCAGACCCAGCACCGCAGCGGACGCGCCGAGATCGAGCACGAGGAAGAGGGGTAGGAGCCCATGGATCAGCTCCGAGGAGATGTCCATGAACAGCGAGGTGAGGCCGAGCGCCCATACCGTGCCAGGTAAGCCCTGCACTTTCGTCGCGTTCGGCACGTGCGCCATCTCCAGCATTGCCTGCCTCGTCGCCGTTGTTATATGGCGTTGTGACCACAAGGGTTCACCCGCCAGAACCAATACCCATGTGAGGGAGTCGCCTATGCCCTCGGTTTCGGTCAACGATCCGGTCGGCGCGCTCGTCCCCCACACCCTGAAGGAGCCCATGCCGGGTAGGAGCTCGGGGCCTCTCGCCGGGCGAAGCTTCATGGTCAAGGACCTGTTCGCCATCAAGGGTCACAAGGTCGCAAACGGCAACCCCGATTGGTACGCAGCCGCGGCGCCGGCGAAAGTGACCGCGCCGGTCATTCAGCGCCTGCTCGATGCGGGCGCGAGCCTGACCGGCATCACCATCTGCGACGAGTTCTTCTACAGCGTGCTCGGCACCAATGTTCACTACGGCGCGCCGGTCAACGTGCGCGCACCCCGCCACGCCACCGGCGGCTCGTCCTGCGGCTC